>NZ_CP024903.1:2473080-2782215 GCF_003330765.1 Burkholderia pyrrocinia | reverse complement strand
GCCTCGCGCACGGTGGTCACCTGACGCACGGCTCGCCGGTGAACATGTCGGGCAAGTGGTTCAACGTGGTCAGCTACGGCCTGAACGAGAACGAAGACATCGACTACGACGCGGCCGAGAAGCTCGCGCAGGAACACAAGCCGAAGCTGATCGTCGCGGGCGCGTCGGCGTTCTCGCTGAAGATCGACTTCGAGCGTATGGCGCAGATCGCGAAGTCGGTGGGCGCGTACCTGATGGTCGACATGGCGCACTACGCGGGGCTGATCGCGGCGGGCGTGTACCCGAACCCGGTGCCGCACGCGGATTTCGTGACGACGACGACGCACAAGAGCCTGCGCGGCCCGCGCGGCGGCGTGATCCTGATGAAGGCCGAGTACGAGAAGCCGATCAACTCGGCGATCTTCCCGGGCATCCAGGGCGGCCCGCTGATGCACGTGATCGCGGCGAAGGCGGTGGCGTTCAAGGAAGCGCTGTCGCCGGAGTTCAAGGCGTACCAGGAGAAGGTGGCGGAGAACGCGCGGGTGCTGGCTGAAACGCTGGTGAAGCGCGGGCTGCGGATCGTGTCGGGCCGCACGGAAAGCCATGTGATGCTGGTGGACCTGCGCGCGAAGAAGATTACGGGCAAGGCGGCGGAAGCGGCGCTGGGCGCGGCGCACATCACGGTGAACAAGAACGCGATCCCGAACGATCCGGAAAAGCCGTTCGTGACGAGCGGCATCCGTCTGGGCTCGCCGGCAATGACGACGCGCGGCTTCGGCGTGAAGGAAGCCGAATTCGTCGGCAACCTGATCGCCGATGTCCTCGAAAGCCCGGAAGATGCCGCCACCCTCGAGCGCGTGCGCGGGCAGGTCGCCGAGCTGACCCAGCGGTTCCCCGTCTACGGTTGATGCCCGCGAGGTTCAACCGCCGCAACGCGGTCGAACTTTGTCGTTCCCCATCGATGTCGAAAAAAGAAAACCGACTCGCGGCATGACACCTGCGAGTCGGCGGCTTGAGCCTGTTCAAGCGCTATCGGCTCGCTTGTATGAAGGCGAGCAACGCCGCGCCGACTTCATCGTCGGTGGTGTTGAACGAGTCGACTGCAGACATGCGATTGTGTCCCGCAAAACGAGCCCACGTCGGTCAGCGCTTTGCATCGCATTGCGCTGACCTCGGTTGCGTCGCGTAACCCGCATTTCGGGCGGATTGAACTCGGCCATTGTCACCATGATCGGCTGCGGCGCGCTCGACATGCCGGGCAGCCACGAGCGCTGCGCATACGTGCTCGAGTCTTCATCGAATCAAGTTCGGACAGTACCGCCCGGAAGGCTCGCGGGGCAGAGCGCCTTGCGCCGACCGCAATGCACCGGCATTGCTCGATGGTTAGCGGGAAGGTGCCGTGCCGCCCGGTGGCGACTGCACTTTCGACGCGACACGACATGCGACGCTAATCGTGCCGGCCAAGGCGAAAGACGCTGCGCAATTCGTCGTGGTTGTGGACGTTGAGCTTGCGGTAGATCTTTCGCACATGATCGACGACGGTGCTGTCGTGCAGCGAGAGGCAGCGCGCTATTGCGGTTTGCGAGTGGCCGAGAACGAGTAGCGAACAGAGCTGCCGTTGTCGTTCCGTCAGACCGAACTCGAAGCCGAGTCGCTCGATTTCCAGTTCGTGCGGGAGGAAATGCTCGATGTAGATCACGATCGCCTGTTCGCAGTGCATCTCGCTCGCGTGTGCAAAGCGATACGCCTTGAATCGGAAGCGGCCGGCCGCATTGCGGCGTTCCATCGTGGCGGGTGCCACCGGGAGGCCGCACCAGATGCGATTGACATTCGTCAGCAGCGGCGCAAGCCAGTTCGGAAAGCAGTCGCGACGATAGAACGCAAGCGGTTCGCCGGATGCGAGCGCCAGCATTCTGGTGCTGTCCTCGCTCTGCAGCAAGAGCTTCCCGGTGTTGTCGACGACCATGATCGCTGACTGGCAGCCTTCCGCTTCGCGCGACGGCGGATGTATCGGGCACGAAAGCGCATGAGCGATATGTCGCGCGAAGGGCTCGATGTCCCGATGATTCTTTTCCGAGAACGGGCGACCGCCGGGCGCGCGGCACAATTTCAGGCTTCCCCAGCCACGGGCGCCATCGGTCGCCGTTAGCTCGAGACAATGCCGCATGCTGACCGGCCGCCACAGCTCGGCATACATTGCACTCTTCAGCAGCGCGGCGTCGTAACGGGCGCTGTTTTCGAATCCGCGGCCGCGGCGCATCGCATCCGAGAACGTGACGCCGAGCACTTCCTGTTTTTCGGTGTTGTGGACTTCGGCAAAGTAGGTGGGCAGAACTTGATAGACGGTATCGTTTTCACTGTATACGTCCGACACGGCATAGTGCTCGTCGGTATAGAAGAACATGCCCCAGTCGGCGCCCACGATGCGCCGCGTCGCTTCAACCACATGAGGAATAACGAGGCGCGGCTCGATGCCAAACGAACATAGTCGCCGGATGTGGCCCGCTAGCGCGACATACTTGTCGGACATGGTGCGCCCCTTGAGCTACGACGGGCTTGCGCGCGACTGCGTCGCAACGCGGGCCGCCTGAGCCTTGCGCATACGGTGTCCAGTTTAGGTCGGCAAGTCGACGAATTCCACAATTGCCCCCTCGTCAGGGGGCGTTAAACCGGCAGGCTGATTTCTATCATTGATCCATTCCTGCTGGTTGCCCCGCCCGGTGCGCGGTGGCTCGAAGCGCGAGATCCGCCCAATGGCGGGTGCGTGCTGCAGGAATGTTCGATCCGCGTTGCGGCACGATGCGCAGGCAAGCGCATGCGCGAGGCTGCTGCGAGGCAATATTGCGCATTCACATGCGAATGCGCTGGCCCGGGGGACGTCACTGGAGGACGCGAAGGTCGCATGGAAACTCGAACGTGTGAAGCCGGCCGATGACTGGAGTGACGCAGCAGAATGCTCGCGATTCGCGAGGAGCGGTGCATGCCGTCACGGTCGATGTTGTCGCATCGGCGAGGTGTGTCGAATCGCGCGGACGGCCGGACATCGGCTCCGTCCCCGCCATATGAGTTGCAATATCTTTTCATATGAGGTGCCACGATGAAGACGATGTATAAGGCGGCGCTGGTCGCCGTTTGCATGCTGGGTGCGGCCGGGCTTGCTCGGGCGGCCGGCGGAGCCGACGAGGGCCCCGGCACGCCCTCGGATGCAGCGATCAGCGCCACCGCAGTGGGCTCCATGCCCAGTGCTGGGTCACAGGCGGGCGGCCCCGCAGCGATCACGCGCGCACAGGTGAAGGAGGAACTGATTCGTGCGCGGAAGTCGGGCGAGCTCGATCGGCTCGATCAGTTCTACGGCGGCGGGCAATAGGGGCGGCGTGACGAACCGGCGCGGCCGCCTGGATCATCGGCAGCCGCGTGGTCGGTACCCTGGTCGCACACGAGGACCGTAGTGATCGGCAACGCGACCCTCGCGAAGATCACCGGCATGACACCTGCGAGTCGGCGGTTTCAGCCTGTATCAACAGCGCTTCAGACGGACGGGTCGACGTTCGCCTCGAGTTCGCGGATGCGGTCGAGATTTCGCGTGTCCTTCAGCACCGGCGGACCCGCGAAGGTGTTGCGCACCCCGAAGCCATACCAGATCACCATGAGCGCCGCCACGAAGCCGACCAGCACGTAGAGCACCTTTTCATTCGGCGGCTGGATGCCGACATAGGCCAGCACACAGGCGCCTACCAGCGCGAGCAACGCGCACGGTTTGGACCAGATGCCCAGTTGAAACGGACCCTTTTCAGTCCACGTGCGGCCTTCGGCCAGCATCCCGGAGCCGATCGGCATTGCATACGAGATGAACAGGAACACGGCGCTGCCGGCACTCAGTACCGAGAACGCGTCGCCGTACAACGTGACGACGATCGCGAGCACCGCACACGTCCAGATCGCGGGCCCGGGCGTCCGGTGCGCGTGATTCACGCTGCGCAGCAGCTTCGAGGCCGGCAGCCCGCCGTCGCGCGCAAACGCATACACCATCCGCGACGTCGACATGATCGCGGCGAGCCCGCACACGTAGTTGATGAAGAACATCGCGAGTTCGAGGCAGACGCGCAAGGTCTTCGGAATCGGCGCGAGTATCGCTTCGAAAAAGCCGGTGCCCTGTTTCATGCCGGCGGTCAGGTCGGGCATCACCAGTACGAACGCGCACACCATCACGTAGCCGAAGACCGCGGACCAGAACACCGACCCGATGATGCCGCGCGGCACGTTCCTGGCCGCATCGTGCGTCTCTTCCGACGTGTGCGCGGAAGCGTCGAAACCGGTGATGGTGTAGGTCACCAGCAGCAGGCCGGACAGGAACGCGAGCGGCGTGGCCTGTTTCGGCCACGCACCGCCGTCGACGCCGGTGAAATTGGTGAAGGTGACCAGCCGGTGCGGATCGAATGCGACCGGCGAGTAGTAGAGCAGCGAGACAACCAGCGCAATCGTCACCACGAAAATGAGGTAGCCCGACAGGTCGGTGATCTTGCTCGCAATCCTGATGCCGCGTGCGTTCAGGATGGCCTGCGAGATCGTGATGAGCGCGATGAACGCCGTTTGATGCCACCAGGTCAGGTGGTCCGGACTGACGCCGAACATCGGCGCGATCAGCGTCTTGAAGAATGGATCGTAGGTGCCGAAATTGATCGCGGCGATCACGAAGATGAGGCCGATCAGGTTGAGCCACGCCGTCATCCACCCCCATTTCTTGCCGCCGAGGATGGCGCCCCAGTGATAGAGGCCGCCCGCCGTCGGAAACGCGGAGGCGATTTGCGACATCGACACGGCGACGATCAGCGCGAACAGCGAACCCAATGGCCAGCCCAGACCGACCGACGCGCCGCCGGTGGCCGAAAACGCGAGCTGAAACGCGGTAATGCCGCCCGACAGAATGCAGATAACCGAAAAAGAAACGGCGAAGTTCGAGAAACCGCTCATACGTCTCGACAGTTCCTGCGCATAGCCCATCTTGTGCAGGAGGCTTACGTCACTGTCGGTGCCTGAATCAGGCTGGAATTTTGTATCCATAGTCGCTCCGTCACGAATGTCCTGCGTGGCAGGACCGTCATCGCCGCCCGGGCCATGTGATACGGCCCGCTCCTGGAATTCGTCGGCGGCAGGCGATGCCGCGGTTGAACGGCAATCACTTTCCGGCCCGATACGTGAACGGTATGAAACCAAATCTCCCGGCAATATCAGATTTCGGCAACGTAGTGAAAATCCGGATGCGTGCACCGTTCCGGGGCGTGGTGCAGTGTCATGGCAGGCCGACCCGGTACGACGCCGGATACACGTGTCAAGGCGCGATCACGGTCATCCTGAACGGCCCGCCGTTCGCCGCTGCATGCGCGACCGCGTCGTTCGCGTCGTCGAGCGCGAACACCGTCACGTCGAAGTGCCCGAGGTCGAGCAGCCCGCCGCGGACGAGCCCCGCCATCAACGTCACGGCTTCGGTCGGGTACATCCACTTGCCGCGCAGCGTGATGTCGTTGCGCATGATCCACGGATACGGCAGTTCGAGCCCGGCACCGCCGAGCATGCCGACGCCGCCCATCAGCACCGCGCGCCCGTACGGGCGCACCGTCATCACCGCGGTACGCACCGTCGTCGCGGGCACCGACGGCGGCATCAGGTCGATCACGCAGTCGATCGGCCCCGGCGCCGCCTGCTGCATGCGTGCACGATCCGCGGCTTCGTCGCCGGTCAGCGCGACGGTGCGCACGCGTTCGCCGAAGCGGCGTTCGAGCTCCGCGAGCGCGCGTGCATTGCGGCCCGGCGCGACCACGCACCGCGCGCCCATCGCCAGCGCGACCGCGATGCCTGCGCTGCCGAAGTTGCCGGTCGCGCCGCTGACGAGCAGGATCTCGCCCGCCCGCAGCTCGGACGCGAGCAGCCCGCCGTACGGCACGAGCAGCGTATTGAGCGCGCACCAGCGCGCGGCGTCGGCCGGCTCGATGTCGCCGATGCGTACCGCGTTTTCGGTCGGCACCCGTAGTCGTTCGGCGAACGGGCCGTCGTGAAAATGGCGCTGCAACCGTTTGCCGCCGTCGCCGCGCGCGCTCCAGCCCTGCAGCACGATGTCGGGCTGGAGCGCATCGTCGCGTGAGCGCACGGTCGGATCGCAGAACACCCAGTCGCCCGGCTGCAACTGCGTCGCGTCGGGGCCGGTTTGCCGGACACGGCCGATTGCGCCGCAGCCGGGCACGATCGGCAGCTCGATCGGATACTGGCGCTCGCCGCTGAACACTTCGTGCGCATAGGACAGCACCGGCGTCGCGACGACATCCACGATGACCTCGCCGGTGCCGAGCATGGGGTCCGGCATCGTTTCGATAGCGAGCGGCATGCCGAGCGACTTCAGAATCGCAGCTTTCATGACTCTTCCAGACAGTGGGGGACGAGCCGATTCTGGCAGGCTTAGAATCCGCAACAAGGCCCGGCACGAGCCCAGGATTGCCCGATACCACCCTGCACGGAGCGAACCCGATGACCGTCACGACGCGAACCCCGTTCGGCGATTTTCTGCGCTCGCGGCGCAAGAAGCTGCAACCGGATGCCGTCGGCCTGCACAACGGCCCGCGCCGGCGCACGCCCGGCCTGCGGCGCGAGGAGGTCGCGGAACTAGCGGGCATCGGCATCGACTGGTATGTGCGGCTGGAGCAGGGGCGCGATGTCAGCCCGTCGGACGCGACGCTCGACGCACTGGCGCGTGCGTTGCGGCTGAACAAGGCCGAGGCTGCTCATCTGCGCACGCTCGCGCGGCGCGACGTGTCGCGCGCGTTCGTGCCGGAGAGCGTGCCGCCCACCATCGCGCGGCTCGTCGCGAATCTTCACCTGCCCGCGTACGTGACCGGGCAGCGCTGGGACATCCTCGCGTGGAATGCCGCCGCGGCCGACCTGCTCGGCTTCGATCGGCTCGCGCAAGCCGACCGCAACGTCCTGATCTACATGTTCGTCGAGCCGCACGCGCGCCGGCTCTTCGCCGCGGGCTGGGCCGACGAGGCATGCCGGATGATCGCGCTGTTTCGCGCGAGCCATGATCTTTATGCGAGCGATCCGGCGTTCATCGCGCTGGTGGAGCGCTTGCGCGCGAGCAGCGACGCGTTCGCGCAATGGTGGGGCGCGCATGACGTGCGCAGCGGCGTGTCGGGCCAGAAGGTGCTCGTGCATGCGCAACGCGGCACGCAGCGTTACGAGTACGCGACGTTCCAGGCGAACGACGATCCTGCGCTGAAGCTGGCGATTTATACGCCGGTGAGTGGCGATGGGGACGTCGGCGAATAGGGGCGTGCGTGCGACAGGATTGCCGGCGGGTGATGTAACGGCAGGCGTCAGCCGGGCGGCCGAGGCGTGATTGGCCGGCGTCACCGCCCGGCGACATAGCAACGCATCGGCTCCCTTCGAGTGCGAAGGCGGATGGCGTAGCGTGTTCGGGCGGCGTTCTGCGTCAGGCCGTGCGCCGGCTCGACAAACGATTCCACAGCATGCCGGAGCGGCTCCCGCTGCGGCAATACGCGAGCACGGGCTTCTGCAGCGTGTCGAGCAACGCACCGAACGCATCGACCTCGGTGTCGCCGATGCGATCGCGCACGACCGGCAGGTAGCGCGCTTCGAGGCCCAGCTCGCGGGCTGCCGCGGCGATCTCGTCGAAGGCCGGCTGGTCATCGCCTTCGCCGTCGGGCCGGTTGCAGATGATCGAGCGGAAGCCGGCATTCCGGATCGCTTTCAGGTCGGCCGGCGTGATCTGCCGCGAAGCGGAAAATCCGTTCGACGCCGTCGCCCGGCATTGTTCGATCGCGTTCCGGAAACAGGCGACCGCGAAGTCGACGTCCTGCTCCGTCGTGAAACGGCCGAAGCTCACGCGCACCGTGCGGCCAGCCGCTTCCGCATCGAGGCCGATCGCGGTCAGCACATGGGACGGTGCGCCGCTGGTCGAGTTGCACGCGGAGGTCGACGACACGGCGAGTGCCTCGCCGAGCATGAACGGGAAAAAGCCGGGTGCATTCACCGTCAGGCTCAACGTGTGCGGGATGCGGCGCGCCGAGGCGGCATTCTGCGTGACGTCGCCGAGCGCGAGCAGCGCGTTCGTCAAACGTGCGCCGAGCGCCGCAATCCGCGCGGCTTCGCCGTCGAGTTTTTCGGCGGCCAGTTCGCACGCGACGCCCATGCCGACGATCTGATGAGTCGCGAGCGTGCCCGAGCGCAATCCGCGCTCGTGTCCGCCGCCATGAATCTGAGGGGCGATCCGGTCGGCGATGTCGCGGCGGACGAACAGCGCACCGATGCCTTTGGGGCCGTAAACCTTGTGCGCGGACATCGACATCATGTCGATGCCGAGCGCGCGCACGTCGATCGGCGTCTTGCCGAGCGCTTGCGCCGCGTCGACGTGGAGCAGGGCGCCCGCGGCGTGCACGATGCGAGCAATCGTGCCGATGTCGGTCAGCGTGCCGAGTTCGTTGTTCACGAGCATCAGCGACACGAGGCCGGTATCGGGGCCGATCGCGGCAGCCACCGCGTCGGCGGTGATTTCGCCGTCGGGCGTGGGCGTCAGATAGCTGACCGACATGCCGCGCTTCGACAGGTTCGCCATCGTATCGAGGATGGCCTTGTGCTCGATGCGGCTCGTGATCAGGTGGCGCTTGTCGGTCGCGGTTTCCGCATAGCCTTTCAGCGCGAGGTTGTTCGATTCGGTGGCGCCCGACGTCCAGACGATCTCGTCGGCATCCGCGCCGATGAGCGCGGCGACCTGCGCGCGTGCGCGCTCGACCTGTTCCCGGGCCAGCCGGCCGGCGGCGTGCGAGCTCGACGCGGGATTGCCGAAGATGCCGTCGGCGCCGAGGCAGGCCGTCATCGCCTCGATCACGCGGGGATCCGCGGGCGTCGTGGCCGCGTAGTCGAGGTAGTGCAACGTGGTGCTATCGCTCATGTCCTTCTCTTGCTCTTTCTCTTTCGGAATGGGAGAAATGATACGGGGGACAGGCGGGAAAATGGATCCAAAATCGGTCGACAATTCAGCTTGATATGGAATAACGTTTTCTTTTAATGTGGAATGGTGGAATTTGTTTCTTCGTGGTCGGCGGACACGATCGTGCGTGGCGGTGGTGGATCGGCCATGCGGATGCGCGTGTCGCCCTCCCCGATAACATGTTCGTCGCTATCGATCCACTCCGTGTTCATCACGCGGCGTGTCTTCATTGCCGGGATGCAGTCGCTACCGTTCTCCGGGTTCGGTCAAGGCGTCAGCTGTGGATCGGATGGCCTGGCCAATCGGTGAGCATCACGAACCCACGCATGCAATGCGCTTTCGTACTTCGCCGGGATCGTGATCGTGAGCGTGGTCAGGCGCGTGTCGTTGCCTGGCAGTTCCAGATACCGTTGCCAAACCTTCCGCACAAGTTGCGACATTGCGGAGCGCGTCATGCCGAGTTCGGCGGCAAGTGCGCGCTGTGGCCGGCCCTTCACGAAGATTTCAAACAAGGCCCAATGATTCATGGGCTTGATCCGGGTATCGTGCAGCCGCAGTAGTTGGAACTGTTCGGCGGTCATGCGTCGGCTCTGCCGCATTCAGACGCGCCCGGAAGTTTGTAGGGAAGAAATCAACGCCGCTCCGCAGGAAGTTTTGTGGCCATCGAACGCGGCGGCTCGGCCTTCCACGTCGAAAGCCATATCACCTTCGACAATCACGCAGGCTCCGTGAATCGGACATGAACACGTGTCGCCAATGCGGGCGACCGCTCGCTCCATCACCTCGCTCGTACCCGCTCCGGATTCAACCCGGCCGCCGTGGGTGTGCATGTCGCCTACCCGAACAATTCCCCGCATATTTCCGATCCCCTGAATGATTCGGCGCGGCGGTCACGTTCGCACGCAACGCGCCGCGCGCTGGCTTACGTCACCACGAATAACCCTGCATGCCGTAATCGGTATCGTGTCGGCGTCCCCACCACGGCAGGTAGGCGTTGTTCCCACCGCGCGCGCGGAACCAATCCTTGCTCGGATCGATTGGCGTCAGCTTCGATGGCGGCATTACTACGACGGCGACGGGATGTTCCGGGTCCGTTGTGCCTGCAACCAATGCATTGCCGCCGAAGTGATTGATCCGGCCGATTGCCAGTGCGACGTCGGTCAATGCGCTACCGGTTCCCATGTCGCCGAGCAGCGCCGCCGTGTTGAAGGTCTGTTTCTGGTGGTCGTAATCCGGCAGGATTTCGGTGAGTGTCTGCGACAGCCCGACGAGTCGCGTCGAAGCGGCATCGCTACCGGCACCGGCATCGTGAACGATGTACTTGATATCCGGGACGGCTATCCCTGCGTTGTGCGCTGCCTGATCGATGGTCGCCTTCCAGGCTTGTACCGTTCGCGTCGTGCCGACCTTCTGCGAAAACTCGTCGGTGTTTCCGGTAGCGGCCTTGCCAATCCACGCGAGCGGTTCGCGCTCCATGTTGAAGGTCGGGCCGGCGAGGAACAGCACAACGAGGTTTTCGTTGATCTGTGCGTCGGTCGGCGGGAAATTGGGTGCGTCCCAATTCATCACCCAGACGCTCTTGTCTGGGTTCGCTTGCAGATAAGCCAATGCTTTGTTCAGCGACGTGAAACCAGCATTCGCACCGCCTTGCGTAACTTGCACGTCGGGGGGCGTGTCACGGCTCCAAAGCGTTTTCGACGATGGCGGTCCAATCTCGAAGTATTCAACGATTGCGCTGGTCAAATACGATTTCGCGTCAGTCGGCGCGAGTCGTTTGGGTATCGCTAATTCGACATGCGTGCCTGCGAGTTCTCGCCAATCTTTTTGATTCTCCGACTTCACGGTATAGAAGTATTTTGCGTTGCTCGCATAGCGTGTCCGTAGCAATAATAAGGATTCGTCTACGTATTTTTGATAGAAGCCATTGAACGTCTCTTTCCCGCGATTGCCGTAAACCAACGCTCCGATTGATTTGAGCGTCGCAAACGAGTTCGGGTCCGTGCGCACCATGTCATCGTTCTTGTTCGGTGTGACAAGTCCTTGCGTCCACAACGTTTGCCATTCCGTCGGGTAGTCCATCCGCTGCAACGGATTCAACCAAATCAGGCCGACGACCTGCGCGACGAACGGTTTGGCAGGTTCTTCAGTCGGCGCAGCTACGCTGGCATCCGTATTGTGGCTCGGTGCGGCCTGTGCAGGGCCCATCGTTGCCGTCGTCAACAGAAACGCCATCAGCGCCAGCAGACCGGGGGCAATCACTAATCGTTTCATCCAATCTCCTGTTTCGAGTAATGCCGGGTGCTGTTGGTCAAAATGTGCCATCAGCACGACCATTAGCAGAGCCGCCATTATCCATACCACGGCAGCCAAGGCGATACGTCGCGGCCATGTAGCGATCAGCGCCTTCATACTGCCACTCCGATGCTCAGATAGGCTTGCCCTTCACGATCATTCACGATCTTGTCAGGCACGTTGCCCTCACTACCTTTGGCGTGCGCCCATTCTTGCATCGTCAAACGATCAAGCTGTCCAGTCTCAAAGTACTTGCTGTATTTCTTATTTGGATTGTCCTTTTCAATGCCTTTTCCCATGCGCCAATCCGCCTCAATCCGAAAATCGTACATCTGGTCAGGAGTCAAGTAACAAAGGCCAATCGCCACATCATACGCAAGCGCTTTTTCGGCATGTTCCGGGTTGGTCATCGTCGTTGAGTGGTTCGTCGGGTTATTGGTCTGACCGCGATCCATCCCGTCTGTGATCTGCTTGTTGCGCCATATGTTGTAGCCACAGGGGATATCGCTTTCTCCATCCTCTCCGATTACATGGCCGTCGCTGTCGACCCACACCGTGTTCAACGTGCGGCGCGCCTCCATGCGCATCAGTGCGCGATCCTCGTAACGCTGTCCGGCTTCACTCTCGGCCGTGCCGTGGGCGTCACCGTCCTTGTTCATTGCCTTGTACTGGTCATAAGGATCGTCGGCCTGTTTGTCTGCATCAGTCTTGCTCGCGTCACGCCATGCAGACGGCGGATCGTTGCCTTCGTTGAAGTCACTCACCGCGTCGCCGTCCTTCGTCTCGATCGACTTGCCGAAACGCAGCGCCTTCGGCGGGAACGACTCGTCTAATTCAGGTGCATCCGCAACGACCGTCCATCCCTTCGGCGGGTCTTCGTTCACACGAAACATTTTCATTGCGGAAGTCGCTGCGGTCGCCGCATACATGATTGGCGCAGTGATCAATGTTCCCATCATCCCGAAGATCGATTCGTTTCCTTTGAGCGCACCGACCAAACCGAATTTAGCCGGCGGCGACGGTGGATACCAGAAACCCGGTGTCGCCCCTTTCTTGTCATGCCGCCAGTCGTCTTCCCAATATCGATAGGGCTTCTGCACGCCGACCGGGAAGCCTGACGCGAACACGCGCTGCGTCAGGACGCCGGATACGCCAATGTCGTTGAGTTCATGCTTGCCGATACCGCGCCAGCCG
This sequence comes from Burkholderia pyrrocinia, assembly GCF_003330765.1. Taxonomy (NCBI): domain Bacteria; kingdom Pseudomonadati; phylum Pseudomonadota; class Betaproteobacteria; order Burkholderiales; family Burkholderiaceae; genus Burkholderia; species Burkholderia pyrrocinia. The sequence goes on along the minus strand of NZ_CP024903.1, from coordinate 2,769,752 downwards.
ATACCCTGTACGGTCACGGCCGAGATTACCTGATCGTGCGGACAGCAATACGCTGTGACGCGCCCATAGGTCGAACCGTTCAGGCCGTGTCGCATACGATCATCCTGAGCAGCATAGGACTTGTTGCTCGTCGGCGATACGCGGCTGTTCGCCATGTCTTCATCAACCTTATCGGGTGAAGGCTCGTATGCGGCGCGGCTGCCCACGATGGACAGGAATTTTCCGAACGTCTGTACGCGCGCCGCGTAGGTCTGTCGTCCACGATTGCCCTTGGCGTCCTTCGTCTCACGTTGCGACCACGTATCCATTCCCGTTGATGATTTTCCCGGACCTGTCCCGGTCGCAAAACTGTACGGTGCATTCGCCAGCACATAGGCGTCCGCCACGCAGCGCCCCTTACGTCCCCACGGATCTTCAACTTCCGGCAACGCGTCACCGAAAAATGCCCCCGTCAGGCCGACGATGTTGCCTTGGCTGTGGCACACAACCGTGATCGGTACGTCGGCCCGCATCTTGCGGATAGACTCGATCAGCTTGGCGAGCCGCAAGGCGGCAAGCACGCCATACGCACGCGGCGGCGCGCGATATAGTGGCCGGTTGGTCGGGTTGATACCCTGCACGGACGTCCATCCGAACGCCCGGTCATCGAGGCCGCCGTGCCAAAGATCAGGCAGGCTTGAGCAGCCATTGGTGAACGGGCCGCCGCCCCAATAATCCTTCTCGTTAAGAAAAATCTTGTCGCCGTACTCCTTGAGTTCTTCGAGCGTAGCCCGATAGCCCCACCGAAAATGGATGACAGGCGAGAACGAGGGATCGGGCTTGATGTAATTGTCGGCCAGCAGCTTGGGATTCAGAAACCCGTCGGGCGTCACGCCTTCGGTGTACTTCGCGGGCGTCAATTGTCCGGCGTCGACGCCGAGATACTTCATCTGATCGTCCAGGCGCCCAAGCCGGCGATTCAGTCCGGCGCACAGTCCTTCTTCGGACGCGTCGAACCATTCGCCTTCAGAGTTGACGCCGTGAACGAAGATGACGACACCGGGCAATGGAAGTTGCTTGACACAAATAAGCCGATTGTCCTTGTCGAACAACGTCGGCCCTTCGGTTCGGCCGACGATGATAGGCGGCGGATCGGAGCGCGATGCAGCCGTGTCGGGGGCATCGGTCGTTGTGGCGGGTCCATCGGCTCGCGTGTCCGCTACCGGTCGAGGATCGAGAAAAGGGGCGGTCATCCACACTCCTGCGCGTGTCTTAAACGTTCTTCTTGATGAACTGCACCGCCAGCTTTTCGAAGTGGTCGGTATGGACCGGTGGCAGTTCGCCAGCCGTGTCGGTCGTCAGGTTTGACAGCGCCCCTGACGCCTTCTGTACTTGCCCGTCGAAACCCGACGCCGCAGCGCCATCGGTCGCGAGAACGAGTTTCGGCACACGGCCGAGCGGGGCTTTATCGAACTTCGGCATATCGGTGTTCATGCTGGCGGGGCCACCCCACGAATGGCCCGCCGACTTCACCGTGAACGTGCCAGGGCAGCCCAGTTCGATATTTCCGCCGTCAAGCTTGAGATACGCGCCGCCCGACGTGACGAACACCACTTGATCGTTTGCCATGCCGGCAAGCTTGCCGCCGGCCGCAGTCAGTTGGATGTTCCTGGCTGAATCCACCCGCGTGTCGTCGTTCTGCGACTGGATCGTCACCTTCCCCTGATTGGCGATCGCCGACACACCTTCGCTGTGCGCAAACATCGCCACGCCGTGACCACCATGCAAATTGATGCGCTCGCCGCTAGTGAGTTGCACGTGTTGCCGGGCGATCTGATCGATGTTCTCGCCCGCATACATGACATGCGTTTTAGGGGTGACATGCAGCGATCCGGCCTGCGCGCCGAAAGCCATCAACGCAGACACGTCGCAGGCTGCACCGGACTCGCCGACGCCGGCCGTCCAGTTACGGAATGCGTCGGCGATCTTGTCCTGGCCGGCGGTATCGGCGGACTGTCCGCCATGCTGACCGGCATAGTCGCCGAGCGATTTGAACAGTTCGGTGCACTCGCCGAGCAGGCTAACGAGTTCGTCGCGATCGAGCTGGCCGCCGCTTGCCTGCGTGCGCGCATAGGTCGTCAACAAAATGCCTTGGGCGGCGCGCAACGCGGCGGCGGCATCGGTACGCAACTCCGCGCCTTCGCCTCTATCGGTGCCGTGTCCGTCTTGCCGTGGCTGCGTCAGATACCCCAAATTCAATTGGGTATGCGCGTGTTCGCTCGCGAGCTGCGCTGAAATCTGCGATGGCGTGTCGTCTAGCCGCAGCTGGTTATACCGACGGCCCTTGATTTCCTGGGTCTTGATGCCGGACAGGTAGCGGTTGCCGGGAAGCGCGCCGGTATGGCTGAAAGTCGCGGGCGGGTTCGCGCCGTTGCTCAACACCCCGATGATGACCAAACGGTCCGGGTCGCCTGAAAGACATCCCAATAGGACTTCCATCCCGACACGGGGCAGGAAAAGCGCACCGAAGTTTCCGCCCGCCAAACTCGCCCCGACACGAATAGGCGCACTATCACCGGCCAAGCCATTCGTTCCGACGCCTTGCGCGTGGGCGTGATCCGCGGGATCGAAACCGTGTATCTGCACGCGCACGCGGCCGGCTTCGTCGCAAAACACTTCTTCCCCCTGCGTGCCGACGATCGTGCCGGTCAGCAGGTGAGCCGGCGGCAGGTCGAGTTTCGGATCGTAGGACGGCTTGAGCGGCACGCCGCGACGCACGCACGTGAAACTGTTCTCGTAGCGCGTGTCCGTCTGTCCGGACGCATCGATCGGCGCGAGCGGTGCGGTTTGCGTGAGGTTCCGGCTCGCCGCGAATAGCTCGATCACGCGGCTCGTCAGGTCTTTCGGCAGGTTGTTCCAGATATCGTGCCGAACCGACGTGACAACGAACTGGCGTTGGTTGGCAGGCTTCATGTCAAGTTCGGGGTCGCCCGTCAGCGTGAACCAGTAACCGACCGGCATATCGCGCACGCTACTGATGCCGTCGTAGCGCTCCGCTTCGAACTGGTGGGCGAGTATCCGGTCGTGTGTGATGCGGTCGTGATCGTTCCATGAATCCCCGACGTGCGGAATGTCGATCGCAACATCGGTCAGCAATCGCGCAAGGTCGTTACCGGATTCACCCTGATCGATGCTGGTAGCGACGGCGGAATCGTCTACGCGGGCTTTCTTGTAGTCCCACGACGGACGGCTGGCTTTGCCGGCGGACAGGCTTTGATAATGCGCAAAGAGCGTCACCGTATCGCGTTGCTCGGTTCCTGCATCGCGCGGGTGAAGACGCACCGCACCGGCCGGCGATTCCGCCAATCGAAGCGGGTCATCGCAGAACACGAGCGTGTGAATCGGCCGATCGTCGGTCATGCCGCGTGCCCCTCCGACCGGCCCGGCCTTCGCAAAAACCGTGATGCCTTCGCGTCGCAACAGCCGGCGCACAAAGCGCGCGTCCGATTCGTTGACCTGCCGCGTCAGTTCGCGCGCCGGATAGTGTTCGGCTCGTACTCCTGACAGGTCGAAATCGAATGCCCGCGCGAGCGCGGGACTACGTTGCTGCCACTCGTTCGTCAGCGTGGCCAGAATCTCGATAACACTGCGCGACCTGAAGATGCGGGAGTTGGTGCGGCGGTCCATCAACGAAAGCGCATCACAGACGTGCAACTGGTACACCGTCAGTTCGCCATCGGATTGACCCATTCGCACATCACGCACGATCGCATTGATCGCCTGCACGTTGCCCCGGTCGGTCGTTAGCAGGACCGATACAGGCAGGCCAAGAAACAACGTGGGGGATAGATGGTCACGTGTGGAAACGCAGGTCAGGTGCCCGTCGATTCCCGACATCAACCCTTCGCGGATATCGGCGTGATGGAGCGCCAGCAGATGGCCGACTGTGCGTTGCGCTTGCCCGAAATGAAGGGCGACCGGTCGCCTGTTCCTGTCGACAAGACCGGAGGCAAAGTTTCGAAGTGTTGCTGCTATCGACATAACGGCAATCTCGTTGTTATTTTTCCGGATTCGGACTTGTTCGAATCGGACTCTCAGTTTAATAAAGCGACGGCACTCGTAATTTGGATGTGGAGGATATCAAACATATATCGCTTGAAAGTCATATTGATATTTTGAGATGAAAAATCGCGCCTTAAGAAACAGTGTTTAACGTTTCGGTGAGGGTGGATTTTTTAAGGAAAATCCTATGTCGGACATATTCACTGATATTCGTATCTGCTCTTTGCTAGTCCGCCGCGCCGCGGTGACTGACTTTTTCGTCGAACTAAATTGAGTTGCAAAAATTAAAAATCAGACTTTTCAAAATCCAGAATGGACAGCGACACATTGCGGTGTCGGAAGGGGCCCGAACAGGATCGCGCTCGTGCGCGTGCCGCGCACGTTTGTTTGACCATGTACAGTCAAACAAACGCCTGTCGCAAGGTTCACACCGGTAGCACCGTCGGGTGGTGCAGGATGATTCGTGTCATGTATCCGGATTGCACATGCTGGCGCTGAGCTTGCCGGACCGTGTGCATGCAGGGTGTAAACGGGGCAGTACGCCGATTCCTCGATGTCCATGAGGGATTTCCCCGTGGCGCGTGAATGAGCGTCACTTCGGCACCGCGCCGATTCGCTCCACGCTTCCCCGCAGACACTTCCCGCCCACCGCTCCCGATTATTTGCGTTTCGCGAATGGCGCGTTCGCCGGTTGTTCGATACCCGATCGGCAGCCTTGCACCTATCGTTGTGGCGTCGGCTGATTGGATTCGACGCCTCGAACCGGAAAGGCGGCCGGCGCTCCCTCGCGATTCACGTCGCATACAAAGACATCGGACCTGGCTCATGCGCAGGCGCTCCGGCGCGCGCAGGCGAACCAGCGTCCACGGAGACGGAAATGAAAGCAAACGAGTGGGATACCTCCTATGAGTGGAAGGCGGTGACGCTGCTGGCGCTCGGCTTCGGGCTGGTCGGCCTGGATCGCTGGCTCATCGCGCCGCTGTTCCCTTCGATCATGAAGGACCTCAACCTGACCGCGCAGGACGTCGGCAACTGCATCGGCGTGCTTGGCCTGTCGTGGGGTGTCTTCGCGGCGCTGATGGGCGGTATCTCGGACAAGATCGGCCGGCGGAAAGTGCTCATTCCGGCCATCATCGCGTTCTCGCTGCTGTCGGGCTTTTCGGGGCTCGCGGGCGGCCTGCTCGGTCTGATGGCGATTCGCGGCCTGATGGGCGTCGCGGAGGGCTCGTTCTGCCCGACGAGCTTCGCGGCGACGGCCGACGCGTCGCATCCGCGGCGGCGCGGCCTGAACCTCGGCCTGCAGCAAAGCGGCTTCGCGCTGTTCGGACTGGCGCTGTCGCCCATCATCGCCACGCAACTGCTCGGTTTTATGTCGTGGCGCTGGGTCTTTGCGCTGGTGGCGATTCCCGGCCTGATCCTCGGGACGATCATGTTCTTCGTCATCCGTGAGCCGAAGGTCACGAGAGAGGTTGCGTCGGAGCACGCGCCGGCTTCGCTCGGGCATGTTCTCAAGAGCCGCAACATCCTCGTGGCGATGGCTGCACTGTGCTGCGCGATGACCGGCGTATTCGTGCTCGGCGCGCTGCTGCCGCTGTATCTGACGGATTACCTGTCGCTCGGCACGCAGAGGATGGGCCTCGTCGTGTCGGCGATCGGCTTCGGCGGCTTTCTCGGGCAGTTCGGCTTGCCCGGCCTGTCCGACCTGGTCGGCCGCCGCCTCGCGAGTATCGTCGGCTTCACGGGAACGGCCGTGATGCTCTATATTTTCCGCGGCCTCGGCCCGCAGCCGCTCGCGCTGTTCGGCGTCCTGTTCGTCGCCTCGTTCTTCACGCTCGGCCTGGTGTCGCTGCTGTCCGGCCCGGTGGCGACCGAAGCCGCGCCCGTCGGCCTGGTGTCGACGTCCATCGGTGTGGTGGTCGGCGTCGGCGAGATCTTCGGTGGTGGCATCGCGCCGGCGATGGGCGGCTACGTTGCCGCACACTTTGGCATCCAGAACATTCTGTGGTTGCCGATGTGCGCGGTCGTGCTGGGCATCCTGGTCAGCCTGCTGTTGAAGGAAACCGCGCCTGCCGTCCTGCAGCGTCGTGTGGTCGTGCAGCCGGAGCTCACGGCAGGAAAGTAACCGAGGTCAAGTCCGCGCGGACGCGGCGGCGAACGCCGGTGTCGGTGCCATCCGTGATTGACATCGATCGGGTGACACAGTGACGCCTCCTGCATGACCCAGCCCGTGGCCCGGTACGGGTAGACTGCCGGTTTCGCTGTCGAAAAGGGTGCGGTATGGACCGGTTTCTGAGCATCGAGGCATTCGTCAGAGTGGCGGAGACGAGCAGCTTCGCCGAGGCGGCGCGGCAGCTTGGCGTGACCAGTTCAGTGGTAACGAACCGCATCCAGCAGCTCGAGAAGTTCGTCAACGCGCCGCTGTTCCATCGCAGCACGCGCCACGTGCGATTGTCCGAAGTGGGCGAGGCCTTTTATCGCGAGTGTGCCGAGGTGGTGGGGCGCGTCAACGAGTTGACGGACCAGATGCGCGAGCTTCGCGCGACGCCGACCGGGCGGCTGCGCATCCAGATGCTGCCCGGGTTCGCACTCGATCACTTTGGCGCGCCGCTGGTCGAATTCAACCGGCGCTACCCGGGCATCCAGCTCGACGTCATCGTCAATGACCGTGTCGTGGACCCTGTCGAAGAAGGGTTCGACATCGCTTTCCAGATCTTTCCGCCGATTTCCGAGTCGCTTATCGAGCGGCGGCTGTTCACGGTCAGGCGTCTCTTTTGCGCGTCACCCGCTTACCTCGAAGCGCATGGTGCGCCACAACATCCGCGCGATTTGCTGCAGCACACGACCGCGCTGTATTCGGGCTACCCGTCGCGCAACCGCTGGACGATGACGCGAGACGACGAGGTGGTCGAAATGGAGTTGCCGGGCATGATTCGCTCGAACTCCGTTCACCTGCTGCGCGAGTGCGCGCTGACGGGCGGCGGCGTCGTTTGCCTGCCCACGCTGGTGGCGAGCGACGCGCTCGTCGCGGGCCGGCTGGTGCCCATCCTGACCGAATACCAGCTCGCTCCGCTGAGCTTTGCCGCCGTTTATCCCGCAACGCAGCGACAGGCGTTGAAGGTGAAGGCGCTGGTCGAATTCCTCGCGGAGTACATCGGCGATGAGTCCCCGTGGGACCGGCCGCTGCTGGAGCGTGGCTGGGTGCGGTGAACCGCGCGATTATTCGCGAAACGCAAATGCCGTAATCGCCATCCCCTGCCTTGTTGCTGTCGTCCCTTGCCCCTAGAGTTGAATCCAACAAGCGGTTCAACTCAGGAGACAGCAATGACCGACACGGCATTCCACACCGTCCTTGGCTCGCTCGACAGCTACAGGAAGGGCGAGATCGAAATCACCAGCGGCAGCGCCCAGCACTACGCCTTCTCGAATGTCTTCGAGGTGGCATCGAAGTCGGCCCCTTATGAAAAGGTCGTCGCCGGCAAGAATCTCGAATACGTGATCGAAGTGATGAGGACCGAGGGCCAGTCGCCCTGGTTCGCATGCGCGCATGACGAGTTCGTTATCCAGATGGATAACGAAGTCCGGATCGAATTCATCAAGCTCGATACCCCGCCGGAAGCGGGTCGCGGCACCGTGAGCGCCGGTGCGCAGCCGGCCGGCCGCAACATGGGGTACGTCGTCCTGCGCAAAGGACATCAGGCGCTGCTCCCGGCCGGCTGTGCCTACCGCTTCACCGCAAGCCAGCCGGGCGTCGCGCTCGTACAGACCGTCCTCGGCGAGCTGTCCGTGGAGAAGTGGGCCGAGATCTGCCTGCACTGACTGTTCCGACCGACCCCATTCGACTATTCCAGGAGACAAGTTATGGCCACCCTCGAGACCCTCGACCCATCCGCGGGCTTTGCAGCCGATCTGGTGCGCGCCACGGACGCCGATGCCGTGACCGGCTACCGCCGCTTCCAGCTCGGCGAGTTCGCGTTCCAGCGCGACGAATATTTCGTGAAGATCAGCTGGCCGGCGAAAGGCCAGACGCGCACGCATGCGATACCGGCGGACGCATTCCTGCGCGCGATGATGCGCGATGTGGCGTGGGGCTTCTTCTACGGCTGGGTGAATTTCGACCACGTGTTCGGCACGCGCAATCACTACGGCAAAGTGGACATGTATGCGGGCACCTTCAACGGCATCCTGAAAGACGCCGGGGTCGACTACACCGAGACCTTCGAAACGCCCACCATCATGGCGACCTTCAAGGCCATGCTGCACGACTGGACGAACGAAGGATTCGACCCGTTCGCGGCACCTGAAGAAACGGGCACGGCATTCGGGCGCAAGCACGGCGACAACGGCTCGGCAATCGAACGCACGCGCATCGCGACGCGCCGCATGCCCGGCCTCGAAGGCGACTCGCCGCTGCGCGACACGCTGCCGGTCAACCGCGCGTTCCTCGACGTCGCCCAGGACGAACCGGAAGTGCATGTCGAACCAGGCTTCGAAGGCGAGCTTCACGCATTCAACCTGTTCAAGTATCTGTCGCGCTCGGACGTGACGTGGAATCCGTCGGTCACATCGGTGTGCGGGCGCAGCCTGTTCTGCCCGACCACCGAGGAATTCATCCTGCCGGTCTTCCACGGCAATGACCGTGTCGAATGGTTCCTGCAACTGTCCGACGAAATCGTGTGGGACGTCGGCGACAAGAACACCGGCGCGCCGCGGGCGCGCATCACGATGCGTGCGGGCGATATTTGCGCGATGCCCGCCGACATCCGGCACCAGGGTTACTCCACGAAGCGTTCGATGCTGCTGGTCTGGGAAAACGCGACGCCTGACCTGCCGCAACGATACGAGAGCGGCGAACTGGCTCCGTATCCGATCGCGTTCTAAGCAGCGCTTCAGCTCCAGCCATACACCGAGGACGATTCATGCAAACCCAACTCTTCATCGACGGGCGCTTCGTTGACGCCGTCGACCGCGGCACGATCGACGTGCTGAATCCTCACGACGGTTCCGTCATCGCGAAGATCGCGGCGGCCACCGCGGCGGACGTCGATCTGGCCGTCGAAGCGGCGACCCGCGCGTTCCCCGGATGGTCGGCCATGCCGGCCGCCGAACGTGGCCGGCTGCTGCTGCGCCTGGCCGACGCCATCGAGGCCAACACCGAGGAGCTGGCGCAACTCGAATCGCTGGACACCGGCCACCCGATTCGCGATTCGCGTTCGCTCGACGTGCCGCGCACGGCCGCCTGCTTCCGTTACTTCGGCGGCATGGCCGACAAGCTTCAGGGTTCGGTGATTCCCGTCGAAACCGGCTTTCTGAACTATGTGCAGCGCGCGCCGATCGGTGTGGTCGGCCAGATCGTGCCGTGGAATTTTCCGCTGATGTTCACCAGCTGGAAGATGGGCCCGGCGCTTGCCGCCGGCAACACGGTGGTGCTCAAGCCGTCGGAAATCACGCCGCTGTCGACGTTGCGCATCGTCGAACTGATGGCCGAGGTCGGATTTCCCGCGGGCGTCGTCAATATTGTCCCCGGCTACGGCCATACGGCGGGCCAGCGGCTCGCCGAGCATCCAGGTGTCGGGAAGATTGCGTTCACCGGTTCGACGGCAACCGGCCGCCGGATTGTCGAAGCGTCGCAGGGCAACCTGAAGCGCATTCAACTGGAGCTGGGCGGCAAGGGCGCGAACATCGTCTTCGACGATGCCGATCTCGACGCGGCCATCAACGGCGCCGCCTGGGCAATCTTTCACAACCAGGGGCAGGCGTGTATCGCCGGCTCGCGTCTCGTGCTGCACGAACGCATCGCGGATGCGTTCCTCGAGCGATTCGTTGCGCTGGCATCGTCGATCCGGATCGGCAACCCGCTCGATGCCAATACCGAGATGGGTCCGCTGACCTCGAAGCAACACCTCGAGCGCGTGCTGTCGTTCGTCGACGTGGCGCGCGAACAGGGCGGCCGCGTGCTCACGGGCGGCAGCGTGCCGCACGATCCGGCGCTCGCCAACGGCTATTATGTGCGCCCGACGGTCATCGAGGCAAAGAGCGCGACCGACCGCGTCGCCCAGGAGGAAGTGTTCGGCCCGTTCGTCACCGTGCTGCGCTTCGGCAGCGACGATGAAGCACTGTCCATCGCCAACGCGACGGAATACGGGCTGGGCAGCGGTCTCTGGACCCGGGATCTCTCCCGCGCGCACAAGATGGCGTCGCAAATCAATGCGGGAATGTGCTGGATCAACTGCTACAAGCGCGTCAATCCGGGCAGCCCGTTCGGCGGCGTAGGCCAGTCGGGCTACGGCCGCGAGATGGGCTTCGAGGCCATGCACGACTACACGGAAGCGCGGTCGGTGTGGGTCAATGTCGACGGCAACGTGCCGCCGCACTTCAAGCGCTGAGGCCGTCATGGAGCGATTCGTCTATCAGGGAACCCCTTCCCGCGTGGTGTTCGAATGGGGCGCGCTCGCCAGACTGCCGGACGAGCTGTCGATGCTCGGCGCCCGCCGTGCACTCATCCTGTCCACACCCGAGCAGCGACCGCTCGCCGAACGCGTAATGGCGGTGCTCGGCGAGCGTGCTGCCGGTGTGTGCGCGCAGGCGGTCATGCACGTTCCGGTCGAAGTCGCGCACGCCGCTCGCGAGATGGCCGGCGAGCTGGGCGCGGACTGTTGCATCGCGATCGGCGGCGGCTCGACGATCGGGTTGGGCAAGGCCATTGCGCTCGAGTCTTTGCTGCCGATCCTGGCCGTGCCGACGACTTACGCCGGCTCGGAGATGACGCCGATCTTCGGGCTCACGGAAGGCCGGCTGAAGCGCACCGGGCGCGACGCACGCGTGCTGCCGCGTACCGTGCTGTACGACCCGTCGTTGACGGTGTCGCTGCCGCCGGGCATTTCGGCGGCGTCCGGCATCAATGCGATGGCGCACGCCGTCGAGGCGCTCTATGCGGAAGATGCGAACCCGGTGATCAGCCTGATGGCCGAAGAATCGATTCGCGCGCTCGGCGAAGCATTGCCTGTCGTGGTGCGCGATCCTGAGGACCGCACGATGCGCAGCCGCGCGTTATATGGCGCATGGCTCGCGGGAACCTGCCTTGGCGCGGTCGGCATGGCGTTGCACCACAAACTCTGTCACACGCTCGGCGGCACCTTCAACCTGCCGCACGCGCAGACGCACGCGGCCATGTTGCCGCATACCGCGCACTACAACCACGCCGCTGCGCCCGACGCGCTGCGCCGCGTCGCGCGGGCGTTGGGCGGGAACGACGCAGCCGACGCCGGCCCGCTGCTGTTCAGGCTGAACGAGCAGCTCGGCATCGCGCCGGCACTCGCCGACATCGGGATGCCGCAGGCGGGCCTCGACGAAGCGGCCGACCTTGCGTGCCGGAACCCGTATGCGAATCCGCGGCCGATCGAGCGCGCGGCGATTCGCGCGTTGCTCCAGCACGCGTGGGAAGGGCGTGCGCCGGATTGAACAACCCGAAGCATAAAGGGAGACAGACGTGACCCACGACCATCATGACGGCGACGCGAGGCTGACCGAGCAGGTCGTCGCCAGCTTCGACGGCACGCCGAGCCCGCGCTTGCGCGCGCTGATGCAGAGCCTCGTGCGCCATCTTCATGCATTCGTACGCGAAACGGAGCTGACGGAAGCGGAGTGGATGGCGGCGATTCGCTTCCTGACCGAGACCGGGAAGACGTGCGACGACGTCGTGCGCCAGGAGTTCATCCTGTTGTCGGACACGCTGGGCGTCTCGATGCTGGTCGATGCGATCAACCATCGCTTCGCGACCGGCGCCACGGAAACGACGGTGTTCGGCCCGTTCTACATCGAGGGGATGCCCGAGCGTGCGTATGGCGAGAATATGGCCCGCACGCCGGGCGCGCCGGTTGTGGTGCGCGGTCGCGTGCTGACCACCGACGGTGCGCCAGTGACGGACGCCGTGCTTGACGTGTGGCAGACGGCGGAAAACGGCATGTATTCCGGGCAGGACATGGCGCAGCCGCACGGCAACCTGCGTGGCCGCTACCGGACCGATGCCGAAGGCCGCTACGCGATCGCGACGATTCTGCCCGTCAGCTATCCCATTCCGACCGACGGCCCGGTCGGGAAGATGCTCGACGCCACCGGCCGGCATCCATGGCGGCCCGCGCATCTGCACTTCATGATCGACGCGCCGGGCTACCGTACGCTCGTCACGCATCTTTTTGACGAGGACGACCCGTATCTGAAGTCGGACGCCGTCTTCGGCGTGAAGCCGTCGCTGATGGTCGCGTATCGCGAGCGTGATGCGCATGACGAGCTCGCCCGCCAGATCGGCCTGAACGGCCCGTACCGCGAAGCGACGTACGACTTCGTTCTCGACCGGAGCTGATCGATATGGCTCGATTTTTCGCGGTGTTTGCGACGGACCAGCCCGGTATGCGCGAGGTGCGTGACCGCGTGCGGCCGATTCATCGGTCCTACCTGCGCGCGGCCGCCCAGCACGGCGTGTATGTGCGGCTCGGCGGCCCGACGCTGGACCCGCAGTGCGACGCGATGAACGGAACGCTGCTCGTCATCGAGGCGGACGATATCCATGCCGTGATGCAGTTTGTCGGAAACGACCCGTACGTGAAGGAGGGGTTGTTTTCGCGCGTGGAAGTGCGTCCCTGGGACTGGAGCCTGGGAAACCCCGAGCAGCGAGTGTGAGTCATGGAGGCAAGACAACTCTGCCGCATTTCAGACGTGCCTGATGGCGGCGCGCGGGTCGTCGACGAAGCATGCATCGGACGGCCCGTGATCGTGGTGCGGCGCGGCGAGCAGGTGTGGGCGTATGTGAATCGTTGCCCGCACTTCTCGGTCCCGCTCGATTTTGTACCGGGCAGTGTTTCCTGTTATCGGTCGCAGGTATTGATGTGTGCCCATCACAGTGCGCTGTTCCGGTTCGACGATGGCGTGTGTATCGACGGACCGTGCTCGGGCGCGGCATTGGAAGCCGTGGCTGTCGAGGTGGATTCCACCGCGTGGGTCATCTTTCGAGGCGCTTGATTCGAGCGTTCTGATCAGTACGGGTTGGAGTCAGTCCATGTGACGATTTTTATCTATATAAATCAGTAAAACTAATCATATTCGCAGCGCATTGATACGAAGCATCGGGCGGGCACCCGCCACGTAGCGGGTGGCGGGCTCGCATTTCCATAAAAAGACGGAGACAAAATGAAACTCAGGTTTGGAGTAGTGGCGATTCTTGCCGTGGCGCAGGGCGCATGGGCGCAGAGCAGTGTGACGATGTTCGGTCTGATTGACTCCGGCATCTCGTATGTCAGCAACGAGGGCGGCGGAAAGAACGTCAAGTTCGACGACGGCATATTCACGCCCAACCTCTTTGGCTTGCGCGGCACGGAAGATCTCGGTGGCGGGTATCGCGCCACGTTCGCGCTCGTGAACCAGTTCTCGATGGCGAACGGCGCGATCATCGGGTCCGGGATTTTCGGGCGCAATGCGTACGTAGGCCTCGAGAGCGGCCGGTTCGGCAGCATCACGCTGGGCAATCAGTACGACTTCATGGTGGATTCGCTCTTTTCCAGGGGAAATGAAATTTCGCGGGAACTCACGGGGCTGTACGGTTTCAGGAACGGCCCGTTCCAGCGTCTCGCGCTGCCGGACAATCCGACCGGTGCGTTCGATTGGGACCGCACGGCAGGCAGCAAGCCGATCGCGAATTCCGTCAAATACAGTTCGCCGACGGTTGCGGGCCTGTCCGGCGGCGTGATGTATGCGTTCGGCGGGGTGGCCGGCGCGATCGGCGCGGACAATGCTGTCAGCGTCGGGCTGAACTATGAGCTGGGGCCCTTCGGTGTGGGCGCGGCCTACACGAACGAGAAGTACGGTCCGGCACCCGGCACGCCGTCGACCAGTGTGCGCAACTGGGGCGTCGGGATGCACTACGACTTTGGTATCGTGACCGCGAAGGCGCTGGTGACCACCGTTCGCAATTCGTTCAACGATGCCGGTGTGTGGATGGCCGAAGCCGGTGGTGCGTGGCGGGTCAGGCCGGACGTCGTCCTGGGCGCCAAATACATGTACATGAAGGGCAACGAAGCGGTGAGCAACAACTACGCTCATCAGGTCAGCGTGGCGCTTCAATACCTGCTGTCGAAACGGACTATGGTTTATGTTTCGGCTGATTATCAGCGGGCGAACGGCGGCGCGAATGCGCAGGTCAACGGTGTGCTGGATCCGAACGGTGCTTCAAGTTCGGCTAGTCAGGCGGTGGCTCGGGTGGGGGTGCATACGGTGTTTTGATTGGCGTGGGGCAGTGGGCGGAACTTGACGCAAGTTCCGCCCGGCACCGGACTAGTCGAGCGGCGACATGCCGACATGCGCGCCGCCGCTCGCTTCCGGTCGGTTGTTGTCGCCCGGGCAACACGGTAGTGTGCCCGTTGACCTGCTGCCGGGCCGACAATGAGCCTACGATGAGGTGCGCCGACCATCGGTGAATTCAAACAGCGGATGCGTTGCCGATGATTCCACCCTATAGTGCTCGTCGTTGACCGATCTGCAAGAAAATCAGGAGTTCGCCGTGTTTCACCGGAAATCCAAGTTGGGTCGTTCGAACTTCGTGTGCGTCGTCGCCCTGACGATGATGCTGGCGCCAGTCGCGGCGCATGCAGAGGCGGAGGCTGTCGACGGCACGACGCGCATCGCGCCCGCTGTCAATCACGACATGTCACCCGCACGACCGATTGTCGGCGACGACCCGGTTGCAATTCGGGATGCCCTGAAGAAGCAGCACATCAGCACCATCCCACCTTCGTTGAGCGTCCGGGTTCGTGGCCTGGTCTCCGGCGCTGCCGACCGGCATGGCCCGAATCCCGACCTGGCGGCCGTCGATCTGGATCGTGACGTGACGTTCGTGGTGCCGGTGCGGTACGGGCTGAGGTACCGGTCGCAGCGGAACCTATTGACACTGGACGTCGACCTGTTCGACGCAGAGCGCGACGACCGGACGGGCATCCTGCTCAGAAAGGTCACGACGGGGCCACGAGGGCGAGGGCTGGTGATTGCACCCGAAGCGAAGGCAAAAGGGTACATCCAGCAGGTCGACATCATCGAACTCGAGTCCGGGAAAGGCAAAATGACCACGGTTCGTAGCCGCATGCGGCTTTCGCCCGCCGTGTACGCCCAAACGCATGGCGACTTCGCACTCGTTTTTTCCGGACGCCTGGTTCGGCCTTACCTGACCGAACAAATCGAGCATGTCGATCCGAGCATTGACGAGCCGACGGACATTACGACCAGGATCTCCAGATTGCACATGGATCTCCATGCCATCTGGCTGGTGAGTCCGTCGAGCGGTGCCGTGCTGTCGAAGAAGCTGCGTCTGTCGAAGTAGCGTTTTCCTGTACGAGGCGCTGATCTTGACCGGCTTCCGGAGCGCACGCATGTCCCGTGCTTCGACGCCGATCCTCTGCACGAGTGCGTGCGGCCGCGGTGTAGTCGGCGTCCGGTCGAAACAATACAGCCGTGCGCGCCATGCACCAATGTTCCGGTATGTCGTTTTCGAGGGGGCGTTGCGTCGCTCTGGGTTCGCGACGCGAAGAACCGCGGCCGCGTTCCCGTCGCAAAGTAAGGAAAGGATTGATCGGCCGGACAAGTGGGAGGCGAGCCCCCTTCTCCCAGTTGTGGTCCGCCAAGGCACGCGTGAAGGGACATTGACCATCATGTAAGATGCGCACAGCTTAACCCCGGTCTTGAGAGGGACCGGGTTCTCGCGCACAACGGCAATCCGCCGAACAACAATAAGGAAGCCACGCGATATGCCGGGGATTTCCACTGAAGCCTTTTCCGTCTGGCACACGATCCTGTCCGTTGCTCGACATGCACCGTCGCCCCACAACGTTCAACCGTGGCGTGTGAAACTGATATCGGACGATAGCGCGGAGCTATTCATCGATGGCACGCGCACCCTGCCGAAAGAAGACACGACCGGGTCGTTCCTGTTGTCCGCGATGGGCATGTTCATCGAGGCGATCGATCTGCTCGCGGCACCGCATGGCTTGCGTGTCGAATGGCAACTGCATCGCCCGGTGCAGGAATTCGCGGCCATCCTGTCCCGGCCGACCCCGCGGGAGCTGATTCCGTTCGCTGCGTTGCGGCTCGTCGCCAACGCCGGGGCGTTGCGCGACGACCCGTCCGCGCTGATGATGGCGCGCCGCACGTCGCGCATTTCGATGGATCCGACACCGGTGCCGGACGCGGCCGTCACGCAACTGGCGGCGCTGGCCAGCGAATGGGGGCATCGATATACGCACCTGTCGGATACGGAACTGATCGAGCCGATCATCGCTGCGAACATCGACGCCGTGTTCCGCGACATGAACGTTGCGGATTACCACGACGAAATCACCAGCTGGTTTCGCTTCACCGAACGCTCGACCACCCGGCATCGCGACGGTCTCGATTGGCGCTGCATGAACCTGTCGCGCGCCGAGTTCTGGCTTTCCGCGCATCTGTCGAAAATCCTGACGTTCAGGCCGACGCGTTTCTATTTCAAGCGCCGGTATCGCGCGCAACTGGGCCATGTACCCGCGATCGGCGTGCTGAGCGGCGATTTCTTCAACCCGGCGAATGCGATCGAGTCGGGCCGTTTCCTGCTGCGCTTCTGGCTTGCGCTGACGAGCCTCGGCCTGTACCTGCATCCGTACGGCAACCTGGTCACGAACCCTGACGCTGCCGCGTGGTTCAACGCGCATGCCCAGGTTGACCGGGCATGGCTCGTTTTCAAGGTCGGCTACTCGCGTACTCCGCCGCAGAGCCAGCGCAGGGCGCTCGCCGATATCCTCGTCGATACACCGGTTCCGTCCTCCTCTCCGAGATCCGCATGAACACGCTCTATCGCCTCTTTCTCGAAGCCATTCTCTGGACGCTATGGTTCCTTCGCCGCGTGATCAGCGTCGACGGACGTCTTTATGTATTCCTCAACGCACCGGTGTTTCAGCCCTATCTGGCCTATGTCGGCCGCATGCGCGCCCGCGTGGCATACCTCAAGGCAAGCACGGCGTGCCCGGCGTACATCGCGTTCCTGAAGGCCGAGGGCTACCAGGCCGGCGGGAGATGGCGGTTGTCGGACCTGCCCGCCATGACCAAGGAGAATTACATCAAGCGCTATTCGATCGAGCAGCGCTGCTATGGCGGAGCCATTCCGAAGTCAGGCGTGGTCATCGACGAGTCGTCGGGGTCGACCGGCCAGCCAAACAATTGGGTGCGCAGCGCGGCCGAACGCAGCGACGTCAAGCGCATCCTGCAATTGAACTATCAGCTTGTCTTTCGCGACTCCGGCAAGATATTGCTGAACTGCTTTGCGCTCGGGCCGTGGGCGACGGGCATGAACGTATCGATGTCGCTCGTCGACGTCGGCATCATGAAGTCCATCGGGCCGGACAAGGCCAAGCTGATCAACACGCTGAAGCTGTTCGGGCCGAAATATCAGTACCTGATATTTGGCTACCCGCCGTTTATCCGCTCGGTGGTCGACGAATGCGATCTCGACCTGACGCCTTATCACATCGATTTCATCGTTGGCGGGGAGGGGTTGTCGGAAGCGTTGCGCGACCATCTGCTGCGCAAGGCGAGCACGGTGATTTCGTCGTATGGCGCGTCGGACCTCGAGATCAACATCGGCGTCGAGACACCGACGACGATCGGCCTGCGGCGCGCGCTGCTGGGCCGCCCTGAGTTGTGCCGCGAAGTGTTTGGCCGCGATACGCCACCGATGATCTTTCAGTACAACGCGCTCGACTACGTGATCGAAACGAATGTCGACGGCGAACTGCTTGTGACCATCGGGCGCCAGTCCGGCGCGGCGCCGAAGATCCGCTACAACATTCGCGATTCGGGGGGGACGTATACGTTCCGGATGTTGAGCAAGCGTCTGGCGGCGCATGGCATGCGCCTGACGGACTTCGCATCGCGGACCAGCCATTTCCCGTTTTTGTTTGTCTACGGCCGCAACGATTCGAGCGTGCCGTTCTACGGCGCAAAAGTGTTTCCGTCCGATGTCGAGCAGGTTCTGTCTGCCTCGCCCGTGCTGCACGATGCGATCAGCACGTTCCAACTCGCGGCGACCGAGGACGAGCACTTGACGAGCTTCCTGCACGTCCATCTCGAACGGGCGTCGGGTAGTGCGCCGATTCAGCTCGACGACGCAGCGCTGCATGGCGAGATGTTCGAGGGCATGAAGCGCGTGAATCAGGATTTTCGCGAGGTATCGAGGTTGTTCGATCCGATGCAGATGATCGTGCATGTGCACGATCACGATACCGGCCCGTTTCAGGGGCGAGATATCCGCATCAAGAACAAGTACATCGCGTGATGGAGTGGCTTGCGGGGTGTTTGGACGCACCGGTCTATCGGGCAAAGTGCGTGCCTGGAACAGGACTCGCCCCCATGCCACTTGTGGAGTTGCATGGGGGCTTCCGTGCTCGGCTATTTCGACCCGACGCACTTTACGCGCGATTTCCGCAAGCTGATGGGCTAGGCGCCGGCTGAATACCGGCGGGACGTCAGCTTGAATTTCACTCGGCGGCGATGCGAGCGAGCCATTCCGGAAACCCACCCGCAATCCGCTCGCGCCGCTCATCGTCATGCCAGACCCGAATCACTTGTCCGACCACACCGCCTTCTGCGGGATCGAGATCGAGACACAGATGATTGCCGCTACCGTCGTGCGTGAACGGTATCCACTTCAGGTTGTACCAGTCGTCCCGGATACCGGGATCCGGTTCCGATGTCACACCGTCGAAATCCCCGCCATCGACCAGACCTTTCCAGATGCGCCATTGCGCGATGATCTCGCCCGAACTCAACAGCGCATCGCTTCCGGAAAATTCGTCTCCGGGGTCGGCCTGGCCATTGTGAATGCGCAGACTGTCGACGAATGCATCAGGTAGTACGGCTCCCAGCGCGGCCTGCAGGGTTGCGATCTCGTCGTCGGACGCCGCTCCGTTGAGTCCGACCGGCAAACGCGTCGAATCGGCGGCGAAGCCGGCGTCGAGTCGTTGCCACGTCGCGCGAAGATCGGTGGGCCCGACCCCGGAATCGCGGGGCGGATTCGGGGTGCCACCGACTGTCAAAGGTGGCGACGCTGCGTCGGCGGCCGTCGTTGCAGCATCGCTCGGCGGCACGCCCGGGCAGACACGGTCGAGACGCAGGAACAGCACGGACGAGCCCGCCGGCAACGGGTGTTTCGCGGCGGGGATCGCGACGAGTACATCGGCACGAGCGATGCCGCTGATCGACCCATCGGCTTCGGACGGTAGCAGGCGGACGAACGAGTTGCCGTCGACGTCCCGATACAGGTTGCCCCACTGCATTCCGTTGAGTTCGGCATTGCGCTCGACGAGGTGCCCGATGACGGCAGTTTCCCAATGCGGGGCCGGCGTTGCCGCGTGCTCGAGCAAATCGAGCACGCGCGGCATGATCGCATGCATCAGCATCGCCACCGCACACGTGTGGCCAGGCAGATTGATCAGCGTTGCCTGATCGTAACTGGTGAGGACCCGCAGCCCGCTTTGTGTGCCGTCGGGGCGCGTGTACGGCAGCGTGGTCTTCGTCGGCGGCGAGCGATCGCTGCTGCGCCCGAAGTTGAAGCGGCCGGCCGGCGTTTGCTGGATGTCGACGGTAGTCTCGTCGTTCGAGTACATCGGCTGCGCATTCAGACCCAATCTCTGGAATGGCGGCACGGCAGGCAATCCGGCGCCTATGATCAGGTCGTAACGTTGCGCGAGATCGAACAGCTTCTTGTTGAATGCATATTCGTCCCGTTGCACCTCGAGCGGCGGTCGCGTCATGTTTGGCGGCTCGACATACTCGACCGGAGGTACCTCGTATCCCCAGCGCTGCAATACGGCACGGATATACGGTCCACTCGTGTCGGGCCGCTGCCAGGGCTCGCGAGCGGCGCCGGGCGGGCGATGTTCGTACCCGACGATCGCCACGCCGATTCGTGGCCGCTTCGTCACCTCGATGTCGCGCACGCCTGCCGCGATCAGCACGACGTGCCGTTCAGCCGTTATCCGGCTGCCCTTGGGCAGGAGAAGACTACCTTTCCGATGCTCGCTGCCGGGTGCGATCACGTGCTGTCCAGGCGACAACGGGACGTGCAGCCGGATGAAAGATCGAGTGCCGCGATACATGACTTCAAGGTCGCGTTTCGGGACGACAGCATCCGCGTTCTCCGGCAACGGAAAATACGGCGGGATATCCACCGCGCACTGCGCGCCGATCGCGCGTGCCTCCGGACTGCTTGTCGGCGACGCGAGTACGCGTCGGCTGAATTCGAAGTCGAGTTCGACTGGTGCGCGAGGGGTCGCATGCGAAGTATCGGACGCGCGCAATGCATAGCCTTCGACTGCGGCGAGTGGAACTGACGGTACGTTCTCGGGTGCGAAAACGTCGGCCGCCGTCACCCGCGTGACTGCGTCCTCGATCGAAACCGTCTCGCATTGCATCGCGCCTGGAACGGCACGTCGACAGCGCTCGTAGGCTTGAGTGAGCCAAAAGGGAAAGTTCTCGTGATCGCTCATGGTGCTTTGTATCTCGATGCCGCGGTTCGAAGGTGCCTGCGAGCCGCGGCATGCGGACTGTTTTCGTCGGTTGCGGGTTAACGTTTCGACGAGGGCTGTTGAGAATCGACATCGACGTAGAATTTCTCTGCATCGAGCACGCGCTGGTTCAAATAGAAATTGCCGAGAAAAGCGCCCGCGCGTCGATTATCGCTCGCATCGATACGCTTGACCGACGCGTCATCCCTCGATGCGCCTTCCTCTGTCGAGGCAAATGGATATTCATCGCAGTCGCAATCCGTCGGCGTTTCGTCCGGGTCGCCGGTGAACGTGCACTGGCCATTGACCGAACCGTAGATCGCGAGACATTGCTTTTTGGACGTGTCCCGATTCTGTCGCCGCAGTACTGCGTCGCGTGTGCGTGCCAGAGGCTTCGACGCCCAGGTATCCGGAAAGATCGTGCCATCCCCTCGCGGTACGAATCTGCCGGGATGTCCGGCCGCTTGCGCCTCGCGAATATGGATGGCCGATTCGTCGACATCAGGATTCGTGGCGGTGATGGTACGCAGTATCGCCGGTGCTTCCGGGTAGACACACCCTTGCGAGCTGCTTTTTGCGAGCCCGACGTCGCAGCGAATGACAGGAATGTAGCCGACACCCGCGTACGGACTCACACTTGCGCCGTTCTCGAGCGAGTCGCCTGACTTGGCGACGCGGTACTCGACGGTCGGACTGAACTCGAGCGGATTACCGGCTCCCATGTTCGGCGTGACCGTTACCGTCACCTCGTTGGAGAGTCCGCCAAGGGCGAGCGGCACACCTGCATTGGGGGATACGGTACAAGCCGACCCGCATTCGACGATGGGCTTGATCATCAGGCCGCCCGGGTTGCCGGAAATGACACGGGTTCGGAAACGGAACTTCAGGGTCCATGCGAGCTGATTCGACGGATTGTCTGAATAGGCATAAGCGTCGATAGCCACTCGCCCGATTTCGCTATTTTGATCGTCCTTGGCGACATACTCGAGCGGGACGGATTTCTGACAATGACCACCTCGACTCAACAGTGAGTCTCTGGATGCTTCGGTGCGGACTGTCGTGCAGACCGGTGAAACGTCCGTTGCGCTTTCCGCGTGTACATGCAACGCGGTTGCAAACACGACCGCACCGGCAAGCAGCCGGCCAAATAGCGTTCGATGAATCACATCCCCTCCTGACTGTTCAATAATCGAAATGGCGTTTTATTTGCGGCGCCTCGATTTAAATTTCTATTTCGATGAAATGTAACTGTTATATTTGTCAGGAATGTAATTTTCTGGGGTTAATATATTTTTAAATGTTCATTGATTTGTGAATGATTTGGTTGATTGACTTTGAAAGTGTTGATTAATCGAGTTGGTGGAGAATCGATTCGATTGTGAACATGGCTGTTGGTGGTGGGGCATTCGGCGTTGCCCCCGCCACCCTCACTCCACCGTCACCGACTTCGCCAGATTCCTCGGCTTATCAATATCCGTCCCCCGCGCCAGCGCAGCGTGATAAGCGAGTAACTGCATCGGCACCGTATGCAAAATCGGCGAGAGCGGCCCGTAGTACTCGTTAAGCCGAATCACCTCGATCCCGTCACTCGGCACCAACCCGCAATCCACATCCGCAAAGACAAAAAGCCGCCCGTTCCGCGCACTGACCTCATGCATGTTCGATCTGAGCTTCTCAAGCAGCATGTCATTCGGCGCAACCGCAATCACCGGCATCTCGTTACTAACGAGCGCAAGCGGCCCATGCTTGAGTTCACCCGCCGGATACGCTTCCGCGTGAATATACGAAATCTCCTTCATCTTCAGCGCACCCTCAAGCGCGATCGGATAATGCATCCCGCGCCCGAGAAACAGCATGTTGTCGCGTCTCGCGAGCAGTTCCGACCACGCCATGATCTGCGGCTCCAGCGCGAGCACCTTCGACATCGCGTCAGGCAAGTGCCGCAGCGCGCGCAGATGTTCCTTCTCCTCGTCATCGCTCAACCGTCCGCGCACCTGCGCAAGCGACAACGTGAGCAGGAACAGCGCAACGAGCTGCGTCGTGAACGCCTTCGTCGAAGCCACTCCGATCTCGATCCCCGCACGCGTCACGAATTGCAGCGCACACTCGCGCATCAACGCACTCGTCGCGACGTTGCAGATCGCGAGCGTATGCGTCATTCCGCTGCGCTTCGCAACATGCACCGCGCCGAGCACGTCGGCCGTCTCGCCGCTTTGCGACACCGCAACGACGAGCGTGCGCGGATTCGGCACGCTGTCGCGATAACGAAACTCACTGGCAATTTCGACACTCGCCGGCAGCTTCGCGATGCTCTCGATCCAGTATTTCGCGGTCAGCGCCGCGTGATAGCTGCCGCCGCACGCGAGCAGCAGCACCGAATCGACGTCGTTGAACACGCGCCATGCGCCGTCGCCGAACAGCTCGGGCATGATCGACGCGACGTCGAGCAGCGTATCGGCCACCGCCTGCGGCTGCTCGAAGATCTCCTTTTGCATGTAGTAGCGATACGACCCGAGATCGGCCGCGCCGCTATGCGCGGCGACCCGCTGCACCGCGCGTTCGACGCGCTGGCCGGCCGCATCGACGATCCAGTAGCGATGCAACTGGATGTCGGCGACGTCGCCGTTCTCCAGATACGCGATGCGATCCGTGATGCCCGACAGCGCAATCGCGTCGGATGCCAGGAAATTCTCGCCTTCGCCGACGCCGACCACGAGCGGCATCCCGTCGCGCGCGCCGACGATCCGGTGCGGCTCGTCGCGGCACATCACCGCGATCGCGTAGCTGCCGCGCAATCGCGCGACCGCGAGCCGGACCGCGTCGAACAGGTCGCCGTCGTACAGGTGGTCGATCAGGTGCGCGATCGCCTCGCTGTCGGTCTGGCTCGCGAACACATAGCCGTGCGCCTGCAGTTCCGCGCGCAACTGGTCGCAGTTCTCGATGATCCCGTTATGCGACAGCGCGATGCGCGCGTTGGCGTCGCTCGGCGAGAAGTGCGGATGCGCGTTGAGCGTGACGGGCGCGCCATGCGTGGCCCAGCGCGTATGCGCGATGCCGGTATAGCCCGACAGCGCATGCTCGGCGATCTCGCGCTGCAGGTTGGCAACGCGATCGACGCTGCGGGCGCGCGCCAGCGCACGGTCGCGGTAGACCACGACGCCGCACGAATCGTAGCCGCGGTATTCGAGCCGCTTCAGGCCGTCGACAAGGTTCGGCAGGATGTCCCGCTGGGCGACCGCCCCGACAATTCCACACATATCGCGCTCCGTAAATGTCCTGTCTGGACCCGTGACAGCGATGGTAGAGGCGGTCGAATGGAATTAAATTTCAAAATATAACCACAAATGAAATGAATCATGGATCGTCTATCATGCTGAAATTAAATTTCACACCCTGACCGGAAGGAGCCGCCGATGGCCGGCATCACCCTCGACGATCTCGACCTGCGCATCCTCGCGATCCTGCAGGACGACGCGTCGGTGTCGAACCTGCAACTGGCCGAGCGCGCGCTGTCGTCGCCGCCCACTTGCATGCGCCGCGTGCGCCGGCTGACGGAAGCCGGCGTGATCCGCCGGCAGGTCGCGGTGCTCGATCCGGCGGCGATCGGCACGGCCGTCACGGCGCTGATCGAGATCAGCCTCGACCGGCAGACGGCCGAAGACTACGACGCGTTCGAAGCGTATGTGTGTGCGGAGCCGGCGGTTACGCAGTGCTACCGCGTGTCGCCGGGCCCCGATTTCGTCGTGCTGGCCGATCTGGCCGACGTCGCCGAATACGACGAATTCGCGCGGCGGCTGTTCACCGGCGCATCGAACGTGCGCAACGTGCGGACGTTCTTCTCGACGCATCGCGCGAAATTCGAGGCGAACGCGCGGGTCGCGCATGCGCTGCGCAAGCGCGCGTGAGCGCGTCGTTCGCGTGGCATCACGCGGCGGCCGCGTCCGCCAGTTGCAGCGGCTTGCCGTATCCGAAGCAATGGGCCGGCTCGGGAAACACGCGCTGCCGCACCTCGTGATTCAGAACGCGAACGCCTGCTGCACCGAATGGTGCGCGCCGCGTTCGAACCCGGCGCCTTCGAGCGACAGAAGCGCGCGCTTGCGGTCGATGCCGCCCGCATAGCCGGTCAGGCTGCCCGATGCGCCGACCACGCGATGGCACGGCACCATGATCGACACCGGGTTCCGGCCCACCGCGCCGCCAACGGCTCGCGCGGCGCTCATCGGCAACCCGACGCGTTCGGTGATGTCACCGTACGACACGAGTTCGCCGAACGGAATCGCAAGCAATTCCTTCCACACCCGCCGCTGAAACGCGGTACCGCGCAGGTGGATCGGCACCGAGAACGTTTCGCGTGCGCCGGTGAAGTATTCCGCGATTTCTTCCGCAACCTTGCGCGCGAGCGGCGACATGACGCGCGGGTCCGCTTCGTGCGCGATCGCAAGCGACGGGAAATATTTCTGGCCGACGAAGAACAGGCCGGTCAGCGCATCGTCCTCGATGCGCACGGCGATGTCGCCCAGCGGGCTCGGAATCAGGTAAGCGGGAGTCTTCACAGAGCATCTCCATGCAGGCGCCATACATGCAGTGCGGCATACGCGCGCCACGGCGCCCAGCGCGCCGCATGACGCGCGGATGATGGCATGCGCGTGCGTTCGGTGCGTGCGGGCAGTAACCCGTCGTCGGCGGGGAACGCATTCGGCCAGGCCATCGCGCGCATCGCGACGTACTGCACTGCGTGCTCGTCGAAGCCCGCCATGGCACGCAGCGCGGCGAGCGTTGCGTCGAGCGGCGCCATCGGTTCGAGCGCGAGCGTGCCGTCGGCGACCGTGCGTGCGAGCGACACGATCGCCTGCGCCGCATCGCGCGCGATGCCGAGTGCCTCGAGGGCCGCCGGCGGCAGGGCGGCCAGCGTCGCAGCGGCAGGCAGCGCGTGAGTCAGCCCCGGCGGCGCGCCGTCCACCGGCGTGCCGAAGCGTTCGGCGACGCGCGCGAGCATCGCACCCGCATGCGCCGCCGCGAGTTGCTCGCCTGCGATCGCGCGGATCGCCATCTCGAGGCCGTCGAACGCGCCCGGCACGCGCAGGCCGGGCGAGCCGCTCGCGAGTTCGCCGAGATGCGCGTCGATCACGTCGGGGCGACTGTCGAGATCGAACAGCCGCCGCACGCGCGCGAGCACGGCCGGTACGACCGGCGTCAGCGCGGGCGATACGGTGACGGCCAGCACGAACCGCTGCGGTACATGCGCGACGGACAGCCAGCCCGTCACGCGGCCGTTGCCGCCGACGTTGCTGTTGCCGTTCCGGTTCGGCAGTTCGACGACGCGCGCGTAGCCCTGCGCGTCGATCCGCTCGACGCCGTCGATCTGGCGCTGCGCGAGGAAGCGCATCAGGTCGGCCCACGCGAACGGCGGCCGGTACGGCAGCGGGAACGTCATGTCGCCGTCGGCCGATGCACGGGCCCCTTTACGCAGCCGCAACGGATTGAGGCCGTAGCGCTGGCGGAACAGGTCGTTGAAGCGCCGCACGCTGCCAAACCCGGCGGTCGATGCGACGACGGCCACCGGCAGCGCGGTATCGGTCAGCAGCCGCTTGGCCATCAGCAGGCGGTGCGTCTGCGCGAACTCCACCGGCGACACGCCGAACTGCGCGGCGAAGATCCGGCGCAGATGGCGTTCGGTCACGCCGACGCGATGCGCGAGCGCGTCGACAGAGTGCTCGTTCAGGAAACCGTCCTCGATCAGCGTGGCGGCCGCGTCGGCGAGATTGCCGGACAGGTCGAGCAGCCCATGGCCGGGCGCAAGCTCGGGGCGGCAGCGCATGCACGGCCGGAAGCCGGCTTTCTCGGCGGCCGCGGCGGTCGGGTAGTAGCTGCAGTTCTGCGCTTTCGGCGGCTTCACCGGGCAGACGGGGCGGCAATATACGCCCGTCGTCGCGACGCCGACGAAGAACCAGCCGTCGAAGCGGCGATTCCGCGAAAGCAGGGCGTCGTAGCAGGTGTCGGGATCGAGGCGCATGAAACGACTGTAAACCATCCGCGCGATCGATTCTGGCTGGAATCGGACATGTGTCTCGGCAGCCGTGCCCCAATTCGAGCATTGGAAAATCCGGGAAAAACGGTTAATGCCAATTGGCGAAACAGTCGTCTCTTTTGCAGCGACAAATTTGAGATGACTCATCGAAATCCCCGACTGACAGGGCGCCGGCAGACGCCCTATGCTTTGAAAAACGTTTTCCAGATTGATTGGTGATCGGCCGTGCGCGACAGCGCGCCGCCGCCCGCCCCGGCGCCGGTCGCCGGTCAACGAACATCGTGCGGCGCGACGGGCGCGGCCGCGCATCGGAGACATTCATGCAATCTGCCGTCGTCAGCACGGTGCGCGCCGCTGCCAGCCGCTACCGCTGGACCGTCTGTGCGCTGTTGTTTTTCGCGACCGTCATCAACTACATGGATCGGCAGATCCTCGGCTTGCTCGCGCCGATGCTCCAGCACGACATCGGCTGGAGCCAGGTGCAGTACGGCCGCATCGTGATGGCGTTTTCCGCGTTCTATGCGCTCGGCCTGCTTGGCTTCGGGCGCATCGTCGACTGGCTCGGCACGCGCATTTCGTATGCGGCGGCGATGCTGGTGTGGAGCATCGCCGCGATGCTGCACGCGATGGTCGGCTCGGTGATGGGCTTCGCGTTCGTGCGCGCGCTGCTCGGGATCGGAGAAGGCGGCAACTTCCCGGCCGCGATCAAGACGACGGCCGAATGGTTCCCGCGCCGCGAACGCGCGCTCGCCACCGGCATCTTCAACTCGGGTGCGAACATCGGCGCGGTGTTCGCGCCGGCGATCATCCCGGCGATCGCGGTGGCTTACGGCTGGCGCGCGGCGTTCGTGATCATCGGCGCGATCGGCCTCGTGTGGCTCGCGGTGTGGCTCGTGTTCTATCGCCAGGCCGATACGCGCGCGCTCGCCGCGGAGTACGACGAGCCGCGCGACGAGGCCGAAGCGCTCGACGCGGCCAACGCGAACGCCGGTGCGCCGCGCTGGGGCGAACTGATCCGCAAGCGCGAGACGTGGGCGTTCCTGATCGGCAAGTTCCTGACCGACCCGGTGTGGTGGTTCTACCTGTTCTGGCTGCCGAAGTGGCTCAACGAGTCGCGCGGGATGGATATGCAACATATCGGCCTTCCGCTCGTCTGCATCTATGCGCTGACGACGGTCGGCAGCATCGGCGGCGGCTGGCTGTCGTCGAGGCTGCTGCGCGCGGGCTGGAGCGTGAACGGCGCGCGCAAGACGACGATGCTGATCTGCGCCTGCTGCGTGCTGCCGATCGCGTTCGTGTCGCAAGTGCAGAGCCTGTGGATCGCAGTGCTGATCGTCGGGCTGGCCGCCGCCGCGCACCAAGGCTGGTCGGCGAACCTGTTCACGACGGCATCCGACCTGTTCCCGCGCCGCGCGGTTGCGTCGGTGGTCGGCATCGGCGGGATGGCCGGTTCGATCGGCGGCGTGCTGTTCTCGGAAGTGATCGGCCAGGTGCTGCAGCGCACGGGCCACTACTGGGTGCTGTTCGCGATCGGCGCGCTCGCGTACCTGCTCGCGCTCGCGATCATGCAGGTGCTCACGCCGAAGATGAAGCCCGCGAAACTCGACGCGTGATGGCGTGTCGTCAAGCAAACGCGCCGCCCATGGCGGCGCGTTTGCTTTTGGGGCGCGGTGAGGAACCGGTGACTCAGCCGGCCGCGGCCGTCGACGCGCGCATGATCAGCCGCGGCTCGAATGTCGAATAGCTCGCGTCGGTGCGCCCCGCGAGCGCGTCGATGAGCTTCTGCATCGCGAGCTCGCCCATGTTTTCGCTCTGGATGTCGACGGTGGTCAGCGCGGGCGCCGCGTAGGCGCCGTACGGCACGTTGTCGATGCCCGCGACCGATACGTCCTGCGGCAGCCGGAAGCCGAGCGACGCGGCTTCCTTCATGAAGCCGAGCGCGATCAGGTCGTTGTAGCAGATCACGGCCTGCGGGCGCTGCGGCCCGAGCATCACGCGCGAGCAGGCGCGCTCGCCGGCCTCGGCGGTCGGCGCATGCGCGTCGTGCACGTCGAGCGTGAGCCCGGCTTCGGCGAGGCAGTCGCGCGCGCCCTGGATCCGCTCGTCGTTCACGCGCGCCGTGCCGAAGCCGAGATACGCGATGCGCGTATGCCCGAGATTGAGCAGGTGACGCGCGAGCATGTAGGTCGACAGCCGGTTGTCGATGCCGACGCTCGGAATCGGCAGGCCGGGGCTGCGACGCAGCAGCACGAGCGGCTTGTTGAGATCGAGCATCCAGCCGGCTTCGTCGTCGGGCATCCGCGTGCTGACGATCAGCCCGTCTACGCGCTGCGCGAGCGCCTCGATCAGCGAGCGTTCGCGTGCCTGACTCTCCTCGGTATCGACGAGCAGCAGCGTGTAGTCGTGCTGCAGCGCGACCCGGTTCGCGCCCTTGACCACGTTCGTGAAGTGCGGGTTGCTGATGTCGAGGATCACGAGGCCGATCGTGCGCGTGCGCCCGGTGATCATCGAACGCGCGAGCGGGTTCGAACGGTAGCCGAGCCGTTCGATCGCCTCCTTGAGCCGCGCCTCGACGGTCGGCGAGAAGCGCTGCGTGCCGTTCACGTACTTCGATACCGTCGCGACCGACACGCCGGCATCCGCGGCCACGTCGCGGATCGTCGGGGAAACTTTTTTCATCGGGAGGGTAACGTTTTCGTTCGATAACGCCGGATTGTGGCAGAAAAAGCCGGCGCGCGGCCACGTGCCGACATCGGGAAAGTGCGGATGGCTGCGAACGGAGCCAACCATTGACGTTCGGCGCGGCTCCCGCGTATAGTTGGAAAACGTTTTCCGATTCAGGTCAAATGCCGGATCGGAGCCCAGGTCTGATTCAAGGAGAAGGAGATTCGATGAACGCCTCATCCACCGGCGCGCGCAAACCGTTCGGGCGCCTGCTGCTGACGGGCGCGGCCGGCAACCTCGGCCGCCAGTTGCGCGGCGCGCTTGCCGACTGGGCCGACGTCGTGCGCGTCAGCGACATCGCGGTGCTCGACGACGCCGCTGCGCATGAAGAAACCCGCGTCGTCGATCTGGCCGACCGGTCGGCCGTGATGCAGCTCGTCGACGGCGTGGACGCGATCGTCCACCTCGGCGGCATTTCGGTCGACGCGCCATTCGACGATCTCGTCGACGCGAACATCACCGGCACGTACAACCTGTACGAAGCCGCACGCAAGTACGGCGTGAAGCGCGTCGTGTTCGCGAGCTCGAACCATGCGATCGGCTTCCATCCAGTCACGGAAGTGCTCGATGCCGATTCGCCGCTGCGTCCGGACAGCCTGTACGGCGTGACGAAGTGCTTCGGCGAATCGCTGTCGCGCTACTACTTCGACCGCTTCGGGATCGAGACCGTGTGCCTGCGGATCGGCTCGTCGTTCGAGGTACCGAAGAACCCGCGCATGCTCGTGACGTTCCTCAGCTATCGCGACTTTATCGAACTGGTGCGCTGCTCGCTGCTGACGAACCGCGTCGGGCACGCGATCGTCTACGGTGCGTCGGACAACCCGGTGAAGTGGTGGGACAACACGAAGGCCGGCTTCCTCGGCTTCCGCCCGCGCGACAGCTCCGAGCAGTTCGCCGGACTGTTCCCGGTCGCGGCGCCGACCGCCGAGTACGACGATCCCGCGCAGCGGTTCCAGGGCGGCGGGTTTGTCGTCGGCGAGCCGATGGAGCGGAAGGGGTAGGCGGCAAGGTCATCTGGCCGCAGTAACCGGCGCCATGTCGACCGGCGCGGCGCGGGTGTTGTCAGGCCGTGTCGGCCGACGTGCGTTGCGTACGGGCGCCAGCCTCGCCGGCGTCAATGCTTGCGGCAAACCGGATCGGTCTCGCGCCGCTCGCTCGATTCGCACCAGTCACTCGGCCGCCACGCTTCGAACGCGACGGTTTGCGCCGCATTGGCGCGCGTGACGTGGACGGGATCGGCTTTCAGCGCATCGCCGTTCGGGTCGTCGTTGAACCGCCAGTTCCGGAATACTTCCCGATGAAACACCCACGTGCGGTGCGCGGCGTCGTAGCGAAAGGTCAGGCGGTCGCGCCAGTGGCTCGGGCCCGCGAACACCCCCTGTTCGATCGTGAACGCGCGAGCCCCGACCGTGAGCGCGTTCTCGGCGACGCCATCGAGATACGGGTCGCCCATGCCGCCTTCGTCGGCTTTCATGATAACGGTGTCGTTGCGCGCCGCCAGCCGGTAGCGCCCGTCCTTGCCCTGAAGGAAGAGCAGCAGCGGACGCGGCGCCGGATTGCGCATCGAATCGCCGGGCCGATGCGCGACGACGACATAGCCGGTGCGGGGGCTGTCGGTCAGGCGTCCGGACGCGGCATCCAGCGCTTCGTAGCCGGCGGGAAGCTGCGCGACGATGTCGTCCGGAAGATCTGACGTGTCCGGGCAACGGAGCGACGCAGGCGTGTCGCCGCACTGCGTGGCGTCTGCATTGCCGATGCCGAATGTCAGCAGCACGGCGACGAGGAATCCTTGGATGCGGGGAATCGTCATGCGGGTCGGGTCGTGAGGTCGCGGTGCGGCAGCCGACGCGCACGCGTCGTCTCGTCTCGCCGCAGCGCGGGTTGATGGATCGGTGGGTGACGCCGTGTAATCAGTCACGCGCGCTTGCGCGTCGGCCGTGCGACGGGCGCCGGCGCCAGCGGTTCGCTGGCCTGTTCGCACAGCCGGTCGAGCATGCGTTGCGCGGCGCCCGCGCAATCCTCGCCCGCCGGCTTGTTCTCGATCTCGTCGATCAGCGCCTGCAGATGGCGCCGGTTCTGCGCGAGACGCTGTTCGAGCAGCGCGATTTCGTCGAC
The DNA here is from genome assembly GCF_003330765.1 of Burkholderia pyrrocinia. Classification (NCBI taxonomy): domain Bacteria; kingdom Pseudomonadati; phylum Pseudomonadota; class Betaproteobacteria; order Burkholderiales; family Burkholderiaceae; genus Burkholderia; species Burkholderia pyrrocinia. Next base: position 2,738,273 of record NZ_CP024903.1, on the reverse strand, counting down.
CTTGTGCCGCAGCGCGACCAGCAGTTCGTCGCGCGGCCACGCGCGGAGATCGGGCGGCAGCACCGCGCGGATTTCGTCAAGCGCGAAACCCGCGCGCTGCGCGCGGTCGATGATCGCGAGCCGCGTCAACGCTTCCGGCCCGTATTCCCGATAGCCGTTCGCCTGCCGGCGGGCCGGTTCGAGCAGGCCGCTCGCTTCGTAGAAACGGATGCGCGACGCCGCGATGCCGCTGGCCCGCGCCAGTTCGCCGATTTTCATCAGTGCTCCAAAGGGGCTTGACCTTAAAGTTGACTTTAAAGTTATCGTTGGGCATCGTCAATCGAGGATGCCCTCATGAACCTGTTTACGCCCCTGACGCTGCCCAACGGCGCGGTGATCCCGAACCGGCTGGCCAAGGCCGCGATGGAAGAGAACATGGCCGATGCGGATCACGCGCCGTCCGACGCGTTGCTGCGCCTGTACCAGGCGTGGGCCGACGGCCAGGCCGGCCTGATCGTGACCGGCAACGTGATGGTGGACGGCCGCGCGATGACGGGGCCGAACGGCGTCGTGCTCGAGAGCGACGCGCATCTCGACCGCTTCCGCCGCTGGGCGCAGATCGCGCGCTCGTGCGGCGCGCACGTGTGGATGCAGGTCAACCACCCGGGGCGCCAGATGCAGGCGGCGCTCGGCCAGACGACGCTGGCGCCGTCGGCCGTGCCGCTCGCGCTCGGTGCGTTGTCGAAGCAGTTCCCGGTGCCGAAGGAGATGACGCAAGCCGATATCGCCGATGTGCAGCAGCGCTTCGTGCGCGCCGCGCAGCTCGCGGAGCAAGGCGGCTTCACCGGCGTGCAGATCCACGCGGCGCACGGCTACCTGCTGAGCCAGTTCCTGTCGCCGCTGACGAACCGCCGGCAGGACCAGTGGGGCGGCAGCATCGAAAATCGCGCGCGCCTGCTGCTCGACATCGTGCGGGCCGTGCGCGCGACGGTGTCGCCCGCGTTTGTTGTAGCGGTCAAGCTGAACTCGGCCGATTTCCAGCGCGGCGGCTTCAGCGCGGACGACGCGAAGCGCGTGGTCGAACTGCTGAATCCGCTCGGCGTCGATCTCGTCGAATTGTCGGGCGGCAGCTACGAAGCGCCGGCGATGCAGGGCGAGGCGCGCGATGGGCGCACGCTCGCCCGCGAAGCGTATTTCCTTGAATTCGCGCGCGACATCACGGCCATCGCGCGGATGCCGCTGATGGTCACGGGCGGCATTCGGCGCCGCGCGGTCGCCGAGCAGGTGGTCGACAGCGGCGTGGCGATGGTCGGCATCGCGACCGCGTTGTCGATCGAGCCGAACCTGCCGCGCGACTGGCGGGCCGGCAAGGACAGCGCGCCAGTGCTGCAGCCGATCCGGTGGAAGAGCAAGGCGCTGGGCGCGCTGGCCAACATGGCCGTCGTCAAGTTCCAGCTCGCGCGGTTAAGCGTTGGGCGGCGCACGCATCCGCAGGTGTCGCCGCTGCGCGCGCTGGTCGGGCAGCAACTGGCCGCGCAGTGCCAGACGCGGCGCTATCGGAAGTGGATGGCGGGGCGCGCGGCGGCTCCGGGTGCGTGACGCGGATGGGTATGTCTGAAACGGCCATTCCGGATTGATTGGCCTGTCGCCCGGCGGGTCGCTTTCCGGGCCGATACTTTCGGATTGCTTTCCGAAATATCGAGCGCGTTTACTGCATTATTCAGGCGCCTGATTGCGATTTCAGCGTGGCATAATTCGCCACCTTCATTGCACTCCGTCATCTTCGCGCGTCATGCACGTCGCTCGTTTCCGCAAACCCGGCAGCCTGATCGGATTGATCGCAATCCTGATGATGGCGCTCGCCCCCGCGGTTTCGCAGATGATGGCGTCGCGCCACCGCCTTGTCGACGTACTGGCCGTCTATTGCTCGGCCAGCATCGACGATGCGCCGGTCGCGCACGACGACGGCAAGCCCGCACCTCAGGCAAAGGCACACTGGCAAGCGTGTCCTTATTGCAGCTTCGTCGCGCATGCGACCGTGCTGCCGGGCTATCCGGTCGCATTCGCCGTACCGCTTCCGGACGCGCAGGTGCCGGTCGCGTCGGCATCGATTCCGGCCCGCGTTCGTGTTGTCCACACCATCGCGCAATCGCGTGCGCCGCCCGCGTTCTCCTGAGTTCGTCTGATTCTTCCATCTGACAAGCCGCCGCTTCACGACCGAAGCGAGCGGTTGTTTGTCGCGCGCGTGCGCGACGGCATCGAACGACAACCGGAGAACATACCTATGCCCCGCATTACCGAACGGCACGCGCCACGCGCATGTGCCGCGCTGCTGACCGCCATCGCCGGCCTGTCCCATGCTTCATTCGCGAACGCGCACGCCGTGGTCGGCGATCGCGTCTTTCCCGCCACGATGACCGTCGACGACCCGGGCGTCGGCGACGAATTCGATACGCAGTTCGGCCACATCAAGACCTCCGACGACAGCGGCAACAACATCAACGTCAATACCGTTTCGTACGAGTGGGACAAGCTGATCACGAAGAACCTCGCGTTCAGCGTCGCCAGCCAGTACGTGTCGCAGAACGCCCCGGACGGCGGCTCCGCGAAGGGCTGGGACAATGTGACGCTGGGCGTGAAATACCTCGTCTATGCGAATCCTGCTCACGAGTTCATGGCATCGGTCGGTCTCAAAACCGAGATCGGCGGCACGGGCGCGAAATCGATCGCGAATCCGTACTCGACGTTCACGCCGGCCGTTTATGTCGGCAAGGGCTTCGGCGATCTGCCCGCGTCGCTCGGCTATCTGCGCCCGTTCGCGCTCACGGGCGAGCTCGGACCGAACCTGACCACGGCCTCGTCCGACCAGGGGCCGAATTCGCTCGGCTGGGGCCTGACGCTGCAATACAGCATCCCGTACCTGCAGCAGCAGGTGAAGAATCTCGGTCTTCCGCAACCGCTCAGCAACATGATCTTCGTCGTCGAGGCGCCGATGAGCACCTGCACCGCGGGCGCGTGTTCGGGGCAGACGACCGGAACGATCAACCCGGGTGTACTGTGGGTCAATCGCTATGGGCAATTCGGTGTCGAGGCGCAGATTCCGGTCAATCGCGCGAGCGGCAACCATGTCGGCGTGATCTTCGATGCGCATCTGTATTTCGACGACCTGTTCCCGGGCTCGCTCGGCAAGCCGCTCTTCTGATCCACGGAGAACCCGCATGAACCTCCTGACCACGATGCGCACGGCCGCCGCCGCGCTGCTCCTCGCCGGCGCGCAGCTCGCGCATGCGCATGCGTTTCCGACGCATCAGGCGCCGTCCGCGGGCGAGACCGTGACGGCTTCGCCGAAGCGCGTCGCGATCGATTTCGACGATGGGCTCGAACCCGCGTTCAGTTCGATCGCCGTCGCCGATGCACAGGGCCGTGCCGTCACGAACGGCAAGGCCGAAGTCGACGCGTCGAACCGGAAGCACATGTCCGTCGCGCTGAACCCGTTGACGCCGGGCGTCTACACGGTCACGTGGGTGGCCGTCGCGGTCGACGGCCATCGCACGCAGGGGCACTATGCATTCACGGTGAAGTGACGAGGGCCGCGCATGCGCCGGCGGCGTCGCCGCACCGCATCGTATCGCGCGGCGTCAGAACCGGTAGTTCGCCAGCACTTCGAGCCGCCGGTCGTTGCCGAGCAGATACTGCGTCTCGTTGTAGTACGCGGACTGCACGTAGCGGCGGTTGAACACGTTGTACGCGCGCGCCGTGATCGTCGTGTCCTTGCGCGGCTTCCACGCGAGGCCGAGATCGACCGTGGTGTACGACGGCATCACGAGCTGGTTCGCGGTGTCGGCGAAGCGCTTGCCGATGTACTTGACGCCCGCGATGCCCGTCCAGTCCGGCGCGAAGCGCCAGCTCACCCACAGGTTCGCGAGACGCTGCGGCACCGACACCGGCACGTTGCCCGCGCGCGAGACCGTCGTGCCGCTGGACACCTGCTGAAAGTCGTCGTATTTCGCGCGCAGGATCGACACGTTCGCGTCGACGCGCCAGTCCTTCGCGATCTCCGCGCCGACCGTCGCCTCGAGCCCGCGCGACGACTGCTGGCCGACCTGGATCGACTGGTTCGGGTTCAGCGGATCGGCCGTCAGGAGGTTGCTCTTCACGATCCGGTACGCGGCCAGCGTCCACTCGGCCTTGCCGTCCAGGAACGACTGCTTCACGCCGATCTCGACCTGCTTGCCGGTCGCGAGCGTGAAGTTGGCCTTCGATGCATTCAGCGACAGCAGCGAGCTGACCGGATCGGCCGCGACCGAGTACTGGCCGTACACGGCGAGGCCGGGCCGCACGTCGTATACGGTGCCGACGCGCCAGCCCGTGTTCGCGAACACCTTCGTGAATGCGCCGCCGTTCACGAGATCGTCGCGGTTCACGCTCGCGTGGTCGTAGCGCAGCCCGCCGATCACCGACCAGCGCGGCGTGATCTCGAGCCGGTTCTCCGCGAACAGCGCGTACTGGTTCGACTGGCTGCGGTACTTCGGATACGTGCCGGCGGTATTGATGAAACTGCCCGGGTCGAAGTTGAACGGATCGACGGTCGAGGTGCCAGAATACGGCGAGTTGTTGTCGTGCTGGAACGTCGTGTGGTTGAACTCGAACCCCGCCGAGAACGTGTTGCGCATCCCCAGCAGCGCGCCGGTCACGGTGGCCGTCGTCACGTTGCCGTACTGCTCCTGGTCGTGAAAGATCTCCGTGTAGCTGCTGCGCCGGATCTGCGCGGTCGACGGCAGGTACGTGTAGTACTCGGCGTCCTTCCAGTGGCGGTTGCTCTTCATCCGGTACAGCGTGCTCGTCACGTTCAGGCTGTCGCTCGGCTGCCAGTTCGCCGACACCGTCGCCCAGCTGTCGCGGAACGCGATGTCGCTGTCGCCGACGTTGTAGTTCTTCTTGTCGAGCGCCCGATCGCGCGCGCCGTTGACGAGCGGCACGCCGAAATACTGCATCGGATGCTGGAAGCCCTGCGCGTACGATGCCGTCACGTACAGGTCGGGCGTCACGTCGTAGCGCAGCGCGCCCGAGATCGACAGGTTGCGCGAATCGCCGCGGTCGACCCAGTTCGACGAGCGGTTGCCGCTGATGTCGAAGCGGTACGACAGCTTGTCGTTGATCGCGCCGCCGCTGCCGAACGCGACCCGCGCCGTGCCCTCGGTGCCGCCGCCGACCTGCAGCTCGTTCCGGATCGGCGTGCGTGCCGGCTTTTTCGGCACGATGTTGACGACGCCGCCGATCGCGCCTTCGCCATAGATCACCGAAGCCGGGCCGCGCAGCACGTCGATATGATCGACCGACCACGTGTCGAACGGGAACGTGACGCCGATCGCGCCGTACGGGCGCACGCCGTCGTACAGCTGCGTCACCGAAGACGCACCGACGAAGCCGCGCGCGCCGAGCTCCGAGTCGCCGTTGCCGGGGTGCGGCGATGCGCTGATGCCGGCGGCCCGGCTCACCGCGTCGACGATCGAACTGTCGCCGCGCGTGTCGAGTGTCGCTCGGTCGATCTGCTCGATGCTCGCGGGCGTTTCGAGCGGCGACAGCCCGAGATGGCTGCCCGTGTCGAGCGGCCGCGTCAACGGGGCCGGCTTCTGTGCGTTGATGCGGATAGGTGCGAGCGTCGTACCGGTGCCGCCGGCGTCGTTTTCCTGGGCCTGCCCGGCCGGCGCGAAGGCCGCGAGCAAGGCGGCGGGCAGCATCAAGCTGAACTTCATGTTTCGGTATCCTTTGTATCGGTGGAATCGTTGTGCGATCAGGCAGCCGCGCGCGCCGCACGGCCGAACAGCACACGGTCGGTCAGCCAGACCGCGACGATCGTCATCCCCATCAGCGGGAATACGATGCCGAGCAGCACGAGTCCCGCGATCCAGCCGCGCATCGGCGGCGTGCCGCGTTCGCGCGACGGCGCGCCCAGCTTGCCCGCTGGGCGGCGCTTCCACCACATCACCGCGCCCGTCACGGCCATCGCGGCCAGCCCGAGCGACAGCACCGTACAGGCGATCTGGTTCGCGAGCCCGAAGTAGCGGCCCATGTGCAGCGACGTGCCGTACGACACGGCCCGCGATACCGCGCCGTAGTCGTCATAGCGGATGTCCTTCAACACGGCACCGCTGTACTGGTCGAGGTAGATCGTCCGCTCCGCCTTCGGGTCGGCCGGGAAGTACGACGCGGTGAACACGCCGTCCGCGCCCGACGGCAACGCGAGCGTATAGCCGCTCGTCACGCCGAGTCCCGCGACGATCGCGATTGCGCGTGCCAGCGGCAGTGGTGCGGGTGTCGGCGCCGACGGCGAATGCGGAACGGGCACGTTGCCGACCGCCCACGGCGTTTGCGGCAACGGCAGGTCGTCCATCACCATCCCCGGCATCGACGCTCCCGATTCATCGTGATGGCCGGATGGCGCAGCGGCCTGCGCGTGCGGCGGCACCGCCGCGGCGCCCGGACGCGTCGAGCGCACCGACGCGCCGCCCCATGCGCCATCCGGTGCGCCGAGGTTCACGGTCGCGGCGAGCGCCTTGAAGTTCTTGCCCCACGAGCCCGACCACGGCAGCCCCGTCAGGATGAACGCCACCGTGCCGGCCGCGAGCCAGATGCCCGCCGTCGCGTGGACACTCTTCCACAGCGGCCGGCCGTGCAGCGACAGGTCGGGCCACAGTGCGCGCCCGACGCGCGCGGCGCCATGCGGCCACCACAGTGCGATGCCGGTGCCGATCATCACGAAGGTCCAGCACGCGGCGAGCTCCATCAGCAACTCGCCCGTCTTGCCGAGCAGCAGCTTGCGATGCAGCATCCGGTCGACCTGCATGAAGCGGCGCTCAACGCTCAGCGTGCCGAGCACGCTGCCGTCGTACGGGTTCACGTACACGCTCTCGCGGCTGCCGTCACGGAGCCGGAACACGTACTCGGCGCTGCGGTCCGGCGCGGTGGATACCTGGACGGAAACCGGCGTCGCGCCGGCCGGCATCGCGGTGCGCGCGTTCGCGAGCAGCGTGTCGGGCGCGAGTCGCGGCGTGGCGCGCGGCTCGACGATCAGCCGGTGCGGATACAGCAGCGGCTCGATCTGCGGCTGGAAGCAATAAAGCGTTCCCGTGATCGCGAGGATCACGAGGAACGGCATGACAAACAGGCCGGCGTAGAAGTGCCAGCGCCAGAGCGTCCGGTAACCGGCGCTTGCGGAACGGGCGGGCGAGATCGCCCGCTCGACGGTGGTCGACATGGTGTCAGCTCCTCGTGTTCGTCGATCGGTCAGGCCGGCGCGGGCCGGCTGTCGTCAACGTGCGGCACACCCGCAGGCGCGCGTCGACGGAACGGGCGACGCGGCGTCATGCGCAGACGGTGCGCATGGCGGCGTCGCCCGCGCGGCGCGGGCATTCGGGTGAACGCTTGAATCGGGTGTCGTGAAACGAACGGCATGAAGGCTCATGCACATCGACGCGCACGAGCCGCTTGGCGGAACGTTCAGCAGAACAGTGGAGGAGCGCGGGAGGGCGGGCGATCGTCGAAGATCGATCGCACGAAGGGAAGACCGTCGACGGGTATCCGGAAACGCCGCGGCGCCGCGGCGGGAAACAACAGCACCAGCAGCACGAACGACGCCAGGGCCGTGAACAGCGCGGCACCAAATGCGCAGAGGCTGTCGCCATTCCCGGCGGACGCCGCTTTGCCGGTGTGCGCGTCATGTTTGAGCGCATCGACGAGCGCCAGCGCATCGTTGGCCAGCGTGATGGGCGCGCTGGCATCGAAACGGGCGGTCAGCGCGGCCATATCGACGATCAGCGGGCCGCGGCCCGAACACAGCACCACCGAACCCGCATCCGGACCGTCCGGATCGAGCATCACGGCGCCCGACATCAGCGCGCGGGACAGCAGCGTCACGAGGAGGAAACCCCACAGAAGCTGTCGCGCGACGCCTTGGCGGAGCAGAAAGCGGCGAAGTGCATTCATGGCGCGCGATTGTACCTCCGTTTGCGGGGAGCGGCCGGCCGCCGCGCTGATGGGCGGGATAAGCCGGCGTGTAGTCGGAAGGGAGCGCGGGCGGGTCGACACGCCCGGGCGGGGGCTAGCGCCTCATGACTCGCTCGGCGTCGTGATCGTGGCGCCGAGCGATTGCGCGCATTCGCCCGAATCGGGAATGGCCGCGATGGTCGCCATTGCCCGCGATGGAAGCCGATTCGTCAGGCCGCCTCACGCCGGATACGCATCGTCGACCTTCAGGTTCGCGAGCCGGAACAGCGTGCGCAGCGTCTGCGGATGAATGTCGCGGTGCGCGGCGAGCGACGTCAGCATGAAGTCGAGCACCTTCGCGTAGCGGAGCAGCACGAGGCAACGCGCGAGATCGGGCGTGCGGCTGCGCATGTCTTCGGCGAGGTGAACCATTTCGGTGGACAGCGTGTGCGCCATCTCGAGTTCCATCTGCTGTTTTTCGGTCCAGTCGGGCAGCGGCTGTTCGAGCAGCTTCGCGAGAAAGAGCTGGAACGACGTATCGGACGAGTTGGGCAGCGCATTCATGACGGGCCTCGTTACTTGCGCGGATCGTTCGGGCGTATCCGTGGGGCGCGCCCGAAGATGGGTTTATGTCCGCGCGGCGATCGGCGCGGCTTTCACCGAAATGGAATGCAGGTTCCGTACCAGCGCCGCAATCCGATTGTTGAGCAAGGTTGAGCCGCGATACGGCACCGGTCGGCGGGTCCCGCCGATACTGGGCTGCGGAGGCGGTCGAGGCGTCCATCCATACGCGGGGGCGCGACGAACGTCGGGCACACCAAGCGGGTCGGCGAGGCGAAATGCTTCACGGATGTAACGTAACGCCGGATAAAACGCGTCGTGCGTTACTGCCGGCGGGCGGCCGAAACGTGCCGACCCGCGCGTTCCACCTGCGCCTGCAAAGCGTTCGGCCGGCGGAAGCGGCGGTAAGGGACAACCTCCATTGCTCAGCGGAAACGGACGGCGAATGCACCGGGTGTTTCATAACCGAGACGGTTTTGCGAGTGGCGATCCGGCTGCATGGTCATCGAACTGGCCCAGCGAATTGCCGGACAACTGTCCATGGGCAGACGGCGCGCGTTTGCCAACAATCTCCGAATCGTCCCTGCGAGGTTTGAAATGAGCGTCCACGCCTTCTTCTCGGCCAACCTGCTGCTGGCCTACACGGCCTATTTCATCGGTACGGCCAGCCCGGGGCCGAGCAATCTCGCGATCATGTCGGTGGCCGCGAACCAGGGCCGCAAGGCGGCGCTGGCGTTCGCGCTCGGCGTCATTTCGGGGTCGATGTTCTGGGCGACGGTGGCGGCGCTCGGCGTGTCGGCCGCGCTGCTGGCGTGGTCGAAACTGCTGGTCGCGATCAAGATCTTCGGCGGGCTGTACCTGCTGTGGCTCGCGTTCAAGTCGGGGCGCACGGCGCTGTCGGGCCCGGCGGCGGCGTCGCTGAACGCGGCGCGCGAGCAGCGGCTGTCGCGCTTCTACGCACGCGGCGCGATGCTGCACCTGACCAATCCGAAAGCCATCCTCGTGTGGGTGTCGATCGTCGCGCTGTCGTCGAACGGCGCAGGTGCGTCGCACGGCGCCGTCGTGCCGGGCTGCCTCGTGATCGGGTGCCTGGTGTTCGGCGGCTATGCACTGGTGTTCTCGATGGACGGCGCACGCCGGCTGTACGTGCGCGGCCGGCGCGCGATGGAAGCGTGTCTCGCCGTCGTGTTCGGCGTGGCGGGGATCAGGCTGCTGGTGTCGAACGTGTAGCAGGGCGGTGCCCGCCGAAGCCCTCCACCGCACCGGCGCGCGGTGGAGGGTTCCCGCATCGCGGTTGCTTCAGAAAATGAAGCCCGTATGGATGAACTTCGAGTGGTGGTCCGACACGATCGAGTCGAGCAACTGCTTGCTGCTGTCGGTCTGCTTTGCCGCGACCATCGAGCGGATCGAGAACGCGCGCAGCGCGTCGCTCACCGACAGCGTGCCTTCGGCCGAATCCTTGCGGCCCGCGAACGGGAACACGTCGGGCCCGCGCTGGCACTGGCAGTTGATGTTCACGCGGCACACCTGGTTCACGAGCGGATCGACGAGTGCGCCGATCTGCGCCGGATCGGAACCGAAGATGCTGACCTGCTGGCCGTGATCCGACGTCGTCACATAGTCGAGCGCGGTTTCGACGTCGTCGAACGGCGCGACCGGAATGATCGGCCCGAACTGTTCCTCGCGGTACAGCTTCATCCCTTCGGACACCGGATACACGACGGCCGGATAGAACAGCGTCTTGCTGAACTCGCCGCCCGAGTGGTTGACGACTTGCGCGCCCTTTGCTTTCGCGTCGTCGATCGCGTCCGTCATGTAGGCCGTGCGATGCAGGCCGGGCAGCGGCGTGATGCTGACGCCTTTCTCCCACGGCATGCCGATCTTCAGCTGTTCGAGCGCGGCGGTGAAGCGCTTCAGGAATTCATCGACGATCGAGCGGTGCACGAGCAGCATCTTCAGCGCGGTGCAGCGCTGGCCGTTGAACGACAGCGCGCCGAGCAGGCATTCCTTCACGGTGAGGTCGAGATCGGCGTCGGGCAGCACGATCGCCGCGTTCTTCGCGTCGAGGCCGAGGATCGCGCGCAGCCGGTGCGACTTCGGGTGCTGCTTCTTCAGGTGATCGGCCACCTTGCTCGAACCGATCAGCGCGAGCACGTTGATCTTGCCCGACGCGAGCATGTGCGGCACGACCACCGCGCCCGGCGCGTAGATCGTGTTGATCACGCCCTTCGGGAACGCGTCGCGGAACGCTTCGAGCAGCGGCTCGAACAGCAGCGTGCCGTACTGCGGCGGCTTGAACACCACGGTGTTGCCCATCAGCAGCGCGGGGATCAGCGTCGCGAAGGTCTCGTTCAGCGGATAGTTGTACGGGCCCATGCACAGCACGACGCCGAGCGGCGTGCGGCGGATCTGGCCGATCGTGCCTTCCGCGATCACGAAGCGCGAGTTCGCGTTGTCGAGCTCCTTCAGCGCATCGATCGTCTGCGCCATGTACGTGACGGTGCGGTCGAACTCCTTCTGCGAATCGGCGAGGCTCTTGCCGATCTCCCACATGATCAGGTTCACGACGAGCTCGCGCTGCGCGACCATCCGCTTGATGAAATCCTGCATGCACGCGATGCGCTGCTCGACCTTCATCGTCGGCCACTCGCCGCGGCCCGAATCATAGGCGCGCACGGCGGCGTCCAGCGCCGCGTCGCTCTCCGTTTCGCCCATCACCGGATAGCTGCCGATCTCGACCTGCTCGACGCTGCCGTCCGCCTGCCGCACGCACACGGGCGACAGCACGGTTTTGGTCGCGCCGTCCCACGGCCGGAGTTCGCCGTCGACGAGCGACATGCGCTGGTGGATCGGCGAACTCAGCCGGAACTCGGCGGGGATGTCTTGATAGGCGGGAAACAGTTGCTGCAGGGAGGCGGAATCGGGCATGACGGTCTCGTTTGACGGGGTGTCCGGGAAGGACGGGCGATGCGAATCCTGAGCTGAATGATCCTCGATCCTGAATCGGCATGATGACGCGCGCACGACGAGGCGTCACGCGAGAACATGGCTGAATCGGTGAATGGAACCAGTTCCATTAAAAAGGAATGCCGCCGGGAATGCAAGAATTGCCGAGCCGTGTCATGCGGTGCGTAAGCATTCAGAAAGACTGTTTCCGAATGATCGGTATAACGTGCTCGAAGCACCCGCAAACGTTTCACTTTGACCGGATTGGGCGGATAATGGCGCGGCGCGGCGAAGAAAAAAATGAAGCGAGCCTGAGAGAGCAAACGTAGTGAAGAACAGAAGAAGGTCCGCCGCACTGCCGATGCGAGGTCGGCTGCCCGGAGCGTCGGGCCGGGGTTGCCCGGCCCGGCGCGCACCGGACTTGAATGCGTGCCGCCTGCTTCACCGGATCCTTCGCGATCCTCTCCAATCATCTCGTCGTCGTATCCCGAACTTCACCTTCTGTCTGACTGCCACGGTGCGACCGCCGCGGTGAAGTGGCACATGTCATGCACGCGCCGCGCGACAATACAGGTCTTCGTCACGATGACCTGCATCTCACTGCCCTGGCCGCGCCTGCGTGCTGTGTGTGTTGTTGCTGGCATGCGACGCAGCCGCGCCGTGACCTGAGGCGGGCGTGCTACTCGACGTCCTCGTCATCCTCCGCGTCGGCCTCATCGCCATCCCGCTCCGGCGTCGCATACGCGCTCGCCTGCTCGAGCAGCCAGCCGCGAAACAGCTCCAGCGGCTTGCTGTGGCTGAACTCCGTCGGATACACGAGGTAGTACGCCGAATCGCCGACCGTCGCCGCGTCGCACGGCACGACCAGGCCGAGCTGCTGCAATTGTTCCTCGACGAAGAACTTCGGCACGAGCGCGATCCCGAGCCCGGCCGCGGCCGCGCTGATCAGCATCGTATGCAGCTCGTAGCGCACGCCCTGCATCGTGCGGATGTCCTCGACGCCGTGCGTCTCGAACCACTGCGCCCATGCGCCGGGGCGCGTCGTCGAGTGCAGCAGCGGATACGCGAGCAGATCCTCCACGCGCTGGACGGGCCCGTCCAGCAGCGCGGGCGAGCAGATCGGCACGACTTCCTCGCCGAACAGATAGTCGGACGACGTGCCGGGCCAGGTCGGCTTGCCGTAATGGATCGCGGCCTCGAAGTGCGTGTCCTCGAACGAGAACAGGTCGGTGCGGCTGCCCATGTTCACGCGCACGTCGGGCGTGCGGTCGTAAAAGCTCTTGATGCGCGGGATCAGCCAGTGCGACGCGAACGTCGGCAGCACCGCGAGCTCCAGGTAACCGCCGCCGCTGCCGTGCGCGATGATCGACAGCGTGTCGCGGTCGAGCGTTTCCAGCGCGCGCCGCACCTGCGTGCCGTACAGCTTGCCGGCGCGCGTCAGCACGACGCGCTGCTTCACGCGCGCGAACAGCCGCACGCCGAGGCTGGCCTCGAGCGTCGCGATCTGTCGCGATACCGCGCTTTCGGTCAGGAACAGCTCCTTGGCCGCGTGCGTGAAGCTCTCGTGGCGCGCGGCGGCTTCGAAAGCCACAAGTGCGCCCATGTTGGGAATCTTGAATTTACGCATGATGTCAGGGTCTGTTTAGATATGGAACGCGCATGCGTTGTCTGACGAACGGGGCCGCGCCACACGGAGGCGGAGGGCGGGCGAAGGACGGTCAATAATTCCAAAAACTCATCACGTGTCAATTTAATCTCGCTTTACGCCCGGCTGCAACCCTTTGAATAATGCTCTCCACGCAAGGTCAGGCGCCCGCTGGGCAGCCGGCCGACGAGTTGCCGGCACGTTTGCCGGCGGTCCCCCGAGACGAGAATCCTGATGCGCAATCCGAATATCGAGAGCTTGCTGACGAAGCTGCTGGGACAGGCGAAGACCGACGCCCTGTTCTCGACCCTGAACATGCCGGCCATCCTCGAAGAATGGGAAGACGGCGTCGTGACGCGCGCGGAAATCGCGCAGGCGATGAACATGGCGCTGTTCGAAGGGCTGCTCGAACGTTCGGCGAACGGCCGCGCGTATACGGCCGAGGCGATCGAAAGCGGCGGCTCGGTCTATTTCGATCACGGCGCGCTGCGCACGGTGCGCTGGCCGAACACGGGCGCGCTGCCGCCGGGCGAGGCCGCGTTCACGCGCATCCTGCGTCCGCTCGGCTTCCGCCTGAACGGTCGTTATCCGCTCGACAAGCTCGGCATGACGGGCCGCGCGTATGCGCATGAAGACGCACCGGACGAGATCGCGCAGTTCTTCGTCAGCGAACTGCATCCGGAACGTTTCTCTAAGGAATTCCAGCAGGCCGTGACGAACGTCGTGAGCACGTCGCGCGACCCGCTGTCGCCGGCGGCCGTCGCGCTGTTGTGGGAAGTCGAGCGCGAAGGCTGGCTGTCGCTGGACGCCGCGCACGCATTGCTGCCGGAAATCGTCGGCGCATTTGCGCGCCAGCACGACCTGCCGAACGAACTCGACTACGAAACACTGCTGATGGAATCGGCGGAAATGGCGTGGATCTCGACCGAAGGCAACGCGTTCAACCATGCGACCGACCGCGTCACCGACGTGTTCAAGCTATCCGACGACGAGAAGGCGAAAGGCCGGCCGATGAAGCCGGAAGTCGAGCGCTCGCGCTCGGGCCGCGTGTTCCAGACCGCGTATCGCGCGGATACCGTCGAGCGCGAGTTCCGCACGCGCGACGGCGGCACGGTGAAGCGCAATGTGCCGGGCTCGTTTTACGAGTTCATCACGCGCAAGCGCACGTTCGACCAGGCGGCGCGCCGCTGGGTGACCGACCTGCGTTTCGATGCGGGCAACGCGCAGGGCATCTTCAAGATGACGGCGAGCGCGGCGAAGTAACGGACGCGAAGCAGGGTGCGTCGCGCCTCGCTTCCGAAGTCGTGAGCCGATCGGGCAGGGCGCGCATGCGTCCTGCCCGATTGCGTTTGGCTGCCCGCGATGCAGCGGAACGTGCACGGTCGTTCGAGCGGCGGGGCAAGGTGTCGCCGTCGAGTGCATGGTCGGGATGGTGGAGGTGCTGCAGGAGCTGGCGCGCGCCGGGCGCTGCGCCGTCAGAAGATGTGCGTGATCAGATAGAACAGCACCAGCAGCCCGGCTGGCACGCCGAGCAGCCAGGCGATCAGGTATTTGCCCATGTCATGGTCCGGGAGGCCGCGACGCCGGTGGCGCCGCGGTGGGTTGAAATTGCCGGTTGCGTTACAGCTCGCGATCGAATTCCTTCAGCTGCTTCTCGGCTTCGTCGCGGGCGATCCCGTAACGCTCCTGGATCTTGCCGGCCAGATATTCGCGATTGCCGTCGGCCACCTTCAGGTCGTCGTCGGTCAGCTTGCCCCACTTGGCCTTCAGCTTGCCGGCGAGTTGCTTCCACTGGCCCTTGATCTTGTCTTCGTTCATGGTGTGCTCCTGTCGGAATGGGATAACTGCGCGGCAGCCGCCGCGCGGGAGGTCAGGCCTTTGCCTTCAGGCCGGATGCGTCGACGTGCTTCACGCCCTTGACCGCACGCGACACGGCGATCGCCTTCTTCACGGCGATCTTCGTCGGCAGCACGCCCGTCAGCGTGACGGTGCCGTCGACCGTCTTCACGCCGATGTCGAGACTCTTCAGGCCGTCGGTCGCGGCCAACCGGCTCTTCACCTTGGTCGTGATCCACGTGTCGGTGACGGGCTGGTTCGATTCGGCCTTCATGCCGTTGTCGGCCGACGCGTCCTGCGCATACGCGTTCGTGAGCGGCGCGGCGCTCAGCAGGAAGGCCGCGCTGACGGCGAGCAGCGTCGAAAGATGTGGGGTCTTGTTCATGATGGGTTCTCCGTCGATTGGCATGGTGAATGCGTGAGTACGAACGGCGGCATCCGTTACCGGACGATCGGCGTGTCGTAGCCGGGCTCGCGCGGCGGGATGTCCGGGCGCGGCACGTCGGGCGGCAGCGGAACCGGCGGGTCGGTGCCGGGCGGCGGTTCGGGCGGACTGTCCGGGGGCGGTTCGGGCCGCGTCGGATCGGGTGTCTGATGCAAATTCATCGTGCTTCTCCTCTGCGGTTCGGAAGGGCAGCGCCTGAGCGCCGATGCAGTACCAGCGTACCGGTGCGAACGCATGTGGACATCGCGCAAATTCACCTGCTCGGCTAGTGCGTTTGCACCGGGGCGGTGATGGCGTCGATGTGCGCCGGTTGCCTGCGAGGCCGGGAAAGGCGGGCGCGGCGGATGCTTCCGTGATCGGCGGGATGCCGCACGGTGGGCGCGCGTCGTGCGAATGTACTATTGCGGATAGTGCATTCGCGCCTGTCGCGCACATGCGCGGCAAGCGATCATCGCCACACGCGCCGGCCGGCGCGTATCGATGAAGAGGCGACCGCGCCGGCGGCCATGTCGATCACCTGGAACGATTCGATGAACGAACAAGTCAACGAACAGGCGCTCAAGTCGCATACCGACCGGCGCCAGCTGCACCAGATCATCGCGGGGCTCACCGAGGGCGTGATTCTGGTCGAGCCCGATCAGCGGATCGTGTGGGCGAACGAGGCCGCGCTCGCGATGCATGGTGTGACCGACCTGAAGGCGCTCGGCGCGACCGTCACCGAATACCGCGAGCGTTTCCGGCTGCGTTACCGGAACAACCATCCGGTGCGCGACGGCCACTATCCGATGGATCGCGTGATTGCCGGCGAAGAGTTCAGCGACGTGACGGTCGAAGTCGAATCGGCTGCCGACGAGACCGTGAGCTGGGTCCACCGGATCCGCAGCCTCGTGTTGACGAATGCGGCCGGCGAGCCCGACTGCCTCGCGCTCGTGCTGCACGACGCCACCGAATGGGCAAGCGCCGAGGAGCGCTTCGAGCGCACCTTCAATGCGAACCCGGCGCCGGCCGCGATCTGCCGGCTCGACGATCTGCGCTATGTGAAGGTCAACCAGGGCTTTCTCGACATGACGGGCCACGCACGCGACGACGTGCTCGGCCGCTCGGTGTACGAGGTCGACGTGCTCGAACAGGCCGAGCGGCGCGAGCTCGCGATCGAGCGGCTCGGCGAGGGCGCGACGATCCCGCAGATGGAGGCCGTGCTGAAACTCGCGGACGGCAGCACCAAGGCGGTGGTCGTCGCCGGGCAGCCGATCGACATGAACGACGAGGCCTGCATGCTGTTCACGTTCATGGATCTCGAACCGCGCAAGCAGGCCGAGCGCGCGCTGCGGCAGAGCGAGGAACGCTTCGCGACGGCATTCCGGATGGCGCCGGTCGCGACCGCGATCGTCACGGCCGACCGTTTCGAGCTGCTCGACGTCAACGGCGCATTCGCCGCGATGACGGGCCATGCGCAGGACGACCTGCTAGGCAAGTCGGCGGACGAGATCGGGCTGTGGGCCGAGCGCGGCGCGTGGCAGCGCATCCACGGCCGGCTCGCGCGCGACGGCAACGTGCGCAATGCCGACGTGCAGATCCGCACGCGCGACGGCGACGTGCGCGATTGCGTCGTGTCGGCCGACCCTGTCGCGATTCACGGGCGGGATTGCCTGCTCGTCGCGCTGCTCGACATCAGCGATCGCAAGCGAACCGAGATGGAACTCGTCTACGCGATCGAGACCGCGATGCAGGATGCGTCGTGGTTCAGCCGCACGCTGATCGAGAAGCTCGCGAACGTGCGGCGCGCGAATGCGCCGGACGCGGGCGCGCAGTTGTCGGACCTGACCACGCGCGAGCGCGACGTGTTCGACCTGCTGTGCCACGGCCTCGCGGACAAGGAGATCGCCGGCCGCCTCGGTCTCGCGCCGAACACCGTGCGCAATCACGTCGCGACGATCTACGCGAAGCTCGACGTGCACAGCCGCGGCGAGGCGATCGTGTGGGCGCGCGAGCGCGGGATCGTCGGCGCGGCAGAAGCGAACGGCGCGCGCGGCGACAAGGGCGGCGCGAAGGGCAAGGACTGACGCCGTCGGTACGAATGCACCATGCGCGCTGGTGCATCCGCATCTGCCGCGCGCCGCGCCCGCCTGCGATCCTGTCCATTCGGCGGTGCGACGCAGGCCGTCGCATCGCCGGCTCTTCCCAGCCATCGCAGGAGACGACCATGGACAGGAATCGCATCGAAGGCAAGCTCAAGCAGATCAAGGGTTCGGTCAGGGAAGCGCTCGGCAAGGTGACGGGCGACCACAAGACGGAAGCGGAAGGCATTGCCGAACAGCAGGCCGGCAAGATCCAGGAGAAGGCCGGCGAGGCGGCCGATACGGTGCGCAAGCAGTCGGGCGCGGATCGGCACTGATCGATGACGCGGCGCCGCAGGCGTCGCGACGGCTGGCCGTTGCCGCAGCGATGATGCGCCATCGGCATGACCACGGCCGGCCTTTCTGGACGGGCGCCAGCGCGTATCCCAGCTGATGTGTTCGACTCACGGCCCGCCGTCGCGCGGGCCGCGTGTCGTCCGGGCTCACGGAACTTGATGACAAATCCTCACAACATAGTTCCGATATTTCGTTTGCTGCACGGGTATTGGCTATCCACAATCCTTTCACCTCTTTCGCGGTGAAGGGTTCTTCGGAGACGGAACCCCGGTAGTCGGTTGCCGGTCGCGCCTTGCGCGTCGACTCGGCGGCGGGCGCGAATACCGACGCGCGGGAGGTCGCCGATGCGCCAAAGTCGCGCGTCGCATTCAGACCCACCGAAGAAGGATTGCCTCATGACGTTCCGCATTCGCTCGCTTTCCGGCATCGCATTGACCGCCGCGATCCTCGCGTTCCAGACGGGTACGGCCCATGCGCAAGAGACGGTCGTCAAGGTCGGCGTGGCCGGCCCGCTGACGGGCGGCGGCGCCGCGTACGGCAAGGACATCGAGAACGGCGTGCGCATGGCTGTCGACGAAGCGAATGCCGCGCACACGACGGTGGGCGGCAAGCCCGTGAAGTTCGTCGTCGCGTCGCAGGACGACCAGAGCGATCCGCGCATCGGCGTGCAGGCGGCGCAGCAGCTCGCCGACGCGCAGGTGGCCGTCGTGATCGGCCACTTCAATTCGGGCACGACGTTGCCCGCGTCGAAGATCTACGCGAAGGCCGGCATTCCGATGATCACGCCGTCGGCGACCAATCCCGACATCACGCGAGCCGGGCTCGGCACCGTGTACCGCGTGATCGCGACCGACACGCAGAACGCCGGCAACGCCGGCGCGTACGCGGCGAGCGTGACCAAGGCGAAGCGCATTGCGATCATCGACGATCGCACTGCATTCGGCCAGGGCGAGGCCGACGAATTCGAGAAGTCCGTGAAGGCGAACGGCGGCACGATCGTCGCGCGCGAATTCACGAACGACAAGGCCGTCGACTTCAGCGCGCAGCTCACGAAGATCAAGAGCACGAACGCCGACCTCGTATTCTTCGGCGGCCTCGACGCACAGGCCGCGATGCTGGTGAAGCGCATGCGCCAGCTCGGCATCCGCGCGCAGTTCCTCGCGGGCGGCGGCGTGATGAACGCGAACTTCATCAAGCTGGCCGGCAATGCGGCGGAAGGCGCATCCGTGTGGGAATACGGGCAGCCGCTGTCGCGTCTCGCGAAGGGCAAGCTGTTCGAAACGAAATTCAAGCAGAAGTACGGCATCGACATGCTCGCGTATGCGCCGTTCGCGTACGACGCGACGTGGATTGCGATCAACGCGATGCAGCAGGCGAACTCGACGAAGCCGGCCGATTTCAATGGCGCGCTGAAGGGCACGCGCTACGACGGCATCACGGGCACGATCGCGTTCACGAACACGGGCGACCTGAAGAACCCGAGTTCGACGCTGTACGAAGTGAAGAACGCCGCGTGGCAGCCCGTCACGACGAAATCGGCGGACTGAACGCAAGCGCGCGCGGGCTTTCGCGGCGATGCCGGACGTGCTGAAATACCGTAAGCGATCGGTTGCGATCGCGACGCACGCCGGGGCCATGGCCCGGGAAGCCAGCCCGCGCGACGCGGCATGAACAACCATCGGGCGCGGCCGGCTGGCCGCGCCTTATATGTGCAACTGGAGTCAGTCGTGAGTTCTCAAGTCGTCATCGTCGGCGGTGGTGTGATCGGCAGCTCGATCGCCTATTTCCTGCGCGCTACCGATCCGACGGTCTCCGTGACCGTCATCGAACGCGACCCCACCTATGCGCGATCGTCGTCGGCGCTGTCGGCCGCGTCGATTCGCCAGCAGTTCTCGACACCGCTGTCGATCGAGATGTCGCTGTTCGGCATCGACTTCCTGCGCACGATCGGCGAACGGCTCGAAGTGGATGGCAATCGGCCGTCGATCGATTTGCACGAAGGCGGTTACCTGTTTCTCGCGACGCCGGCCGGCGAGGCGACGCTGCGCGAGAATCACGCGCTGCAGACCCGTCTCGGCGCGGATATCCGGCTGATGGATCGCGATGCGTTGCGTGCGAAGTTTCCGTGGTTGAACGTCGACGATCTCGTGTCGGGTGCGTATGGCGTGAGCGGCGAGGGCTGGTTCGACGGTTACGGGCTCGTGCAGGCGCTGCGGAAGAAGGCGCAAGCGCTTGGGGCGCGGTATGTGCCGGCCGATGTGAAGTCGGTTGTACGTGACGGCCGCAAGGTCACGCATGTCGTGACGGCCGACGGTGAGCGCCATGCCTGCGACACGCTCGTCAACGCGGCGGGTGCGTGGGCTCGCACGCTGTCGTCGATGATGGACATCGACATTCCCGTGTATGCGCGGCGCCGCAGCATTTTCAACGTATCGTCGCCGGCGAAGCTCACGGGTTGCCCGCTGCTGATCGACCCGACAGGGGTTTATTTCCGGCCGGAGGGGCGGACGTATATCTGCGGGACGTCGCCGAGCCCGGACCGCGACCCGGACGATCTGCCGCTCGACGAAGTCGATCACGACCTGTTCGACGAGGTGATCTGGCCGACGCTCGCGCATCGCGTGCCGGAGTTCGAGGCGCTGCGCGTGGAGAACTGCTGGTCCGGGTACTACGAGTACAACGTGTTCGACCACAACGCGATCATCGGGTATCACCCGGATCTCGATAACGTCGTGTTCGCGAACGGCTACAGCGGCCACGGGCTGCAGCAAGGGCCGGCGACGGGGCGCGGGGTCAGTGAACTCATTCTGGGCGGGCGTTATGAAACGCTTGACCTGTCGTCGCTCGGCTGGGCGCGTGTGCTGGAAAACCGGCCGATCGTCGAAAAGAACGTCGTGTAGCGCGGCGTAACCGCCCGGTATGGGGTGGGCGGGATTCTCCTTGTGTCTCAAACCCATTGGCCCGACTTTGTCGGGCCTTTTTTCGCTGGTTCTTCGCGGCGTTCGTTAGAATCTGCTTTCGTCGAGGAAAAACGTATTTGCATTGGTGCAGAGCGGTATCAAGTGACGGACACTGCTCGCCCTGATTCCATTGTTCATCCATACCGGAGGCGAGCATGCCAGGTTTACTTCCCGATGTTGACCGCGAGGGACTCCTCGAATATTCGGTGGTTTACACCGATCGATCGGTCAACCATATGTCGCAGCGCTTTCAGGGCGTCATGCGCGACATTTCCGACATCCTGAAAAAAGTCTACAACGCGAAGTCGGCCGTTATCGTCCCGGGCAGCGGGACTTTCGGCATGGAAGCCGTTGCCCGGCAGTTCGCGACGAACAAGAAGTGTCTGGTCATTCGCAATGGCTGGTTCAGTTTCCGCTGGTCGCAGATTTTCGACATGGGCAGCATTCCGTCCGAATCGACGGTGCTGAAGGCGCGTCCGGCCGAAGCGGGAAGACAGGCCGCCTATGCGCCGGCCCCGATCGAGGAAGTGGTCGCCGCGATCAAGGCAAACAAACCGGATCTGGTCTTTGCGCCGCATGTCGAAACCGCATCCGGGATCATGCTGCCCGATGCCTATTTGCGCGCGGTGTCCGACGCCGTGCATGCCGTCGGCGGCATGTTCGTGCTGGATTGCATTGCCTCCGGTACGGTTTGGGTCGACATGCAGGCCAGCGGCGTCGATGTCCTGATCAGCGCGCCGCAAAAGGGCTGGAGCGCGTCGCCGTGCTGCGCGATGGTCATGCTCAGCCCGCTCGCCCGCGAACGAATCGATGCAACGACCAGCACCAGCTTCGCCTGCGATCTTCGCAAGTGGCTGCAGATCATGGAAGCCTACGAGAGCGGCGGTTTCGCGTACCACGCGACGATGCCCACGGACAGTCTCACGACGCTGCGCGACGTGATGAAGGAAACCGACGCATACGGCTTCGACAAAGTGAAAGCGGAGCAGCTTGAACTCGGCAAGCGCATTCGCTCGCTGCTGGCCGACAAGGGATTCAGGAGCGTGGCGGCTGAAGGTTTCGAGGCACCGGGTGTCGTGGTCAGCTACACGGACGATGACGGCATACGATCCGGGAAAAAATTCGCCGATGTCGGCTTGCAGATCGCGGCCGGCGTTCCGCTGCAATGCGACGAGCCTGAGGATTTCAAAACCTTCCGCCTTGGATTGTTCGGCCTGGACAAACTGCATGATGTCGATGGCGCGGTCGCCCGGTTCTCCGACGCGTTGAACCGCATTCTTTAGGTCGTTTGCGGGTCAAACGGAAACCGGATGCGCCACGACGCGAAACCATCAGCCCGAAGCGAAGCGGGCGAGTCACGCGCCGAGCGGCTGCGCGGGCTGACGAATGATGCGTCACCCGTTGCCAAACGACGGTGGCCGATGCTTCGTCATATCGAGTAATACCTGTAATTCGGCGTGAAATCTTCTTTTCGGTGACTCGGGCTAGACTGGCCTCGCCTTGTCCCCCTCAAGGTTGTTGTGTTCCTCTGCTCGGCCCGCGCTTTCCGGCGCGGGCCAATTTTTTTTGCTCGATAGCGGACGGGTGTGCTGTCGATGGCCGTGTGTGGCAACATCGCGGGGATCATGCCATCACTTCAGCGCGCGGGCAGGCCCAGCCATCCGAGGGGAACTCCGGTTCGATCACGTCAAATTCGGCGTCAGCGACTATGCAGCCAGCAAAGCGTTTTTCCTCAAGGCACTTGAACCGCTTGGCGTAGTGGCTGCGTCGGAGGGGGAGCCTTCGTACGGGGTCGAGCTTTGTCCGCCCGGTAAGCCTTCGTTGTGCCTGTTCCAGACCGCGGAGAAGCCGGCGCATCTTCACATCGCATTCATGGCCGGGAACCGGCAGCAAGTCGATGCGTTCTATCGCGCGGCGCTGGCGGCGGGCGGGAAAGACAACGGGGCACCGGGGCTGCGGCCGCGTTATCACGCGAACTACTATGCGGCTTTTGTCATTGGGCCGGATGGGCACAATATCGAGGTGGTTTGTCAGTCTGCGACAGTCGATGATCGGTGAGTGCGGGATGGTGGGGGGCTTGTTATTGAAGGCGCGTGCACGGAAATCGTCGGTTAGCGGCTGCCAGGAGCGGTAAGTCGACAGTAGTCCGAATCGTCGTCAACCAACGCTTCCGCGGCAAGGACGAGAGTCATGTCGAAAAGCATTTTTTCGACGTCGACGCCTGGACGTTCGATCCGGCAACCAGTCAGTACAAAAAGCGGTTCTCCTACCGGACAGCCAAGCGCTACGACAGGGGAGAGGGCTCGGATCATGTGCTGACCGCCGAGCGTGGGGAAATTCTGCGACGCCTCGCGGCCAGCAAGTAGCCCCTTACCGCTGCGCTTCCCCATACGTCTCTTTACACACCTCGCGTAGCGCGTCGACCAGCACGTCCCGCGCCGGCGAATGCGATTCGGCGGCGCGGGTAAACAGCGCGATGGGCGGGAGCGTCCAGACCAGCGAGTAAGGCACGATCGCCACGCCGGCAATCCGCACCAGTTCCTCCGCGATATCGGCCGGTACGATCGATACCGCTTCGTCGCTCGACGCAATCATTTCGCCGATCAGCTTGGACGAGTAGCTTTCGACGACCGGAACGGGGGGCGGGATACCCGCCGACAGAAACAGGTCGGTTACCTGTTCCCGCATCGGCGTATGAGGCGCACCGAGAATCCAGTCGAGCGCGTGCAGCTTGTTCCAGTCCAACTGCGTGCGGGCCAGTTTGGCGGCAAGACGCCGGCTCGCGATCATGCGCGGCTGCTGCTGGTACAGGACCTCGAACGAGACCTGGCCCAGGTCGATCGCCGAGGACGCGCGCCCGATCACGATGTCGACGCTGTGATCCTTGAGCTGCCGCAGGAGCTGATCGCTGGTGCCTTCGTGAATCGTCACGGTCAGGCGCCGCTCCATGCGCGATTGCAGCCGCTTGAGCGCTGCCGACAGCATCTGGCCGGAGATGAACGGAATCACGCCGATGTGCAGGTGGGCCGCATGCCCCGCGGCGACGGCCTCCATCTCGCGGGCGAGGTGGTCGAGATCCTTGATCATCGCCTTCGCCCGCTCGAGCACGACCGCACCGAGCGCGGTGGGCCGCATGCCCCGCGAAGAGCGCTCGAAGAGCGGCGTGCCGAACATGCTCTCCAGTTCGGACAGCGCGTTCGTCACGGCGGGCTGGCTGCTGGCCATGTGCTCCGCGACGCGCGTCAGCGACCCGTGCTGCTGGATCTGCAGCAACAGCACGAGGTGCCGCATCTTCAGACGCGCGCCAAGCCGCCTGACCACGTCGTTTGCGTCGAATGTCATTGGCTGGCCGCGCACCCATCATGAAAAAGTGATGGGCCAATATTAAAACAGAATCATCCTCTTATGACGGATCCCTAGAATCACCTCAATGGATCGCGCCGGGACTGGCCTGGCGGCCGCCCCCGGACCGAGAACATGAAACAGACCGAGACACAACAGCAGGCAGCGTTCGACTATCACGAGTTTCCGACCCCGGGGAAGATCTCGGTCGTCGCCAGCAAGCCGCTCGTGACCCAGCGCGATCTTGCGCTGGCCTACACCCCGGGCGTCGCGGCGGTTTGCGAGTCGATCGCGGCCGATCCGCTGCAGGCGCACCGCTTCACGAGCCGTGGAAATCTGGTGGGGGTGATCACGAACGGCACCGCGGTGCTGGGTCTGGGCAACATCGGCCCGCTCGCATCCAAGCCGGTCATGGAGGGCAAAGCCGTCCTGTTCAAGAAGTTCGCCGGGATCGACGTCTTCGACATCGAGATCAACGAGACCGATCCGGACAAGCTGGTCGACATCATCGCCGGCCTCGAACCGACCTTCGGCGGCATCAATCTCGAGGACATCAAGGCGCCGGAATGCTTCACGGTGGAGCGCAAACTGCGCGAACGCATGAAAATCCCCGTCTTCCACGACGATCAGCACGGTACCGCCATTACCGTATCCGCGGCTTTCATCAACGGGCTGAAGGTGGTCGGGAAGTCGATTTCGGAGGTGAAGGTTGTGACGTCGGGGGCCGGTGCGGCAGCGCTGGCCTGCCTGGACTTGCTGGTCGACCTCGGGCTGCCGGTTGAAAACATCTGGGTGACCGATATCGAAGGCGTCGTCTATCGTGGCCGTACCACGCTGATGGACCCGGCCAAGTCGCGCTTTGCGCAGGAAACCGATGCCCGCACGCTGTCCGAAGTCATTGGTGGCGCGGATGTGTTTCTGGGCCTGTCGGTCGGCGGCATTCTGAGCGCGGAGATGCTGAAGGAGATGGCGCCGCGTCCGCTGATTCTCGCGCTGGCCAATCCCACGCCGGAGATCTTTCCGGAACTGGCGCATGCGACGCGCGACGACGTCGTCATCGCGACGGGCCGCTCGGACTACCCCAACCAGGTCAACAACGTCCTCTGCTTTCCGTACATTTTCCGCGGCGCACTGGACGTGGGCGCGACGACGATCACCCGCGAAATGGAGATTGCCGCGGTTCACGCGATCGCCGGCCTTGCGGAGGAAGAGCAGAACGAAGTCGTTGCGGCCGCCTATGGCGCATACGATGTGGCCTTCGGCGCGCAATACCTGATTCCCAAGCCATTCGACCCGCGCCTGATCGTTCGTATCGCGCCGGCCGTGGCCAAGGCGGCGATGGAAGGCGGCGTAGCGACACGCCCGCTGACGGATCTGGGCGCCTATGTCGAGCAACTGCAGCAATTCGTCTACCACTCCGGCGCGTTCATGAAACCGCTGTTCGCGACAGCGCGCCAGCTTGTGCGTGACGGCGGCAAGGCGCGGATCGTCTTCACCGAAGGCGAAGACGAGCGGGTACTCCGCGCCGTGCAGGTCATCGTGGACGAGAAGCTGGCACGTCCGATCCTGGTCGGTCGCCCGGAGGTGCTGCTGGCACGCATCGAGCGCTTCGGTTTGCGCCTGCGGCTCGGTCAGGATGTCGAAGTGACCAATCCGGAATATGACGAACGCTTCCCGCAATACTGGACGACGTATTGGGAGCTGAGGTGCCGGGACGGCATCTCGAAGGAGATGGCGCGGGTCGAAATGCGGCGTCGCCTGACGCTGATCGGCGCGATGATGGTGCGGCTTGGCGATGCGGACGGCATGATTTGCGGGACGGTCGGCGAGTATCACAATCATCTGCGGTTTGTCGACGAAGTGATCGGCAGGAAGCCCGGCGCGTCGACCTACGCGGCGATGAATATTCTGCTGCTCGATCAGCGGACGGTGGCGTTGGTGGACACGCACATCAACGACGATCCCGATGCGGAGCAGATCGCGGAATTCACGATTGCCGCGGCTCGGCAGATGGAATGGCTGAACCTGACGCCCAAGGCCGCGCTGCTGTCGCGGTCGAACTTCGGGTCGGGCAGCGCGGCTTCGGGTGTGAAGATGCGCCGGGCGCTGGAGATCGTCCGGGAGCAGGCGCCCGACATCGAGGCGGATGGCGAGATGCATGGCGATTGTGCGCTTGATGAAGGGCTGCGGTCGCGCCTTCTTCCGATGTCGCCCCTTAAGGGTGCTGCCAACCTGCTCGTTTGTCCGAACGTGGATGCGGGGAACATTGCGTACAACCTGCTCAAGACCGAGGCGGGCAGCAACGTGGCGGTGGGGCCGTTCCTGCTCGGCGTCAACGCGCCGGTGAACATCCTCACGTCGAGCTCGACGGTGCGACGCATCGTGAACATGGCGGCGCTGACGGTGATTGAGGCTAATCGGGGTGCTTCTGTCTGATTGATTGGCGCTTGTGGGAGGGGATTACCGCCTGGCCGGGTATTTCACATCATCAGGGATCGGGTTGTATCCGGCTCGTTCGAGGTCTGCGAGTTCGGCGCGTACTTGTGCGCGCGTGACTGGCGCGTCAGTTTGGGCGAACGAAGCAATGGGAGAAGCAGCGAGCAACGCGAGCGCGGTCGCAAAGAAAATCGGTTTCATCACGCACCTACTTTTGGCGCTTGGTTAATCCGGTACTGCTCGAAGCCACGAAGTATATGCGCCAAAATCCAGGTATTTACCCTTATTGGAACGGCAGTACATTGCAAAACGCACAATTCGGCGCGCCGGGCACGGCCCTTTAGATGGATCGCAGGAAGGCTGCGGACACGCCTAACTGAAGGTCCGAGGAGAGGTTCCGCGAACGTGCAATCTCCTTGGTTAGCTGCATGACCGTGCGGCACGCCAGCGTCAGCGCGCCGTGGGGTGACATGGCAAGCGCAATGAAGCGCGGCACGGACGGATCAACCACCATCGACGCCTGCAGCCGACATTCTTTTTGAAGATTGGCAATCGCATAAGGTCCGAGCAGCGCGTAGATTCCGCCGTCTGCCACGATGTGCCCCTGCAGACTCAATGAGTCGGCTTCTGCCGCGAAATTCAGGGAGACCTGGTGTTCCCCTGCAATTTGTTCCAGCCGGTCGCGCCAACTGTTGGGGCGGCAGAAAAAGACCAATGGAATGCCGTCGAGTTCGGAAAAAGCGATCGTGGATTGCTTGGTCAACGGGTCGCCTTCCGCGCTGACCAAGTAGGTCGCTGCCTCAAGTAGATACTCGTCGCCGTTTTTCGGCGTCGGACTATTTCGAAAAAGAAGGGCGAGATCAACACTGCCGTTTTCTAGCCACGTCTCCAACAATGCACCTTGACCCTCGCGCACCTGTAGTTGCACCAAGGGATAACGTTCTCGAAGGCGATGGTAAAGGGTGCTGACAAGGGGATGAGCGGTAGAGGGCAAGATCCCGAGTCTGACCACCCCAATTGGCTCTCCTGCCGTGCTCCGGATGTCGTTCGACAACTGCTCCGTGCTGGCAAGCCACGCCCTGACGCGCGGCGCGATCCGCGCCCCCAGTTCGGTCAATACCACGCCGCGGCCTGTCCGTTGAAACAAGCGGCCGCCGCAGTACTGCTCAAGTTCAACAATCTGTCGGCTGATGTGCGGCTGACTGGTGCCGTAGGCAATGGCGGCCTTACTCAAGCTCCCGAGTTCTGCTGCATCGATGAATAGTTTCCAAGCCGCGTAGTCCACCGCCAAGCCTCATCAGATATGCCAAACAAGTATAGCTGAAATGTGCAGCTAGGCAGTTCTCGCATGGAGCGACCGTCCCTAGACTGCAACGCATGCACCGTTGTTCCAGCTTGAAGCGAAACGAGCAGCGGGCTCTCCTCTCGGAAAGAGGAGCCGAAAAGCTCACATTTGGAGACGTCATGAAAGCGATCGATCTGCGCGGTTTGGTCCCGGCACCCGTTACCCCCTTTACCCGCGATGGAGCGGTGGACCATGCAGCAATTCAACGGCTGGGTTCCTGGCTCGGCAGCATCGAGGGCGTCAAGGGCCTGACGGTGCTGGGCCACGCTGGCGAAGGCACGTTCATGACGCAGAAAGAACAGGCTCAAGTCATCGAAAGTTTTGTGAAGGCCGTCGACGGCAAGATTCCGGTCATCGCCGGTATCACGCTCGAGGGTACACAAGTCGCCGTCGATGAAGCGAAGCGAGCGATGGAAGCCGGCGCGTCGGCTGGTCTCGTGTATCCGTCGCATGGCTGGCTGCGCTTCGGTTACCAGAAGGGCGCACCGCAAGACCGCTACCGAGCCATCTACGAAGGCAGCGGCCTGCCGCTTATCCTGTTCCAGTACCCGGATGCCACAAAGGCGACCTACAACCTCGAAACGCAGTTGGAAATCGCCGCACAACCGGGCGTGTTTGCGATGAAAAATGGCGTGCGCAATATGCGTCGCTGGGACGTTGAGATTCCCATCATTCGTCGCGAGCGTCCGGAACTGCAAATCCTGACCTGCCACGACGAGTATCTGCTGCACACGATGTTCGACGTCGACGGTGCGCTCGTCGGCTACGGCGGCCTGGCTCCCGAGCCGCTCATCGAACTGATCAAGGCAGGCAAGGCGAAAGACTATCAAGCTGCGCGCGCGATCCACGATCGCCTGCTGCCTGTGACGCGCAACGTGTATCACCGTGGCTCGCACATGGAAGGCACCGTGGCACTCAAGCACGGCCTCGTGGCCCGCGGCATCCTCGAGCACGCCACAGTGCGCTCGCCGTTGCTGCCGCTCGCGGAAGGCGCGGACGTTGAAATCGCGGACGCACTTCGCTCGGCGGGCCTCGTCGACTGACGCGGCAGCGGTGCACTCATCGCCGTTATGGCGATAGCGAAGCGCTGCCCCCGCTTCGCTATCCGTGTCAAGCAGTAACGGCGACGCACGAAACCACGTTCTATGCGTCGCCCATAACAGGACCAAACAAGCTTCAGCATCGCGACAGAACAAGAGAGAAACGCGATCGGTGCTTCAAAACAAGAAGAAAACCGAGGGCCCATAAAATGCAGCTTTTCAGGAGACAGCATGAACACCCCTTCGACCGCCTACGGCGTCGGCCTTGGTCATCCCTCGAGCGAAACGCGCCCCGCGAGCGAGCAATTGCGTGCTGCAAACTTGCTGTTCCGCATCGAGAACGTGCCGTTCTGCAAGTGGCACACCAAAGCACGGATCGTCATGGGCAGCGCGACCCTCTTTGATGCATTCGACGCACTTTCGCTCGCTTTCGTCCTGCCCGTACTGGTGGGCCTCTGGCATCTTTCTACTGGCCAGATTGGCGTGCTGATCGCTGCCGGCTATCTTGGCCAGGTCGTCGGCGCGTTGGTCTTCGGCTGGCTTGCCGAGCGCCTCGGGCGGGTGCCGAGCGCCACAATCACAGTCGGTGTCATGTCGGCAATGAGCGTCGTATGCGCCTTCACCGGCAGCTTCCATATGCTGTTTCTGATGCGCTTCCTGCAAGGCATCGGCGTGGGGGGTGAAGTCCCCGTGGCCGCCACGTATATCAACGAGCTGTCACAGGCGCATGGCCGAGGCCGCTTCTTCATCCTGTACGAACTCATTTTCCCGCTGGGTCTGCTCGCGGCCGCCCAGCTTGGCGCTTTCATCGTTCCCCGCTTCGGTTGGGAATATATGTTCCTGATCGGCGGAATTCCCGGCGGCGTCGTAGCGATCCTCATCGCACGCCTTCCAGAATCGCCGCGCTGGCTCATTTCACGGGGGCGTTTCGACAAGGCTGAACGCATCATCGAGCGGCTCGAGGCCAGCACGCCGAAGCGCAACCTCGATACGCAGACGCAGAAGGCGGAGGTTGACGAGCGCGTGGTGGGCCTGCTGAACGGACTGCAGTCGAAGCAGAAGGGAACATGGAAAGAACTCTTCTCGCCGTTCTACCGAGGCCGCACCGTTGTCGTATGGTTGCTCTGGGCGAGCTCTTATTTCGTGGCCAATGGCATCAACAACTGGCTGCCGAGCCTCTACAAGACGGTCTATCATCTGCCTCTGCAAGAATCGCTTCACATGGCGTCCGTCTCGAACGTCCTGAGTACGTGCGGGGTGCTTGCTTGCGCGTTGCTGATTGATCGGGTCGGGCGCCGCCGTTGGGCAATGGCCTGCTTCGTCATCAGCGGAATTCTGCTCGCCGCACTCGGCATTCATGGCGCTGGCAGCGCATGGTCCGTGATGTTCCTGGGATCGTCGGCCTATGCAGTGATGGCTACTACAACGGTCCTTCTGTACCTGTACACCCCCGAAATCTATCCGACCCGGATGCGCGCGATTGGCACGGGTCTCGCGACTTCTTGGCTGCGAGCAGCGTCTGCTGCTGCGCCCGCGATTGTCGGCGTCGTGTTGACCGGGAAAGGCATCGCCGCGGTATTCATCATGTTTGCCGTGGTCAGTGCAGTGGGCTTCCTTGTCGCTGCGCGAATGGTGGAGACGACCAATCGCGCGCTTGAGGAGATCTCCCCGTAACAGTCGCGTTTCCTGCGGCTCCTTATCCTGATATGACTCAAGGGAAGGAGCTTCCAAGCTCGCACCCCCTCAGCTTCGGCGACATGCTTGAAACAAACTCAAGCGTTCCGCGTTATTCCATCAGTAGTACGTATTGATTGAATGAGGAAAAAGTCGCCTATAAAAATTTGAATGGAGACAACCGAAATGAAAAAGCAACAACAGGATATGGGCGGTGCTTCTGTGCGGGAAGTCTTTGGCACGCTCGGAGTTGCAATGATTCTCTGTTCCAGCCTGGCATTGACTTCGGTCGGCGCACGCGCAGATAGCGGCTCCCAAGTCCAGCTTTATGGGCTGGTTGGCACCTATGTCGGAAGTGTCAAACGTAGCGACACGCCCCAATCCACAGTGCTCATGGGGAGTGGCGGACTGACCACGTCGTTCTGGGGCATTCGAGGCAAGGAAGATCTGGGCGGCGGCGTTAGCGCCATCTTCGCCCTTGAGAGCTTCTTCCAACCCCAAAACGGCGCGCAGGGGCGCAATACGACGGACCCATTCTGGTCGCGCAACGCGTACGTGGGCTTTCAAGGCGACTTCGGCCAGTTGACGTTCGGGAGGCAAAGAAATCCGACCTACACGGCCGAATCACTTGTCAATCCATTCGGATCATCGGTCGTATTCTCTCCGCTGGTCGTCCAGACGTTCGTGGCCAATTATGGCGGCACGATTATCGGAGATACGGTGTGGAATAACACCGCCAAGTATACGACCCCGACCTTTAAGGGTTTCGGTGCAACGGTAATCTACGGCCTCGGTGGCGTTGCGGGTTCGGCTGGCATCGGTAATCTCGGCGTTCATTTGACTTATCAAGGTCACGGTCTCACGGCAGTCCTGTCCGGTCAACGCGTACGGTACACCGCAGCAGGGCCGGTGGGGGCGCAGTATGCGTACCTCGCGGGCGCCGCGTACGACTTCAAGCTCGTAACGCTCTACGGGGCGTGGGCGATGACCAGTGACGTGAGTACGCCGACAGGCAGTCACACCTATGAGGCTGGTCTGTCGATCCCCTTCTCACCGGCCGACTTCCTGCTTGCCGAGTGGGCACGTACACAACGGTCCGGACCTACGCCTACGACCAACAGTCTTCGCAACACGGCTTCTCTCGGTTACAACCACCTTCTATCCAAGCGGACGGACATTTACGCGATTTATTCGCTGGACAAGTTGAGCGACCACCCCACCGGCAACACCTTTGCGGTCGGCATTAGGCATACGTTCTAACTCCAAACCCGGTCGATCAGCACCCGACTGATTGAATCGAAAGGACGGTTGCCGCAGGTCGGAGTCGTTCGGCAGATGGCGAAGCCGCCTCGATGAAGCCTGCACGGGGACGGCGCGTGCTCGGTCCGCACCAACTCTGCCTGCGAGTGACGGTTGTACACTCGGAAGCGGCCGCTCTGGTCACGTCAACCTGAATGGCAACTCAGGGCGGCGGATTCAACCGGTCGATGCAACGGCATCGTCCCAGGAGAGAACACAGCCGGAAAGTCCCGCGCATTCCCGTGGCTCGGGGCGCGCCGCGGATCGAGCGTCACCCAAGCATTCCAAGATACATCGGCGGCACTGCAGTAAGGCCAGCATGCACGCTACGGGTAACCTCATCGGCCAAGAGTTCAGACTGACCGGCCTCCAATGCGGCGATCGCCATACGCGCAACCTCGTCGGGAGATGCCTTGGGTCCAGGTGCTCCCCGCGCCATGTCGGTATCCATGAACGCGACATGCAGCGACAGAACTTCTGTCCCCTGGGCCCTCAATTCCTGC
Organism: Burkholderia pyrrocinia; assembly: GCF_003330765.1. Classification (NCBI taxonomy): domain Bacteria; kingdom Pseudomonadati; phylum Pseudomonadota; class Betaproteobacteria; order Burkholderiales; family Burkholderiaceae; genus Burkholderia; species Burkholderia pyrrocinia. The sequence goes on along the minus strand of NZ_CP024903.1, from coordinate 2,705,862 downwards.
CGCATCGCGTTACTCAAAGCCCAAGCGGCAGCCTTCGATGCGCTGTAACTGCCGGTAATGCCTGGCAGAGTGGCCCAACTCAGCGCAGAAATCACGTTGATCACGGCACTACTGCTGCACGCAGCCAGGATCGGCGCGAAGGCCTGCGCCATGCGTAATGGACCTACGGCATTTGTCTCGAACTGTTGACGCAGCATGTCGATGGATGATGGCAAAAGCACAGGCCCGGAGCCTCCGACACCAGCGTTGTTCACCAGTAAGCTCACGTCGCCCAATTCGCTGGCGAGCGCTTCGATCTGGTCGGCGCGGGTCACGTCCAAGCATACTGGCACCACGCCCGGCTCTGTGACGGTAGATGGATCACGCGCCGCGGCATAGACTTTGGCCGCGCCACCGGCGATCAATGCGCGTGTGAATGCGGCGCCCAGTCCGCGATTGGCACCGGTAACGAGCGCGACAGAACCTTGAATCTTCACGACGACTTCCTTAAAACAGAGGATCAGTGACGCGCTGCTAAATGCAGCATGACGTAGTGCTCATAGTGACCGACGCCATTTTTCACGATGGGATCTTGCGAGGTGAAAGCGGCGATGTCGTCATCGTCCGAGATTTGGTACAGGGAGACGCCATAGCCACCAGTGTCATCAATCACCGGGCCGTGAGCCACAATCACGCCTTGCGCGAGCAGCTCATCGAGAAAAGCGCCATGCTGCTTCATCCATTTCAACTCGTCGTCCGACATTGTCGTGAGAAAGTCGGGCCGCGGAGGAATGAACTTGCACAGGTAATACTTCATCGATATTCCTCACTAAACGTTTAGCACCGTAATCGTATGAAATTGACGGCGCTGTTTGATCTGCCAGCTTCGGGTGTGCTTATCCGGCGGTCCTGACGCTCTTGAGAATCGAGCTTTCGAACATCTTCGGCGCGTAGCTTTGCAGGAAAAGAATCATCCCGGTCATCTTGCCCACCGGATTGCTGAACTTCGGTTCCTTCGTGCCGATGATTTTCGTGATGGTATGCACGACCGAGTCGGGCGCCTCCGCGTCATCGATACCCTTTTGCGTGGCGGCACGAACCTGCTTACGGTAAGCGTCGTAGTCGGCGATATTGCCGCCTGTCGACGAAACGGAATTCTGGCCGAGATTGGTTTTGAACCACACCGGCTCCACCACGCTGACCTTGACGTTGAACTGGTTTAGTTCAAAACGCAGAGCCTTGAAATAGCCTTCGACTGCGTGCTTTGAAGCCGAGTAATAGGACAGGTTTGGCGGGCCGATTAAGCCGACAATGGAGCTTACGGTGATGATCTGGCCGCTCTTCTGCTTACGAAAGTAAGGGAGCAACGCGTTTGTGACCTTGACCGTACCCCAGAAGTTGGTTTCGAACTGCTGCCTGCCGACTTCAAGCGGCGTCTCTTCAGCGATGCCGGTCACCATGTAGCCCGCATTATTGACGAGAACGTCAAGTTGCTTCGTATAGGTGAAAAGCTCGCGAGTGAACGACTCGATGGAAGCGTCGTCGTCGATGTCAAGGCGCAGCAACTTGAAGGGCACGTTGCGTGCGTATTTTTCCGGCTGACGACTGGTACCGATCACATTGAAGCCGTCTTTGTGGAGTTTGTTCGCAAGCATCAAACCAAAGCCCGACGATGCGCCCGTAATCAGAATTGTCTTCTTCATCTTGCCAGCTCCCGTTATTCGAAATGGCCTATCACGGCTTTCGAAAAAATGTTGATGTAGATGGATTTGAGTTCGTCATTGCCGGCCTCCAACTATGACGATTCAGCGAGCGTTGGCGAGAGACGCTCGACTATCTTCATGCATGACGGCCATGCTTGCTCGGCAACGGGATTGCGCTAAATTCGATCTGAAAATCTCTTCGGGCAACCCTTGACTGTTGCTGCAATTCTGCCTGCCAGTTACGCCACCAGCACTAGCGGAACACGCCAAGCTACCAGCCGAACGCGCCAATATTGTGGGAGGCCAATTGGCGCATTTTGCTATTGTGATGGCGTAATCTGCTGGATAGACTCTCACGATGAATACGAAAAGCGAGCATCCGCCGAGTGGTCGACACGGCCACCCAACTGACTATGCCATCTGGCCGGGCTGGCGCCTGTTGATGCAGGACGCAGGTCTTGCAGCTTCGCCAGTTCTGCGCCGTGCGCAGCTACCGGGTGATCTCTTTTCGCGCCAGAGTGTTCGCCTGGATCCGACCAGTTTCTTCAAGCTGTGGAAGGCCATCGAGGCCGAGGCAGCAGCAATCGATGCGGAAGTACCGGCCGCGCTGCAGATCGCCAAGGTGATGTCATCGGACTGGTTCGATCCCGAGCTTTTCGCCGCGCTGTGTAGTTCAAATATGGGCGGAGCACTCGATCGGATTGCGAAGTACGTCAGACTGATCGCCCCCATGATCATTCGGATCGACCGCGCGGTTGAGCACACCACCGTCTCCATCGATTTCCTCGATCACACCCTGCCGCCGCCTGATGTCTTTCTTACTTTCAAGTTGGTCTTTTTCGTGCAACTCGCGCGCCTGGCGACACGCAGCCCTGTGCGCCCGTTGCGCGTGAGTTGGCCGTTGGCGACGAGCTCACGGAACGACCGCGCGCCCGCCTACCAAGCATATTTCGGCGTGCCCGTTACGGATGCGCCCCTAGCCACCTTGGTATTCTCTGCGGAGGATATCGAGCGGCCATTCCTGACCGAAAACCACAAGATGTGGTTGTTTTTTGAGCCTTCGCTGCGCCAGAGGTTAGCTGACCTGGACAGGACGGCCAGCATGGCGGAAAGAGTGCGTAGCACGCTGCTGGAGACCCTCCCGGCGGGTGAGGTGTCGATGCAAGTAATCAGTCGAAAACTGGCAGTCAGCGCCCGCACATTGCAGCGCAGGCTTCAAGATGAGGGAACATCATTCCAGCAAACGCTGGATACCTTGCGCGAATCTCTGGCATATCACTATCTTCGCAACACAACAATGTCTAGCGCGGAGATCTCTTTTCTACTGGGATTTGACGATTCCAATTCCTTTGCTCGGGCATTCCACTCATGGACCGGAAAAACCCCGCAAAAGGTACGAACGGAAATTGGTGTCAACAATAGCGAGCCGAATACGAATACAGCCGGGTAGTAGCGACTCCCGAGATAGGCGCTGCTTTTGCGATGCTGCGCACGGTGCCAAATACTCGGCACCCCCGCCTCGTAAACATCTCGGCGGCGGCGCGTCCGATACCCGAGGACACGCCGGTAACAACGACAATAGTGGCATTCGACATGAACAGCTCCCTTCAGGTGGAATTGATAGTGTTTTAACTGCCCGCGTCGAGCGCGTCCTGCAGCGTTTGCTCGGGAGGCTGCGCCTGCTCATGCCGATCTTTGCGCGAGCCGGTGGTACTGTCGGGTCGAATCTTGAACCAGATCGAATACATGGCCGGCAGGAAGACCAGGGTCAGAATCGTCCCGGCAAACGTGCCGCCGATCAGCGTGTACGCAAGGGTTCCCCAGAACACCGAATGGGTCAGCGGGATGAAAGCGAGGATCGCCGCCATGGCCGTCAGGATCACGGGGCGGGCACGCTGGACGGTGGCCTCGACGACCGCATGGAATGGAACCAGGCCCGCCTGTTCGTTCTGGTGGATCTGCCCGATCAGGATCAGCGTGTTGCGCATCAGGATGCCCGACAGCGCAATGAGGCCGACCAGCGCATTGATGCCGAACGGCTGCCTGAACAGAATCAACGTAGGCACCACACCGATCAAACCCAGCGGGCTGGTCAGGAACACCATCACCATTGCGGAAATCGAGCGCACCTGGAAGATGATGATGATGAGCGTAACCGCCAGCATGATCGGGAAGAGCGGCAACATGGCCTTGGTCGCTTTGGCCGATTCCTCGATGGAGCCCGCCTCTTCGATACGGTAGCCGGTCGGAAGCTTTGCGATGACGGGTTGAAGCTGCCTGGTAATCGCCGTCGACACGTCCGGCGGCTGAAGGTTGTCGGCGATGTCGCCTCGTACCGTGATCGTCGGCACGCGGTCCCGCCAGTGCATGATTGGTTCCTCCATGCGCACGTCGACCTTGCCCACCTGCGACAGCGGAATGCGTTGCCCGTTCGCGCCAGCCAGCGTAAAGTCGCCGAGCCGCGCCGGGTCGAGACGAACATCGCCGGCCGAACGCGCGATGACCTGCACGGTTCGAATATCCTCACGCACGGCGGTGACAGGCACGCCGGTTAGCAGGAATTGCAGTTGTTGCGCTACGGCGCCGGATGTCAGCCCCACCGCCTGCAGACGGTCCTGCTGCAATGTGAAGTGCAGCGTGGGCGTGCGCGTACCCCAGTCAGCGTTGACCGTGCGCATCATCGGACTGGCCTCCATCCTCTGCTCAACTTCTCCCGCAATACCGCGTAGCTTGCCCGGGTCCGGGCCAGAGATACGGTAGGCGACCGGGTACGGCGAATACGGACCGAATACGAGTTGCGTGACTCGCACACGCGCCTCGGAGGCGAGACCGTTGGCGACTGCCTGACGCAGTCGCTGCTTCAATGCGTCGCGCTCGTCCTGGCTGTCCGTGCGCACTACGATCTTCGCAAACGACGGATCGGGCAGTTCCGGCCCCATCGCCAGGTAAAAGCGTGGCGCGCCTTGCCCGACGTAGGCGGTGACGATCCTGGCTTCCTTCTGCTTCGCGAGCCACGCTTCGACCTTCGTCGTGGCGGCGCTGGTTTGCGAGATCGACGTGCCATAGGGCATCTGCACTTCGACCAGCACTTCGGGACGGTCGGAGATCGGGAAAAACTGCTTTTTGACCACGCCCATGCCGAGGATGGCCATGACGAAGAGGCCCACGACCGAACCGGCGACCAGCCATTTGCGCGCGATGACGCGCGTGAGCAGCTGACGGAAGCGGTTGTAGCGCGGTGTGTCGTAGATCGCGTCGTGACCGCCTTCGACCTTTTTGAAGTCGGGCAGCATCTTCACACCCAGGTAGGGTGTGAAGACCACGGCGACGACCCACGATGCGATCAGCGCGATGCCGACGATCCAGAACATGTTGCTGGTGTATTCGCCGGCCGTGGAGCGCGCGAAGCCATTGGGCATGAAGCCGACGGCGGTTACCAGCGTGCCCGCCAGCATCGGCGCGGCCGTATGACTCCACGCATAGGCGGAGGCGGCGATGCGGCTGTAGCCTTCCTCCATCTTTACCACCATCATTTCGATCGCGATGATCGCGTCGTCCACGAGCAGGCCGAGTGCGAGGATCAGCGATCCGAGCGTGATGCGATCGAAATTCTTGCCGGTCGCGGCCATCACGACGAACACCACCGCGAGTGTCAGCGGTACGGCAGCGGCAACGACGAGGCCCACGCGCCAGCCCATGCTGACGAAGCTCACCAGCATGACCACCAGCAACGCGACGAAAAATTTGAGCATGAACTCGTCGACCGCCGAATGAATGTTGACGGCTTGATCGGTGACTTTGGTCAGGCTCATGCCCAGCGGCAGCCCGGCGTTGATTGCGCCGACCTCGCTGTCCAGCGCCTTGCCGAGGTCCAGCCCGTTCCAGCCGTCGCGCATCACGATGCCCAGCAGCAGGGCCGGTTCGCCGTTGTTGCGGATCATGAAGGTTGCCGGATCTTCATAACCGCGCGTGACGGTGGCGATATCCGACAGCTTCAGTGTGCGGCCCTGCGCCACAATGGGCGTATCACGGATCTTCTGCAGGTTGTCGAAGGCACCGTCCAGACGGATGAACACCTCTGGACCTTTGGTCTCCACGGAGCCGGCCGGCGTCAGCGCGTTCTGGCCGTTGAGCGCGGCGAACACGTCCTGCGGGCTCACGCCGAGCGTTGCCAGCCGGTCATGCGAGAACTGGACATAGATGCGCTCGGCCTGCTCGCCGATGATGTCGACCTTCTTCACGCCCGGCACGTGCAGCAACCGCTGGCGCAGCGTCTCCGAATCGCGCACGAGCAGGCGCTGCGGCTCGCCCTTCGCCTTCAGGGCAAACAGCGCGAACGTGACATCCGCGTATTCGTCGTTGACCATCGGCCCGATCACGCCAGACGGAAGGTTGGCTGCCTCGTCGCCGATTTTTTTCCGGGCCTGGTAGAACTGTTCCTGCACTTCTGACGGCGGGGTACTGTCGAGCAGCGTCAACGTCGTGAAGGCCACGCCTGGGCGCGTGTAGGTCTCGCTCCGGTCGTACCAGCGCAGCTCCTGCATGCGCTTCTCGATTTTCTCGGCGACCTGATCGTGCATTTCCTGCGCGGTGGCCCCCGGCCACGCGGTGATGATGGTCATCACCTTGACCGTGAACGCGGGGTCTTCTGCCCGGCCCAGCTTGAAGAACGAAACGAGGCCGGCCAACGAGATCAGGCAGATCAGGAACAGGGTAATGGAGCGCTCGCGCACTGCGAGCGCCGACAGATTGAAACGGCCTTCGCTCACGGACGGACTCCCTCGGAAGCGACGGCGACGGCTTGACTCGTCACCCGTACCTGCTCGTCTTCGCGCAGCAGTTGCGCGCCGAGCGCGACGATCCGGTCGCCTTGCTTGATCTCGCCGGCGACGCGAGCACTATCGTCGTCCAGATGTTCGACAGTAACCGGTCGCCAGGAAACCTTTGCCGGTTCGCCGTTGATGACCCACACCCCCGGTCCCTTGCCCGCGTCGAACAGCGCACCGATCGGCACCTGCAAACCGCCTTGCACCAGGGAGCGCGCGTCCGGAATCTGGATTGTCACCGTGGCGCCCAACGGTGCGTCGGCCAACGCGCCCTGCAGCACATACCGTGCTTCGTAGGTGCGCGTACGCGGATCCGCCGCATCCGAGAGCTGGCGCAGCGTCGCCGGTACGCTGACGCCGCCGTTGCCGAACAGCGTGGCCTGGGCGACCGAACCCCCGGCAGGGCGCAAGGTTTCGGGTAGCTGGATGACAGCCTCACGGCGCCCGGCGTGGGCCACGCGTACCACGGGCTGTCCGGCGCTGACGACCTGGCCCGGTTCGGCCAGCGTTTCCATCACGACTCCGTCGCCGTCCGCTACCAGCTCGGCATAACCCGCCGCATTGCGCGCAACGCCGGCGTCCGCCTCGGCCGCGCTGAGCTGAGCTTTGGCGGCATCGGCCGCGGCCCTGATCTGGTCATAGGCCGAGGCCGATATCGCTCCGGTGCCGCGCAGCTCGCGGTAGCGCTCTTCATCTTGCGCGGTCTGCTGCGCCCGAGCTCGCGCGGCGGTGACCGCATCCTGCCGGGCCTGCGCGGCAAGCCTCAGATCGATGGGATCGATGCGCATCAGCGGCTGACCTCGCTTGACGGTTTGCCCGGCATCCACCAGCCGCTCCAGCACCTTGCCGGAGACGCGAAATCCGAGATCGCTCTGCACGCGCGCGGCGACGGTTCCGGTAAACGAACGGGAAGCGGGGATCGCCGCCTGAGCGATGGCGGTGCGCACCAGGGGCGCCTCCGTGCGCGGATCGGACGGGGCTTTTGCGCCGCAGGCGGCTAGCGCAAATGGCAGTGCACAGACGACTGCAGAGATAGCAAGGCGACGCCGGAGCATGAAAGACCCATTGATGGAGTGATCGGGGCTTTCATTATGGTTCTAGTGACTAATTTAGTCAATAGTCACAATTGCGATTTGCCTCAGGGCGACAGACTGCGGAGCACGAGACTGGACAGTTGGGCAGGCGCGACCTTGGTGTAATCGAAGCTGTACTGCAGGAGCATCGGGTTGAGGTAGGGGCGCATCACCAGATAGATCGCCATCGCGGTCTCATCGAGGGGCGTTTTGCGCTCGAAGTCCCCGCTTTGCCGGCCCTCCTGCAGGATGTCCTGAAGCAGCTTCTGGACGCGCGCTTCATACGCAAGCACAGCCTGCCAGTTTTCCGTGGCCGCCGATGCGGCAATCTCGTAGAGCTTGCGGTCCTGGAAAAACAGACGGAGGCTCGCATCGGTGAACACGCTGAACATCCGCCGCAGCTTCTCCGCTGGCAGATCGGTTTGCGCGACGGCCGTCCTGACCTCGGTTTCGATCTGATGCAGACAGTTCGCGCAGATCATCTCGCCAATGGCCTGCTTGGACTCGAAGAACTTGTAGATATAGGCCTTGGAGAACCCGATCGCCTTGGCGAGGTCGGAGACCGTCGTTTTCTCGTAGCCATACCGGCTGAAGTGCTCGGTGGCGGCGACAACGATCTGATCCCGCACCTCATGGTCAGCGGGGCCGCGCGCCGGGATGGGAGAAGTGGAGGCTTTTTTCATGGGCATAGCATACAGGAATGGACAACTAGTGACTATTTGGTATTATAGTCACCACAAGAACCTTGCGAAGACGCTCATGCTACCCAAACACATCCTTGCCGCGGTCATTGTCGTCAGCCTCTCGGCAGGCTGCGCGGTAGGCCCCGATTATGTCCGGCCCAATGTAGCGATGCCGGACCAGTTCCTGGGTCAGGCCGCGGTGGATCACCGGCACGCGGCGGCCCGTGCCGACCTTGTCACGTGGTGGACGGGTTTCGACGATCCGCAACTGACACGATTCGTCACGCTCGCGCTGGAACAGAACCTGGACCTTGCGCAAGCCGCCGCTCGCGTCTCGCAGGCGCGCGCGGGACTTGGCGCGGCGAACGCTGCGCTGCTGCCGTCCGGCAATGTCAGCGGCCAGGCGGCGAGAGTCTATCAATCTGTTGAAACCCCATTGGGGCGGGTCTTGAATTCGACGCCAGGCTTCGACCGTTACGGCAACGACTATGAGGCCAATTTCAGCGCGAGCTGGGAACTGGACGTGTTCGGGGGCCTGCGTCGCGGACGCGAAGCGGCACTTGCCGAATATCAGGCTTCGGAAGCGGGTGCGGCGGCCACGCGCCTGGCTGTCGCAGCGCAGACTGCCGATATCTACATCACCATTCGTGGGTTGCAGGCCCGTCTGAACGTTGCTCGCAAGCAGGTGCAGACGCAACAGGATCTGCTCTCGACCATCAACCTTCTGTATGGCAAAGGACTGGCGGCCGACCTTCAGGTGAGCCAGGCTGAAGGTGCGCTGGCCCAGGTACGGGCATCCGTCCCAGTTCTCGAGACGGCTCTGGAATCGGCCTTGAACGCGCTGGACGTGATGCTGGGTGCCCAGCCCGGCACGCATCGAGCCGAACTGATTGAACCGGGCGACATACCGGTTGCCCCGCAGATCGCGGCTACAGGATCGCCGGGAGAGTTGCTCCGGCGCCGGCCCGACCTGATCGTGGCCGAGCGTCGCCTGGCTGCATCGAACGCGCGCATCGGCGTGGCTATCGCCGAGTATTACCCGAAAATCTCTCTGAGTGGACTGATCGGCAGCGCAACATCAATGGCCGCTGGCAATCTGTTCACCGGTGGTGCCAGTCAGGCCGCTGGCGTGCTGGGGCTGCGCTGGCGGTTGTTCGATTTCGGCCGTATCAATGCGCAGATCGGGCAGGCCAGAGGGCAGGATGCCGAAATGTTGGCTGCGTATCGGCTGGCAGCGCTGCATGCGACCGAAGATGTCGAGAACGCTTTCTCGGCACTGGTCAAGCGCGAGGAACAGGCTGCGGTGCTCGCCCAAGGAGTGAACTCGCTCGGCCGGGCGCGAGCCGCCTCATTCGCGGCCTATCAGAAAGGTGTTGTCAGCCTGATTGAAGTCCTGCAGGCCGACGAAAACTTGCTGCGCACCTCGGATGAGCGGGTGCAGGCACAAACGGAATCGGCACGCGCAGCGGTTGCGGCCTTCAAGGCGCTCGGTGGCGGATGGCAACCTCGAGGATCCGAAGCTGTCGCGATCAAATAGCAACCCCACGCACCAACGACGTGGCAAGAGTATGGATTATTGCCATCGTTCTTTGCTTAATGAGGCTTTTGCCGCATGCCGCCCAAACGAATGACGCGAGCAGAAAGCCGCGAGCAAACCCGGCGTCGCCTGCTCGACGCTGCAGCGTCGAGCATCGCCGAAAAAGGGTTTGCTGCGACAAGCGTAGAGGATATCGCGGCCCAGGCTGGCTATACCCGCGGCGCGTTTTACTCGAACTTCGGCAGCAAGAGCGATCTTTTCGTCGAATTGCTCCGTCTCGATCACCAGAACATTCAAGAAAACTTGCAGAAGCTGCGAGACGCCGCACCGTCCAGCGAAAACCTGCAAGTGCAGCTCACCTTGTTGTACGCGCAGTGCTATCCCGACGACAACAACTACATCATCTGGGCTGAGGCACGTTTGCATGCCATGCGTGACGCGAAATTCCGGCAACACGTGAATGCCCTATGCCTGCAAAAGCGCGACATGATCGCGTACTTGATTGAGCAGTCATGCAAACGCATCAACGTACAGTTGCCGGGCCCTTTCTCCGACCACGCGCTCGCCGTTATTGCATTGATTGATGGCATCCTCTACTTCAATATGACGATGCCCAATGATCTGTCGAACGCTTCGGCCGAAGCGATTTTGAGCAACGTTTTTTATAAGATGTTCTGCAATGCACCGGTCCTGACTGAAGCACAGTTTGATCTTGCGTCTTCTCCACAGATACCCGATCAAGCGATTCAGTCCATCAGTTGATATTAGCCAAGTCTCCTGGTCGTCGCGCGCGTGGAGGCGGCCAGAGAGTAAACGGAGTATGGCTGATAGAGTGTCCGTTCGGGTTTGCGGATTCAACCCGTCGATGCAACGAACTGATGAAATCGTTCGGCTGGTGTATCAAAGTCTTGGGTCTTTCGCGGACGCTCATTGAACCGCCTAGCTACGGCGTTGAGCTTGGCCTGCGAAATAGACTGAGAAATCGATCCCTTCGGGGAAGTACTGTCTCAGGAGCCCATTTGTGTTCTCGTTCGAGCCACGTTACCAAGGGCTCTGCGGATCACAAAAATAGACCCTTATGTCGGTGGCCACGGTGAGTCGCTCGTTCTGCGATTGGCGGAGGAATTCAACTGGAACGATTGGGCCGTCGCGAAACCATTCGGTTCGAATGGGGAGCGTTTGCTCGCCCCAAACGAGAGAGCTCCAAGCTTTGAGCGAGCGTGGCTGACCGGCGGGGCGCTACCGACCTGGCCATTGCCGCGGGAGTCGCGATGCGGGTCGACAAGCACCTTCAACAACTGTCACGCCTACATGGGGTTCGTCGACGAAGTGATCGGCAGGAAGCTTGGTGTTTCCACCTACCCGGCAATGAACATTCTGTTGCTCGACCAGCGGACAGTGCCGTTGGTGGATGCGCACATCAACGCTGATCGCAGAGCGGAACAGATCGCGGAATTCACGATTGCTGCGGTCGCGCCTTCTTCCAATGTCGCCCCTTAAGGGTGCTGCCAACCTGCTCGTTTGTCCGAACGTGGACGCGGGCAACATTGCGTACAACCTGCTCAAGACCGAGGCAGGCAGCAACGCGGCGGTGCGACCGTTCCTGCTTGGCGTCAACGCGCCGGTGAACATCCTCACGTCGAGTTCGACGGTGCGACGCATCGTGAACATGGCGGCGCTGACGGTGATTGAAGCCAACCGCAATACGTCTGCTTGATCGAGCGTCGGAAGTAGGGCGGCGAAGGGTTCGCAAGGCGTCGCATAGCTGGATCCCGGTGGTGACGGGTTTCACTATTCGGCCGCCTTGTGAACCAATGTTGTTGGATATTCGTTTAGGGATGCTGGACATGTCTCCGGGCAGCATCGCGTCGCAATTTCACCTGCGTGATGCGCCGGCGCCCGCCCCTTCGGCATCGGCCTCACGATGTTCCGGAGCCATTTCTTCCGATATCGTCCGATAATTAGCTTTTATTTTCGTCTAAAATCGCGCTTCTTCTTACTTTAGGATGGAATGAAGTTTTGATTAAACTGACGAAAAACATTTCGCGCACGGCCGTTGCCGCGTGCATTGCCTATGCAGGGCTATTGCCCTTGTCCCAGTCCGCTCAAGCCCAGGTCGAACCCCTGAAGAATCCGGTTTACGGCGTGACGCTCGACGATCTGACGAAACTCGATACCATCATCGCGTCGCTGCAGAACCTGCCGTACCGGCCGACCGTGCGTGTCGTGTTCGATCCGGGTACGTCGGCCGCCGACTACTACGCCCCTTTGCTGCGCCTGCACGCAGTCGCGTATGTGATGGGCGAAGTCTACGATTCCTACTATTTCCCGACGGACCTCGCCACGTATAAAGCGAGAACGCAGGAGCTGGTGTCTCAGCTGAAGAACACCGTCGACGTGTGGGAGATCGCCAACGAAATCAACGGCGAATGGCTGCGTGCCAACCCGAGCGGTACGAACTCCGTGGTCAATTCGCAAGAGCAGCAAATCGGCCAGATGGTTGCCGCGGCCAACACGATCGTCAAATCGAACGGCGGCAAGACGGCCATCACGCTGTACTACAACGACGACAGCAAGGGCACCAACTGCTGGGAGAAACCCCAGGATTACTGGAAGACCTGGCCGACGACCTTCCTGTCCTCGACGGTTCGCCAGCAGGCCGACTATGCGCTGTTCAGCTACTACCCGTATCAGGATTGCCCGGGGCTGAATCCGTCGTGGAAGAACGATTTTGCGGCGCTGGAAAGCATCTTCCCGAACGCCAAGGTAGGCTTCGGCGAAATCGGCACCTCGGATACCGCCGCGCCGGCCTCGGTGCAGCAGAACCTGATCAAGACCTATTACCCGATGGTCGGCACCATGAACGATCCGCGTTTCATCGGCGGTTTCTTCTGGTGGAACTATGTCGAACAGATGCTCCCGTATTCGACGAGCTCCTACTTCCAGTTGCTGCGTCAAACGATCATTACGCTCAAGTCGCCCAACTGATTGCACCCTCTGTAGTAAAGCGTCAGCGTCGTTGATCAGAACCACAATGTCGCGCGTACGACGAGACCACGTGCGCGGACCGCTGACGTCAATGCAAACCGGTATTGCACCGTGACATCCAGATAGCTTGCCGGTGCGGTATATCGGCCTTCGCGAAACCAGTAGCGGAACTGGATGCCGGGCCCCGCGCCGATTGCCGTCTTGTCCGGCTGGCGGTTGTCGTGATCGCCGGCAATCGCGGCGTGCGGGTAGACGGTCAGCCGGTTGCTGATCATCGTCAAACGCCAGGTGTGCCCGTAACGCAACTCCGAATAGATGATGTATCGGCCTGCTTTGATGAAGTAGGCGCCTTCGACATAGGCCTGCCAGCTACGCCAGCTCGGTTCGGTGACCCTCAGGTCGGTACCCCCTTCCGACGAATACCCCAGCCGCATCAGCCAGTCCGTCATCGACAGGCTGCCGATGTGGAACAGCCGCTCGGCGGTCATCACGACGTTCTGGTCGGGCAGCGGCTTGTAGCGCACCCCCACCGACCCCTGCACGGTCGGCATGCCGGTCACGTTGCCGGTCCCGTCGTATGCGGTGCCGTATCCGCGCACGAAGAACTGGAGGATGCGCCCGTTCCGATAGCCGATCTTCGGTGGCTGCCAGTACGCCTCGATACCCGGCTGCAACACGCTGATGGTGCCTTGCGGACCGAACGCGGCCGACTGGTATGGCGCGCTCAGCACGAAACCCCAGGTGCGCTGAAGTTGCTCGACTTCTCGTCGATAGCCGAACTTGTGCTGCGCATCGAACTTGTGTTCGTTTTCATCGGCGTCGAGACTATGCTCGAACAGTTCAACGGACTGCTCGTTCAAGCCGATGCGCTTGGCGGCATAGCCTGCGTCGGCGTAGTTCATCGCGTTGCCGGCTCCGCCGTTGAAGCCCTCCTGGAATGCGTCGAGGGCCTCGCGATCCTTGTGTTCACGTAGCAGGTCATAGGCCTGCTGCAACTTCTGTGTCGCGGTATCGTCTACCGGTATTTGTGGCGCCTGCTCGGGTTGCTGAGCCTGCGTCACGATCGACACGGCCATCTTCCGCTCGGCGTCGGTCGACGCGTCGCTGGCTGCCAGGTCCGCCACGCGGATGGCGCTTTCGCGATCGCCCGACATCAAGCTCAACTGCGCGATACGCAGCTGAATCACGGCGGATTTTTCATCGGCCAGCGGCGCCAGTGCAACGCCGGCTTCATGCAGGCGATTCGCCGCGAGCGCGCTGTCCGACCACGCGAGGCGCAGGTTGCGCTGCTGCTCCTTGCTCCATTTTCCCGTCGCGACGGCGGCCGAGAAATCGCTGCACGCCACGTCGTAATGCATCTGCCGCTGCGCCAGGTAGCCATGTTGCGCCCGGACTGCCGCGCTTTTCGGAAAACGAACGCTCAGCGATTCCACCATCGCGTCCGCTTCGTCGACTTTTCCTTCCCGCCTGAGTATATCGAGGAGCAGCAGCCCGAGCTGTTCGCTTCGAGGCTGAACCTTGAGGGCACGCAACGCATAGTCTTCCGCGCGGGGCAGGTCGCCGGCGTTGATCGCCTTGTATGCGCCATCCGCGAGCCGATAAGCCTTGGGGGTGAGCGATTGCGCGGCGTATGTCGGGGCCGGCCAGGCCAGCGACATGGCGACAGCCAGGGCGCTCAACCGGGCGCAGCGCTGGAGGCCCATCGCGATCGGGAGTCTTGAGCGCTTCATGCCTGTTCTCCCGTCGGCTTTTGCATCGGAGATATCTGCGGCGTCGCGTCGTCGCCGCCGCGTACCCGTGCGAGTTCGACGAAGCGCGAGTGTCGGGCGAGTTCGGCTGCAATCTCCGCATCGCAGGCAATGAAATAGGCAACGTTCGTTCTGGCGCCTCGCCGCACGACATCCTGTTCGTCCTGCGTGAGCGGCCGCCCGACCGCAACGTTCAACGTGCCGTCGTCCGTGGTTGAAAACGGGACGGCCCGATACGCGTACTGCAGCTCGAATGCCAGCGAGTCCGCGAAGTGGCCCACGGCCACATTGCCCAGGCTTACCCGGGGGAGATCCGCTTGTTCTGCGATCGCATCCGCCAGCGAGTCGGTGGAGATTGCGCTGCCTTCGATCAACAGTTCGCCCAGGCGCTTGCCGCAGATCAGTTGTTTCTCGAGGCTTGCCTGCAATTGCTCCAGCGAGACCACGCCCCAACCGACCAGGATCTCGCCGACCTTGCGGCGCACCTTCCCGAGCGCTTCGTTCGACAAGTACGTATGACTGGTCTTGTCCCATGCGATCGGCTTGCCGCTCGTCAGGTGGCTGATATAGATGCGCCACGCGCGGCAAACCGCGTAGAAATTGATCAGGTTGTTGACGAACATCCTCGGAATCGAGAGCAGCCCCTGGACCGGGCCGTTCAGCTTGCTGACAAAATGGTAGCGCTGCCCGGCGCGGGCAAACAGCATGGCGGTGTTCACCCATAGCAGCGGCGCTACCCAGTCGCCCATCATGACGAGCGAAGCGCTGACAGGCACGACATGGCCGGCTTTCTGAAGGACGGCAAGCAACACGAAGTTGAGCAGCACGCCATAGGCAATCACCGAAAACAGCGATGTCACGATGCCCTTGCGATCGTGGAAGAACATGTAGCGGGTGAGGAGATCGCCTTTCCAGCCGAGTTGCTCCCAGCCCTGAAAAGCGATGCCGAGGATCCAGCGCGCGCGCTGCCTGTATGCCGTACGAAATGTTTTTGGAAAATACTCGCGCGTGGCCAACAGGTTTCGATTGACGGCTCGGCCATGTGCACGCTTGGTTCCCGCTTCGCGCGTGATATCCGAAAGCGGAAAGCGTGCAAAGGTTTCCTTCATGCCCAGGTCTCTCAACCGGAAGCTGAAGTCATAGTCCTCGGTCAGCGAACTGGTGTTGAACGGGCATCCGTCGCGCTCCTTCATCGCTGCTTCGATCGAGCGCCTGCTGTAGCACGATGCAACACCCGCGCCCGGGACGACGCCGGTCAGACGGGCTCGCACCGGCACGTCCTTCTGGTGCGTTTCGCTGAAGTCGTCCAGATAGCATCCGGCCACGAACTCGTTCCATTTCCGGGGCAACGACAGAACAGGAAGCTGGACCAGGTCGCTATCCGCAACGGCATGGTTGAGGTACTTGAGTTCGACCGGATGAATGACATCTTCGCAGTCGTGCATGACGACGCCCGCGAACTGAATATGATGGACTTCTTCGTAGCGCAGGATGGCTTCGATGATCCAGTTCAGGCAGTCTGCCTTGCAGGTCGGCCCATCGTTCATGACCGTTGCGCGCGTCACCCTGCCCGGGTACCTGCGGACCATCCGTTCGACCTCCGCCGTGGTTTCGGCGTCGTTGTGATAGGTTCCGACGAAGATGACATATCGCTCGTACTCGATGGTCGCCAAAGTGTTTTCGATCATCTTGGCGATCACGTCATACTCTTTCCAGGCCGGCACCATCAGCGCGAGATGGTGCTCTTCCTGCGCACGCAGCATGCCGATATCAATCGTCTGCGATTTCTCGCGACGCAGAATCCGCCCGATCTCGAATGACCAGTAACAGGCGTCCAGCGTAAGGTCATCCAATGTGCTCACCAGGATGACGATGGCGGTCACAATGGCGACAATGTTAAGCGCATATAAATACGTACTCCACATTATGTGATCCATCATTTTCCCCGCGCTTTTCTCTTGTCTGTGCTTCTGCCCCCTCGTACCAACGTAAGACGAATCACACCCCGTCCTCGTCGACCCGTCACTCCCACTCCGTGGCTTGCGTCACACAAACTTCGGTTGCTCGCAAAAGACTCCGTGAGGTCTGGCGCTTTCCCGACGCGACCACGCAACATCATCAAAAATGCAACGTGTTCGGTGGATGACTTCCGTAAGCCGGTTTTTCGCTGGCTTGCCGCCGTCTCCAGCCGGGACGAACCCGGCATTCATCAACGCTTGCAGCCGCTCTCGATCCAGCGCCTCGCTGGCTCTCCGCGTACCGTCTTCTCAATCCACTGCTCATCAAGCAAGTCGTGCGCCATCGCGGCGCGACCCTTGACCTTCCGGGCGTCGGGGGTGCGCCGTACAAGATCGACCCACCGAATCCGAGCCAAATGTTTCAGTGCTGAAACACCCGGTCGACGGATCTGATGAAAGGTAATTGTCGGACCCTTTCCCAGGCCCTGACTGCGGCCATCGGGAAATCGTCATGCAACTCCAGAGATCACGGGCCGGAAAGATTGGAATCGAGCCCGAAAATCCGGCCTTCCACTCGTCATTGCGCGTGCGAGCTATCCGGGTCGATTGCCGCGTCGGCAACTGCGGAGCGCAGGGAGGAACTGGTTTTCCCTGAATCATCAGAACTGGTTTTGCTCGTTTGTCCGATCAAATTCGCGACACCGGCGACGTTGCACGCCTGAAACGTTTTATCGAGACAATTCCGGGCTGCCGGGACGCGCCAATTTCGGTGCCCTGACCCAGTGCCCATTTGCGACGGATGGTACGGTTTTAGCTTGAAAGTAAAACCATCCAATCCCGGATTTTTTTGGGTATAAGGCGCGCAGGAAAAATCACGACATAACGCCCTCATTCTGAATGGCACATCGCCGTGCTCGTTTCGTTAACGAGATTAACTTAATTTGCATATCAAAGGATGAAAATCATGCTTTCTCATCGTGATCAGTCATTTCGGAAAGGATTGAGTGTCGTCGGATCACTCGTCACATTAATCTCCACGCTCGTCTTCGCCGTCGCTGTTCAGGATGCGAATGCGCAGGATAAAAACAATTCATCTGCAGTAAAGGTTAAGCCTCCTCCATTACCGAACGGGTCCGCCCAGGTCAAAGTGAAGCCAGGCATGTCCGACGAGGATTGGGAGAAGGCATACAAGGAGACCGGGCGTCCTCTGTTCAACAGGAAGTCCGTCAAGAAAGCCGGTGGCAATGTGGAACGTGACTAGGGAGAAACGGCCATGAAAAAGATCTTGATCGTCATAGCCCTGCTTGCCGGATTCGCGCAAATGATGTTGCCGAGCACGGTGCACGCGCAGGCCACCACTGCACATACTCTCGTACTATACGATAATCCGGCCAACGACCCGTATTCGAAGCTTGGCCTGATGTACAGCATTATGCTGAGGAACTTGCTTGGCCATTTCAATGCGACGGTCGATCTGGTTCCGATACAGAACTATACGGCCGGAATGGTCGCGAACCACGATGTCACGTTCTATATTGGCGACTACTACAACAACCCGATTCCGACGGCGTTCATGAGCGACGTGATGACCGCCACGAAAACCGTGGTCTGGTTCAAATACAACTTGTGGCAGCTGGCATGGAACACCGCCTACACCTTCAACCAGACCTTCGGGTTCAGCTTTTCCGGCATTGCCGGGTTGAACGCGGCACCTTCGTCAAGCAATCCGAATCCCGGCTTCTACGACACGGTCACGTACAAGAACCTGTCGATGGTCAAGTACTACGCGTATAACGCGTCAACCGGCGCCATCAACGCGGATCCGGATATCGGACTGACCCAGGTCGTCGATGCCACCAAGGCGCAAGCGCTCGTCACCATCAAGAACAGCGTGAGTGGGGCGACCACGCCATACATCATGCGCTCGGGCAAGTTCTGGTATTTCGCGGATATGCCGTTTTCCTACATCGGCCCGACGGATCGATACCTGGTGATATGCGACATCCTGCACGACATCCTGCAGACCAATGCACCGGTGAATCACCGTGCGCTCGTCCGTCTGGAGGACCTTGACGCGTATACGACGACGAGTTCGATGCGAACGCTCACGAACTACCTGTACTCGAAGAGGATTCCGTTCACGATGGCAACCATTCCCGTGTATACGGATCCGAACGGCTATTACAACGGAGGCGTCCCCGAGACTATCCACCTGGCACAGGCGACGGGTCTCAAGAGTGCGTTGAACTATGCTGTGACGCACGGCGGCTCGATCGTGGTGCACGGACTTACGCACCAGTACGATTCGACGCCGAATCTTCTGAATGCGGTCAGCGGCAGCGATTACGAGTTCTGGTATGCGGTGCAGAACCGTCCTGTCGATGAGGACTCCATTCCCTGGGCGACAGGCCGAATGACCGAGGGTATCTCCGAGTTCACGACCAACGGCTACAAGATCGTCGGCTGGGCCGCGCCGCAGTACCAGATGTCGCCGAATGCAGCGGCGGCCACTGCCCTTGAGTTCCCGACGACGTTCCAGCGGGCTGTCTACTACACCGCGACCAATCCGCAACTCGGAACGGGTGCAGCCAACCAGGACTTTTCGGCCGGGCAGTTCTTCCCGTACATCATCAACTCCGATTACTACGGGCAGCGGATCGTCCCGGAGAACCTGGGCAGTGTCCAGTACAACATCTGCAATATCGACCCGTTCTCGTGTATCTCGTACACATGGCAGCAAATCGTGACCAATGCTCAGTACGGTTTGGCGGTGCGGGACGGTTTCGCGTCCTTCTTCTTCCATCCGTACTGGCTTGAACCCGATCTCGGGTTGCCGGCCTACCAGGACTTCCAGAGTATGGTGACCGGCATTACGAATCTCGGCTACAAGTGGGTAGACGGCACGACTGCCAAGTGACGCGAGCGTGGTGGCAACCTCGTGCGACCCGCATCGGAAATGCGGGTCGCATGTTTGCGTTTGATCGGCTACGATGACGCGCGAGAGTGCTTCCGTGGAGCCAGCGATGACCACGTCCGCCATCCCGGCCGTGAGCAAGATTCAACAACGCATGGGGCGGTTTCGACTGGCAGGCAAACCGCGCC
Source organism: Burkholderia pyrrocinia (assembly GCF_003330765.1). Taxonomy (NCBI): domain Bacteria; kingdom Pseudomonadati; phylum Pseudomonadota; class Betaproteobacteria; order Burkholderiales; family Burkholderiaceae; genus Burkholderia; species Burkholderia pyrrocinia. Next base: position 2,686,265 of record NZ_CP024903.1, on the reverse strand, counting down.
AGCGCTCAGGCGTGCCGCGTTCGCCCCGGACGGCGACGCTCGCGGCAATCGGCGCATCGCTCGTCGTGGCCGCCTGCAGCTGGACGGCGCACGACGTTCACGCCGACGGAATCGTCTGGCAGGTGGACAACACGACGACGAATCCCGTCGGAAACTGGCAGATGCTCGGCGTACACGATCTGTTGATCCAGTGGACCGTCGTCGACGATACCGCGTACGTTGCCAACGCCCGCATCCGTACCGCGGCACACCTTCCCGACTGGGCGCGCATCGGTCGTGAGCCGTGGGCCAGAAACGTCATCCTGGGACTGGCCGGCTACCAGGACGAAAAACGTGCGCGCACCCATCTGTCGACGCTCGCGGACCAGTCCGCGGAGGTGGCGCGCGTGCCACTTCCGCTGCACGTTACCGGCTACTACTTCCCGGTCGAAATCGATCCGACCTGGCAGGAGGCGCCCAAGCTTGCCGAGATCCTGCAGCGACTGCCTCGTCCGCTTTGGGTGAGCGTCTACGACCAGACCAATATCGGCGGAAAGACGCTGGCGGACTGGCTCGCAGCGTGGCTGCCCCCGGACGTCGGGGTGTTCTTCCAGGACGGCTGCGGTGTCTATGCCCGCGAGCCATCCGTCGCGCGCACCTACCTCGACGAGCTGGCTTCACGCTTGGGCAAACGGCGCGTGCGGGTCATCGCCGAGGCCTTCCGGCCGGCCGAGCATGGCGGATTCCGTTCGGCCAGCGCCGAAGAGTTGAGCAAGCAGCTATTGGCTTATCGGGGCTATTCGGTCTATCTGTTCGATGGTCCGCACTATGTGTCGGACGACCTCACGCGCGCGCTCGCAACCCGGCCGACCAAGCCGCCCCCTGTCGAACCCGCCGGTACGGGGCGCTGAGCTTCCCGACGCACCCATTGCCCCCATTTAATGACCAAACCGCAAGACCTAGTGCATAGATATCGTTTGCCGCGGCCTTAATGACTATCGACAATCGTGGCTCGAATTGACCGCCGCGGCGTCAGAAGCGCCCCGGTGGCCGGCACCAGGCGGCTATCCCGGCCGTCCGCGCCATCCAGCTCACGACGACATGTACGCGTTCACTCCCTCATTCCAGAACCCCGCCGGCTCGCCGATCCGCGAGCTGTTCAAGTACCTCTCCGAACCGGGCATGATTTCCTTCGCGGGCGGCTATCCGGCCAGCGACCTGTTCGACGTCGACGGTTTGAACACGGCCGCCGAACGCGCATACGCCCAACCCGTGCGCTGCCTGCAATACGGCCCGACCGACGGCCTCGCCGAACTGAAGCAGCAACTGATCGCGCTGATGGCGCGTCGCGGCGTCGCGTGCACGCCGGCCGAACTGCTCGTCACGACCGGTTCGCAGCAGGGCCTCGACCTGCTGCTGCGCGTGATGGTGTCGCCCGGCGACGTCGTGCTGACCGAACAGCCGGCCTATCCGGCGACGCTGCAGGCGATGCGCCTGCAGCAGGCGCGCATCGTGACGATCCCTGTCGATGGCGAAGGCCTCGACGTCGATCGTCTCGCAGCCCGGCTTGCATCGGGCGAGATCGCGCAGCCGAAGCTCCTCTATACGGTTCCGACTTTCGCGAACCCGACCGGCGCGACGCTGACGCGCGAGCGCCGGCTGAAGCTGCTGCGTCTCGCGGTGCAATATCGTTTCCTGATCATCGAGGACGATCCGTACGGCGACCTGCGCTTCGCGGGCGAAGCCGTGCCGTCGATGCTCGCGCTGGCCGGCGAGGTGGCGGGCGCGCGGGACTGGATCGTGCATTTCGCGAGCCTGTCGAAGATCGTCGCGCCGGGGCTGCGCGTGGGCTGGACGATCGCGCCGGCCGAGATCGCGCGGCGCTGCGTGATCGCGAAGCAGACGGTCGATCTGTGCAGCGCGCCGTGGATGCAGGCAACCGCCGCCGAATATCTGGCCGACGGCGCGCTCGAACGCCATCTGCCGCGCATCACGGCGGCCTACCGGCGCAAATGCGATGCGATGTGCGACGCGCTGCGCGACGGCTTCGGCGATGCGATCACGTTCCATCGTCCCGAAGGCGGGATGTTCGTGTGGGCGCGGATCGGCGCGGTGTCGTCGGACGTGCTGCTGCAACAGGCGATCGCGAACAAGATCGTGTTCGTGCCCGGCAAGGCGTTCTTCGCGGACAACGTCGACGCGGCATCGCTGCGCCTGTCGTTTGCCGCGCCGGACGTCGACGCGATCCGGGAAGGCGTGGCGCGCCTCGTGCGCGCGTGTGGTGCGGCGCTGGCCGCGTGAGGAGACATCAACGTGAATATCACCGTCAACGACACCGCATCGATAGGCGCAGCGCCGGGCGCTGCCGATAACCGGCCGGTTGCGCATCGATCGTCGCAGATCAGCGCGGGGCCGCAGTATGTTGCCGACGTGCTTGGCCGGTTCGGCGCGGAGCCGACGACCGATGCCGGCGATGCGGCGTCGGTCGTGCTCGGCTACAACTGAGTTGCACGGCGGCGGCCGGCGCACCGCACGGGTGCCGTCGCCGCAGCAAACGGGTAAGCTTGCGCGACCGAAACACGTGCGATCGCTGCTTCCTCATGTCCGACACCGTCCAAGGATCGCTCAAGGAAACCTACGACCGCGTCTGGTCCTGCCTCGAATCCGGCGTCAGCGTGCAGCGCTCGCCGTTCACGATGCTGCAGGCGGCAACGCTCGGCCTCGACGGCGCACCGAAGGTTCGTACGATCGTGTTGCGCCAGGTGAGCCGCGCCGATCGCGTGCTGTCGTTTCATACCGATGCGCGCTCGGAGAAGGTCGCGGAGTTGCGCCGCGATCCGCGCATTGCCATCGTCGCGAATGATCTCGATGCGCTCGTGCAGATTCGCGCGGAAGGCGTTGCATCGATCTGCGACGACGAAGCGCAACGGCGCGCGATCTGGCAATCGAGCCGTCCGCATACGCTGCTGCTGTATCGCGCACCGTTGCCGCCCGGCACGCCGGTCGAGTCACCCGAAGCAGCCCATGTCGTGGCGAGCCAAAGCACCGCGCCCGCCGCCGACGGCTACGAAAACTTCTGCCTGCTTCACGTGACCGTCGCGCGCATCGACTGGCTCGAACTCGCGCGCGCCGGCCATCGCCGCGCGGTATTCGACCTGAACGAAAGCGGCTACGACGGCCGCTGGATCGCCCCCTGAGGCCGCTCAGGGCTGCCCGTCCGCCGCCGCCTGGCCGATCATCCAGTCGCGCATCACGGCGACCGCATCGTCGTCGCGCCGTTCGGCCGGATACACGAGATAGAACCCCACCGACAGCGGAAACGCGAAATCGAACGGCTTGCACAGTCGCCCGGCGGCGATGTCGCGCTCGACGAGCGGATAGGTCGCGAGCGCGATGCCCTGGCCGGCGACGGCCGCATCGATCGCGAGCGACGTCTGGTTGAAACGCAGCCCCTTGTGCGGATCGATGTCGACGGGCTCGGGCATCGCTGCGAGGAACGCGGGCCACAGGTCGTGCGCGTCGTGCAGCAGCACATGGCCCGCGAGCGCGCGCGGCGAAGCGGGCGCGGCCGGCAGCGCGGGGCTGCACACGGCGCACACATCGAACGGGAACAGCGCATGCGCGGCGAGATGCTTGCCGAACGGCGGCTTGCCGTAGCGGATCGCGAGATCGACGCCGTCGTGGCGGAACGTCGCGAGCTGCTGGTCGGCGATCACGCGCACGTCGTAGTCGGGATGCGCGTCGGTGAACAGCGCGAGCCGCGGGATCAGCCACTTCGACGCGAACGACGGCGTCGTGCTGATCGTCAGCGCGGCGCGCCGCTTCACGAGCCGGTCGGTCGCGTCGGCGATCGCGTGCAGCGCACGCTGCACGTCGGAGAAGTACGCGGCGCCGTCGTGCGTCAGCGCGAGGCCGCGCGGCAGGCGCTCGAACAACTTCAGGCCGAGCACATCCTCGAGGTGGCGCACCTGCTGCGCGACGGCGCCTTGCGTCACGCCGATCTCGTCGGCCGCGGCGCGGAAATTGAGGTGCCGCGCGGACACTTCGAACGCACGAAGTGCATTCAGCGGCGGCAGGCGGGAAGGGCGAGGCGGCATCGTTAGGCTATAGAAATACTATTGGCTGGAGGCAGAAATACTGGTTCGACAGTCGTAAATGATGCGCCTACAGTACCACCATGGCGCGCCGAATGGCGGCTGCGCAGCGGCAGGATTCGAACGAGGAGCAGATCGTGACTGTAGAAAAAGTGGCGTTGATCACGGCGGCGGGCAAGGGCATGGGCGCGGCGATCGCGCGCGAACTGGCGGCGACGGGCTATCGCGTCGCGCTGATGTCGCCGTCGGGCAGCGCGGTGGCGCTTGGCGAGGAACTCGGCGGGTTCGGCATCCAGGGCTCGGTGACGGAAGACGCCGATATCGACCGGCTCGTGCAGGAGACGGTCGCGCGCTACGGTCGCATCGACGCGGTGGTCAACAACACCGGGCATCCGCCGAAGGGCGAGCTGCTGTCGATCGCCGACGAAAGCTGGCACGCGGGGCTCGACCTGATCCTGCTGAACGTGGTGCGCGTGATGCGCCGCGTGACGCCGATCTTCCAGCAGCAGGGCGGCGGCGCGGTGGTCAACATCTCGAGCTTCGCGGCGGACGCGCCCGAGCAGCCGATGCCCGTGTCGTCGGCGCTGCGCGCGGCGCTGAGCGCGTGGACGCGTCTTTACGCGGAACGCTATGCGGCCGAGAACATCCGGATGAACGCGGTGCTGCCGGGCTTCATCGACAGCTGGCCGGAAACGCCGGAGATCGTCGCGCGCATTCCGGCCGGCCGCTTCGGCAAGACCGGCGAGATTGCGAAGACGGTCGCGTTCCTGCTGTCCGACGGCGCGGGCTACATCACCGGGCAGAACATTCGCGTCGACGGCGCGATCGTCAAGGCGCTCTGAGTGTCGTACCGGCGAGCGGGCCATGCGGGCCGCTCGCTGCGCAGCGGCTACAAACGCGTACAAATCAGACAAATCCCGGATACATCAGACCTTTCAAATGGGCGACGCCGCGTGACCGGGGCGCGCCGGATTGAAAGCCACGGCGCGATCTGGCGCGCGGCATGTTCACTTTCCACTTCACGAAAGGAGATGCCGAACGATGTCTTCCACACCGTTTTCCCCGCTGCGTCGCCACCTGCTGGCCACTTCCGTGGCCGCCGGGGTATCCGCGATGCTGCCCACCGCGCTGCATGCCGCGACCGGCGGCAGCGGCATACGCCCGTTCACCGCGCATATTCCCGATGACGCACTGGCCGACCTGCGCAGCCGCATTGCCGCGACGCGCTGGCCGGGCCGCGAAACCGTCGCCGACGAATCGCAGGGCGTGCGGCTCGCACGCATGCAGGCGCTGCTGCGCTACTGGGGCACCGACTACGACTGGCGCAAGGGCGAGGCGCGCCTGAACGGTTTCCCGATGTTCATCACGGAAATCGACGGGCTCGACATTCATTTCATCCACGTGCGGTCGCGGCACGCGAACGCGATGCCGATGATCATGACGCACGGCTGGCCCGGTTCGATCTTCGAGCTGCTGAAGGCGATCGGCCCGCTGACCGATCCGACCGCGCACGGCGCGAGTGCCGACGACGCGTTTCATGTCGTCGTGCCGTCGTTGCCGGGTTTCGGTTTCTCGGGCCGGCCGACCAGGACGGGCTGGGGTTCCGACCACATCGCGCGCGCGTGGGGCGAGCTGATGGCGCGGCTCGGTTATACGCGCTTCGTGTCGCAGGGCGGCGACTGCGGCTCGGTGATCTCGCACCGGATGGCGATGCAGCGCGTGCAGGGGCTGGCCGGGATTCACGTGAACATGCCGGCGACGGTGCCCCCGGATATCGCGGCGCTGCTCGCGACCGATTCGCCCGCGCCGGCTTCGCTGTCGCCGAAGGAGAAGGCCGCGTACGACAAGCTCGCGACGTTCTATCGCGACAACTGCGGCTACTCGGCGATGATGGTCACGCGCCCTCAGACGGTCGGCTATGCGCTCGCCGATTCGCCGTCCGGTCAGGCCGCCTGGATGTATGACAAGATTTCGCAGTGGACCTACAGCGGCGGCGTGCCCGAACGTTCGATTCCGCTCGACGAGATTCTCGACGACATCTCGCTGTACTGGCTGACGAACACCGCGACGTCCGCCGCGCAGATCTACTGGGAGGATCACTCGAACAACTTCAACGCGGTGGACATCTCGCTGCCGGCCGCGATCACGGTGTTTCCCGGCGAGATCTACCAGGCGCCGCGCAGCTGGGCCGAGCGCAGCTATCGCAACCTGATCTACTTCAACGAAGTCGACAAGGGCGGGCACTTCGCGGCATGGGAGGAGCCGGAGCTGTTCGCCCGCGAGGTGCGTGCCGGGTTCCGGCCGCTGCGTCGCGCATAAGCATGGCTTGATCGGCGAATGCGGGCCGGCTGTTGTGCGGCCCGCGTTCGTTTCTATGCGATCGCGTGCAACGCCTGTGCGAAACGCTTGTCCGCCAGATACGCGACGTTGAACCGGCAATACGCAGACGGGCGATCGGCCTGCGGCGAGAACACGGCGCCCGGCGCGAGGATCACGCCGCGCTCCAGCAGCGCTTGCGCGAGCTGCATCGAATCCGGCCAGCCGGGCAGCGCGGCCCACAGATACAGGTTCTGCTCGCACGGCCGGTAGACTTCCGCGCCGAGACGCTCGAGCGCATCGAGCGCGGTGCCGGTCGCGCGCCGCAGCTTCTCCTGAAGATGATTCGTATGCCTGAGGAAGTGGCCGTCGCTGACGATTGCGTCGAGCGTGCGTTCGCAGTATTCGGAGCTGCTGACGTGGGTCAGCATCTTCACGTCGGCGAGATCGCTGGCAAGCGCCGCGTTGCACGCGAGAAAGCCGACCCGCAGCGCGGCCGACACCGATTTCGAAAAGCTGCCGATATAGATGGTCCGGCGCAACTGGTCGAGCGTCGAGATGCGCGTGAGCGAGCGCGGCCGCAGGTCGGCCAGCGCATCGTCCTCGACGATGATCAGGTCGTGTGCGTCGGCGAGCTGCAGGATGCGGTGCGCCTTGGCGGCGCTCGTATCGGTTGCGGTCGGGTTGTGGCCGACCGATTGCGTGAAGAACAGCTTCGGCCGGTATGCGGCGATGTGCTCGGCCAGCTTCGCGACGTCGGGGCCGTCGATCTCGCGCGGCACGCCGACGATGTTCGCACCGCTCAGCTTGAGCTTGCCGAACAGCGGGTAGTAGCCGGGATCGTCGACGAGCACGGTGTCGCCGGGGCGCACGAAGTAGCGCAGCACGAGGTCCATCGCCTGGTTCGCGCCGTGGGTGAGCACGATCTGCGCGGGCGGCGCCTCGATCTCGTAGCCGGCGAGCTTCTGCTGCAGCGACTGGCGCAGCGGCAGGTAGCCGAAACGGCTGCCGTAGCGGAACAGCGACGCGGCGCTCGTGCGCATGATGCGCTGCTGGTACTGGTTCAGCCGCGTTTCCTCGAGCCATTCGATCGGCGGAAAACCTTCGCCGAGATTGAGCACGTCGGGCTTCACGTGAAGCTGCTCGCGCATCAGCCACACGATGTCCATCGCGCGGTCGAGCGAACTCGGCTCGTCGATCTCGGGTGCGGCTGCCGCCCGCCGCGTGACGAAGAACCCCGAGCCGCGGCGCGGCTCGATCAGGCCGTCGGCCGCGAGCAGCTCGAACGCGCTGATCACGGTGTTCTTCGAACAGCCGGACGCCTCGGCGTATTCCCTGATGGAAGGCAGCTTCGCGCCGGCCGGCAACACGCCTTCCTCGATCTGTCTGGCGAGATTGTCCGCCATGGCGCCAGACAGGCTGGCTTTTGCACGCTGTTTCATCGCTATGTTCCGTCGGGCCGGTCCACTGTCATGGGTACGGAGGATGGAGTGTCTGGTCTGTCTGTACCTTTTCAATGGGTACAGTGTGGCTATTATTCGGCTATCCGCTGCCCGCCGCAAGCACCGCCAGACAGCCCCGCCACCCCGAAACAGAACGACATCATGCCCATCGATTCCGCCTTGCCGAACTTCCGCTCGCTCACGCCCGGGCAACGCCTGTCCCACCTGTCCCGTACCGTCGGGCTCGACGATGCCGAGCACGCGCTGCTCGCCGCGCCCGGCGCGCTGCCTCTGGACACGGCGAACGGGATGATCGAGAACGTGATCGGCACGTTCGAACTGCCGATGGCGGTTGCCGGTTACTTCCGGATCAATGGCCGTGACGTGATCGTGCCGATGGCCGTCGAGGAGCCGTCGATCGTTGCGGCCGCATCGTATATGGCGAAGCTTTCCCGCGCAGCCGGCGGCTTCCGCACGTCGAGCAGCGGGCCGCTGATGCGCGCGCAGGTGCAGGTGATCGGCGTGGGCGATCCGTACGGCGCGCGGCTCGCGATCCTGCGGCACGCGGCCGAACTGATCGCGCTCGCGAACAGCCGCGACAAGATGCTCGTCGGCCTCGGCGGCGGCTGCCGCGACATCGAGGTCCACGTGTTCCCCGATACGCCGCGCGGCGCGATGGTGGTCGCGCACCTGATCGTCGACGTGCGCGACGCGATGGGCGCAAACACGGTCAACACGATGGCCGAAGCCGTCGCGACGCGCATTGAAGCGATCACCGGGGGCCAGGTACGGTTGCGGATACTGTCCAACCTCGCGGATCTGCGCCTCGCCCGTGCAGAGGTACGGTACGCGGCCGATACGCTCGCGACCGACGAGTATCCGGGTGACGCCGTGATCGATCGCGTGATCGACGCGTACGTGTTCGCGGCGACCGACCCGTACCGCGCGGCGACACACAACAAGGGCATCATGAACGGCATCGATCCGGTCGTGGTCGCGACCGGCAACGACTGGCGCGCGGTCGAAGCCGGCGCGCACGCGTATGCGAGCCGCAGCGGGCGCTATACGTCGCTGACGACGTGGGAGAGGGCCGCCAACGGTGACCTGGTCGGCACGATCGAAATGCCGATGCCGGTGGGGCTCGTCGGCGGCGCAACGAAGACGCATCCGCTCGCGCGTCTTGCGCTGAAGATCATGAACGTGACATCCGCGCAGGAACTCGGTGAAATTGCGGTCGCGGTCGGGCTTGCGCAGAATCTCGGTGCGCTGCGCGCGCTCGCGACCGAAGGCATCCAGCGCGGCCACATGGCGCTGCATGCTCGGAACATCGCCGTCGCGGCCGGCGCGACCGGCGCGGACGTCGACCGGATCGCGCAGCAGATGGTCGCGGCGCAAGACGTGCGGGCCGACTTCGCGGTCGCGCTGCTCGCGGGCCGCAGCGGCGGCTGACGCGTGGTACGCGCGCCGTGCGTGGCGTGCTGCGCCGGAGTGGCCGGCGACATATCAATCAAGGAGGAGACACATGGAACAGACCGGTTCAAGCGCCGTCGCACCCGCTCCGCAGTGCGTCCGGCCGTTCGCCGGCGCCGATGCATCGACCGCGACGCTCGTCGAGGTATGGGGCGACACGGTGGCCACGAAGCATCTGGCGTGGTCGGTCCTGCTCGGCATCTCGATCAGCCTCGGCGCGTTCGAGATCGGCCGGCTCGCACTCGCGTCGTTCGTGCACGACGCGGCGATCGCGCGGGCTTACGCGATGCTGATCGGCCTCGGCGGCTGCCTGCTGGCCGGCACGATCTGCGCGGTGCTGTTCAAGCCGAAGCGCACGGTGATCGAACATGCGGCAGGCGGCCCCGAGCGCGACGAAGCGCTCAGGCAGCTTGCCGAGGCGTCGGGCGGGCTCGGGTCGCCGAGCGACCTGTCGGCCAGTGCGCGCGCGGAGATGGAGGAGCTCGGCTTGCTCGACCTGTTCGCGTCATACGATGCGTCGCCCGATCGCGCACGCGCGGGAGGCCGCTGATGGACGCGCTGCTGCATGCGTTTCCGGCCGCGTTCGCGATGGGGCTGCTCGGCGCGATCGTGTTCTCCGGCATCGGGCTGATCTCGGGCACCGACGAAACGACCACGATCGCGCCGCTCACGCTGCTCGTCGCGCTGCTCGGCGTGCCGCCCGCCGGCGTGTTCACGTTCTTCCTCGCGGGCGCGGTGGCCAAGCACATCACGCATTCGATCCCGACCGCGCTGCTCGGCATTCCCGGCGACACGATGGCCGCGCCGCTGCTGCAGCAGGCAACGCTGCTGCGCGCGCTCGGCGTGCCGCACATCGCGTTGCGCAAGATGATCTCCGGCGCGATCGTCGCCGCATTCGTCGCGCTGCCGCTCGCCGTGCTGTTCGCGTCGCTGCTCGCGCCGTTCGGCGCGGCGATCGCGAAGGCCGCGCCGTGGGTGTTCCTCGCGGCGGCCGTCGGCATTGCGTATTTCTCGGCGGGGCGCTGGGCATCGGTGTTGCTGCTGGTGCCGTTCGTGATGCTGGTGGTCGGGCTGCAGGCGCTGACGGGCCATTACGGCGTGAAGCTGAGCGTCAGCTACTTCCTCGGGATCGCGATCGGGCCGCTGGTCGCCGACCTGTTCTCGATCCTGTCGCCGGCCGAGCGGCGGCGCATGCGCCGCGACGGACCGTCGACGTTCGTGCTCGCACCCGACGTGAAGAGCTGGCGCGGCTACTTCCCGAATCCGCTGAAGGTGCTCGACCGCGAGCAGGTCGCATGGACGGTCGGGACGGCCGCCGTGTCGAGCGCGACGTTCGTGTTCAGCCCGGTCGCGATGACCGTGCTGATGGGCGAGATCGTCGGCGCGCGCGTGCGTCATGCGTACCAGCGCCTGACGACCGTGATCGCTGCGCGCAACGGCGTGACCGAAGCGACCTATATCGCCGAAGCGCTGATTCCGCTGATCGCGTTCGGGCTGCCGCTGAGCCCGGTGGCGGCCGGCCCGGCCGCGCCGCTGTTCAATGCGCCGCCGCGCTTCACGGTCGATGCGGCGAGCGGGCAGATCCACAACCTCCACACGCTGATGAGCTGGCCCGAGTTCCTCGGCTACGGGCTGCTGTCGATCCTGCTGGCCGCGTTGATCGCGTATCCGCTCGCGATGCACCACGCGCACCGCGCGGCATCGTTCGTCGCGAAGAAGCTGAGCCACGAAGCGATCATCGCGACCTTCGCGGGGCTGATCGTCGTGATCGGCGTATGGGAAGGGCAACTGCTGGGGCTTGCCGTGATCGTGACGGTCGGCCTGTTCGGCGGGATGCTGTCGCGCCTGTTTGCGTTCAACACAGGCGTGCAGTTCATGGGCTACTACGTCGCGGTGCTCAGCGTGCCCGCGATCGCCAGGCTGTTCTGACGCGCCGGCGCACGGGGGCCGCGTGTGCCGCGCGGCTGCCCGAAAGCGTCGTGTCGCGCGCGATTTTTGAATCGCCGTGTGTCGTGTGTGCGCGCGGATACGTTGGGATACAAAGCATCCGGATGGTTCGGATATAAAACCGGTGAAGCGTTTCACACGGCGGCGCGGTGCCATGCGCCGCCGCTGCGAACGGCGATACTGGAGCGCCCGCACGTGCCGCGGGCCCCTTCCTAAGCGATCGACAATGGAGAACGAGTCATGCCTGATACCGTGAACACCCGCCGCCGCCTGATCCTGGGCACGACGCTGGCGGGCCTGAGCCTCGCCGACCTCGGGTTCGGCAACCTGGCGCGCGCGCAGTCGGCGCCCGATGCACCGGCTGCGAAGCGCCCGGCCGGCGTTGCGTCGCTGGGCACGATCCACCAGATCGACGCGGGCGTGCTCAACGTCGGGTATGCGGACCTCGGGCCGAAGAAGGGCCCCGTCGTGTTCCTGCTGCACGGCTGGCCGTACGACATCTACAGCTATGCCGAAGTCGCGCCGCTGCTCGTCGCGGCCGGCTATCGCGTGATCGTGCCGTACCTGCGCGGCTACGGATCGACGACGTTCCGCTCTGCCGACACGGTGCGCAATGGCCAGCAGGCCGTGACGGCCGTCGACGTCGTCGCGCTGATGGATGCGCTGAAGATCGACCGCGCGGTGTTCGGCGGCTACGACTGGGGCGCGCGCACGGCCGACATCATCGCGGCGCTGTGGCCGCAGCGCGTGAAGGCGCTGGTGTCGGTGAGCGGCTACCTGATCGGCAGCCAGGAGGCGAACCGCAAGCCGCTGCCGCCACAGGCCGAATTCCAGTGGTGGTATCAGTTCTATTTCACGACCGAGCGCGGCGCACTCGGCTACGCGGCGAACCGCGATGCGTTCAACAAACTGATCTGGCAACTTGCGTCGCCGAAGTGGCAGTTCTCCGACGAGACCTATGCGCGCTCGGCCGCGTCGTTCCAGAACCCCGATCATGTGGCCGTCGTGATCCACAACTATCGCTGGCGCCTCGGGCTCGTCAAGGGCGAGGCGCAATACGACGACATCGAGCGGCGTCTCGCCGCCGGGCCGGCGATTACGGTGCCGACGATCACGATGGAAGGCGACGCGAACGGCGCGCCGCATCCGGAACCGGCCGCGTATGCGAAGCGGTTCACGGGCAAGTACCAGCACCGGACGATCACCGGCGGCATCGGCCACAACCTGCCGCAGGAAGCGCCGCAGGCGTTCGCCGACGCGATCCTGCAAGTGGAGCATCTGTGATGCGGGCAGGCGCAGGCATCCTGCGTCGCGGCATGGGCCGCGCGCTCGTCGCGGGCGCGCTGCTGGCCGGCGCGCTGTCGGCGAGCGGCCCGGCCGCATTCGCGGAGCAGCCGAAAGCCGCCGCGTCGCCGATCTACGGCGTGACGATCCCGCCCGGCTACCGGAAATGGGAAATGGTCGCGCCGGCCGAAGAGGCCGCGCCGCTCGACGAGCTGCGCGTGGTGCTCGGCAACCCCGTCGCGATCCGCGCGCTCGAACAGGCGACGCTGCCGTTTCCAGACGGCACGATCCTCGTGAAGCTCGCGTACAAGCGCAAGCAGTCCGACGAGTTCGCGCCGGCGACGGTGCCTGGCCAGGCGACGACCGTGCAGGTGATGGTGAAGGACTCGCGCCGCTATGCATCGACGGGCGGCTGGGGGTTCGGACGCTTCATCAACGGCGTGCCGGCCGATATCGGCCAGCATCAGACGTGCTTTGCGTGTCACCAGGCGCGTGTGAAGAACCATGACTACGTGTTCACGCGGCTCGCGCCGTGACGTGACATGAAAAGACGGGTTTGACGGAAAGGCGTGCCGCGCGAGGCGCGCCTTTTTTGTGTTGCGTGCGTCGGGGGAGCACATCGGCACGGCGGTGAACGACGCGGCATGCGGGTTTGTATCGTACTGTATCTGCGGCCGTTCCGGAAAAACTGGCATGCACAAAGCCCCTGTTCCGGAAACATGCCGGATACGTGGGCGGGTTCTACTGTCGACATGCAGAAAACGTTCGGTGTCAGACGTTCACACCGGATGCCAAGTGATCGACACCTCAACTTCGTTCAAGGAGAACCCTCATGAAAACCGCCCGAATCCTCGTTGTTGCCGTCCTCGCCGCCATCCCCGCGTTGTCGTTCGCCGATACCGGTCACAGCCTCACGCGTGCTGAAGTGCGCGCGGACCTCATCCGTCTCGAGAAGGCCGGCTACAACGCGGCCGGCAGCGAAGCGCATTACCCGGACGACATCGCCGCCGCACAGAACGCCGTTGCGGCTGCCGAGCAGGTCGCACGTTCGGACCAGAACGGCCCGTCGAAGTCGCAAGGCGACAACGTGGCCGATGCGTCGACGCCGGCCGGTCATCGTGACGCCGCGCAGTCGCGTGCTGCCCGCAACGCCGTCGACGACCTGTACGCGCATTCGTGATCCGTTGCCGCGCCTGCTGCATGCAGGCGCGGCCACCCCAGCAGCACTTCAATTGAACAACACGACAGAGAATGGAGCATGACGATGGCCGGTAAGATGAAACGGGTTCTGGTATCCGCCGCGGTGATCGGCGGACTGTTCGGTGCGGTCGCGGCGCAGGCTGCGCCGCAGGACGACCTGAAGGGCACGAATGTCGTGCTCGTGCACGGCGCGTTCGCCGACGGGTCGAGCTGGAACCGCGTGATTCCGCTGCTCGAGGCGCGCGGGCTGCACGTCGTGTCGGTGCAGAATCCGCTGAGCTCGCTCGCCGACGATGCGGCTGCAACGAAGCGCACGATCGACGAGCAGAAAGGGCCGGTCGTGCTGGTCGGCCATTCGTGGGCCGGCGTCGTGATCAGCGACGCCGGCAACGACGACAAGGTGAAGTCGCTCGTCTACGTCGCCGCGTTCGCGCCTGACAACGGTCAGTCGATCGCCGACGTCACGCAGGGGCTGCCGGCGCCCGCATGGGCCGGTGAATTGCGCAAGGATGCGGGTGGTTTCGCGCGGCTGTCGGACAAGGCGATCGCGCAGGATTTCGCGCCGGACCTGCCGCCCGCGCAGCAGCGCATCGTTGCGGCGACCCAGGGGCCGTGGTATGGCGGTTGCATCTCGGAGAAGGTCGCGCAGGCCGCGTGGCATGCGAAGCCGTCGTCATTCGTGGTCGCGACGCAGGACCGGATGATCGATCCGAAGCTGCAGGAAGCGATGGCGAAGCGGATCGGTGCGACGGTCACGCGCGTGAACGGCAGCCATGTCGCGATGCTGAGCCAGCCGAAGGCTGTGGCCGACGCGATCATCGCGGCCGCGGAACGCGCGAAGCAGGATACGCAGTGAGTGAACGCGGTATCGCGCCTTCGTTGAAGGGCGGCGCCGCGCGTGATTGTGATGTCCTTTCCCAAGGAGAAGTCATGACGCAACTCTGGCAACTGTCGGCAACCGAACTTGCGAAACGCGTGCGGCAACGTGAAGTGTCCGCGCGCGAAGTGGCGGACGCCGTGCTCGATCGTCTCGACGCGGTGAATCCGGCGATCAACGCGGTGATCGAACACCGGCCCGACGACGTGCGGCGGCAGGCCGATGAAGTCGATCGCGCGATCGCGCGCGGCGACGATCCAGGGCCGCTCGCGGGTGTGCCAGTGACCGTGAAAATCAACATCGATCAGGCGGATTTCGCGACGACCAACGGCACGCGTCTGCAGGGGAACCTGATCGCGCGCACCGACAGCCCGTCGGTCGGCAACCTGAGAAAGGCCGGCGCGATCCTGCTCGGCCGCACCAATTCGCCGACGTTCGCGTTGCGCTGGTTCACGTCGAATCTCGTGCACGGCCACACGCGCAATCCGCGCAACCCGTCGCTCACGCCGGGCGGATCGAGCGGCGGCGCGGCCGCCGCCGTGGCTGCCGGGATCGGCCCGCTTGCGCTCGGCACCGATATCGGCGGTTCGGTCCGTTACCCGGCGTATGCATGCGGCGTGCACGGGATCCGGCCGTCGCTCGGTCGCGTGCCGGCATTCAACGCGTCGTCGCCCGAGCGTCCGATCGGTGCGCAACTGATGTCGACGACGGGGCCGATCGCGCGCACGATCGACGATCTCGCGCTTGCGCTGCAGGCGATCGCCGCGCCCGACCCGCGCGATCCGTGGTACGTGCAGGCGCCGATCGAAGGGCGCGCGATGCCGAGGCGCGCGGCGTTGTGCGTGCGTCCGGGCGGATTGCAGGTCGTGCCCGAAGTCGAGGCCGCGTTGCGCGATGCCGCACGCCGGCTCGTCGATGCGGGTTGGACCGTCGACGAGATCGACGATACGCCGCCGATGCGCGAAGCTGCGCTGCTGCAGGAACAGCTTTGGCTCGGCGACGGGTTCGATGCTTTGGCGGACGCGGTTGCCAGCGACGGCGACCCGGGCGCGGCGGCGGTGATCGCCGCCGTGCGCGGCAAGGTGCGCGGCCTCCCGGCCGACGTGATCGGCCGCGCGCTGGTCCGGCGTACCACGCTGACACGGCAGTGGCGGCTGTTTCTCGACGGGTATGCGGTGCTGCTGCTGCCCGTGTCGGCGGAACTGCCGTTCCCCGACGATCTCGACCGGCAGGGGCCGGACGGCTTCGAGCGCGTGTGGGAAGCGCAGCTCACATTGCGCGCGCTGCCCGCGATGGGGCTGCCGGGGCTGGCCGTGACGACGGCGCTCGTGAACGGCGTGCCGGTAGGCGTGCAGGTGGTTGCCGCGCATCATCGCGAGGATCTGTGCCTGCTCGCGGGGCGCGACATCGAGGCGCGCGGCGTGCCGGTTGCGCCGGTCGATCCGGTGCTGTGATGAATTGACGAATGAGGGCATCGGCTGGATGCCTAAAGGCGTTTAGCCGATGCCTCGCGCCATCCGCGCAGGCGCATACCCTCCATTTCGGATTCCATGACAACGCGCCGCACGCCGCGTTGATCGTCTCCCGCCATTCCTTTCAAAGCCCTTCGATGCATGACATCGAACGGTCATCGTCCCGCATTTCCCGCACGCGAGCGGACCCGCGCCGATAGCGCGCGTCTGCTATTGCATTTCGCACGGCGCTGATTAGGAAATGAATTTTTATTGGTTCTGCTTCCCCGGTCGCACTCGCATAGTGGCGCTGACGGCTATAGACAGCACGCAAGCTGCAACAGCCGCATTCCCGGTGTTTTTGATCATACGAATCTGCGAAAACAAGGAAGTGTCATGACGGTTGCATTGGAAGAACGAACCGCTGCGCAGCAGGCGCTCGTAGACGCCCGCGCGGCGGCCGCCTCGGCCGGCACACCCTACGCGGGCGGCGTCGCGCCCGAAGCCGCGTGGGCGCTGTTCTCGGCCGGCGACGCGCTGCTGGTGGACGTGCGCACCGCGGAAGAACGGAAATTCGTCGGCCACGTGCCGGCGTCGCTGCATGTGCCGTGGGCGACCGGCACGAGCCTGACGCGCAACCCGCGTTTCGTGCGCGAACTGGAAGCGAAGACCGGCAAGGATGCCGTGGTGCTGCTGCTGTGCCGCAGCGGCAACCGGTCCGCGCAGGCGGCCGAGGCCGCAACGAAGGGCGGCTTCACACGGGTGTTCAACGTGCTCGAAGGGTTCGAGGGCGACCTCGACGAGGGGCAGCATCGTGGCGGCCGCAACGGCTGGCGCTTTCGCGGCCTGCCGTGGGCGCAGGACTGAGTCACGGCCGATACGGGGAGAAGTCATCATGGCCGCATTCGAAATCGACGACATCGTTCAGTCGCTGCAGACCGTGCGCCGCGCGTGGCGCGAGAAGCAGCGGCGCTCGCTCGAACCGGGCGGGCGCGACCTGCCCGCGCGCGAGGCGCTCGCGCAGATCATCGGCGCGCTGAAGGGCGTGCTGTTCCCGATGCGGCTCGGGCCGCCCGACCTGCGCCAGGAGAGCGAGAACTTCCATGTGGCCCATGCGCTCGACGCGGCGCTGAACGCGCTGCTCGCGCAGGTGACGCTCGAGCTGCGCTATGCGGCGCGCCAGCGCAACGCCGACGGGCCGATCGACACAATCGGCGAAGTCGACACAGTGGCCGCGACGGCGGTGCAGGCGTTTGCCGCGCGGCTGCCCGAGATTCGCCGGCTGCTCGACAGCGACGTGCTGGCCGCGTTCCATGGCGATCCGGCGGCCGGCAGTGTCGACGAGGTGCTGCTGTGCTACCCGGGCATCCTCGCGATGATCCACCACCGGCTCGCGCACGAGCTGTACCGGCTCGGCCTGCCGCTGCTTGCGCGGATCATCGCTGAGCAGGCGCATGCGGAAACGGGCATCGACATTCATCCGGGCGCGCGCATCGGCGCGGGCTTCTTCATCGACCACGGCACGGGCGTCGTGATCGGCGAGACGGCGATCATCGGCGAGCGCGTGCGCGTGTACCAGGCCGTCACGCTCGGCGCGAAGCGCTTTCCGCGCGATGCGGCCGGCCATCTGGAGAAAGGGCTCGCGCGCCATCCGATCGTCGAGGACGACGTGGTGATCTATGCGGGCGCAACGATCCTCGGCCGCGTGACGATCGGGCGCGGTGCGGTGATCGGCGGCAACGTGTGGCTCACGCAGGACGTGCCGGCCGGCGCGAACGTCACGCAGGCCGTGCTGCGCAGCGAAGCGAACGCCGCGCCGCGCGCGGCGGCGTCGGTCGCATAGGGCGCGTCATGAGCGACCTCATCCATCACTTCGGCGCCAACGTGCGCAAGCTGCGCGAAGCGCGCACGTGGTCGCAGGAGCAGCTCGCCGAGCATGCGGGGCTGAACCGCTCGTATGTCGGCGAGATCGAGCGCGGCGAGGCGATCGTGTCGATCGTCACGGCCGACAAGATCGCGCGCGCGTTCGACGTGTCGATCTCGACGCTGCTGCCCGGCGCGTACGTCACCTGAGGTTGCGCCGTTTCCGTTTCGGTTGCACGACATGACGGCTATAGCATGTTGAGCCGGCAGGTGCGTGCTTCCGATAATCACCGAGCGTCATAAGCAATCCCGTTTTTCATCTTAAGAACCCGGAGCCACACATGTCGACCGTTGCAAGCGGCACGGCCGCGCTGAGCGATCACGCCGCCCGCCAACTAGCGAACGCTACCAAGACCGTCCCCCAGCTTTCCACGATCACGCCGCGCTGGCTGACCCATCTGCTGCAATGGGTGCCGGTCGAGGCCGGCATCTATCGCCTGAATCAGGTGAAGAACCCGGAAGCCGTGCGCGCCGCGTGCACGCAGCTCGAGGACGAAAGCGTGCTGCCGCAGACCTTCGTGCCGTACGAGGAACAGCCGCGCGAATACTTCCTGAACGCGGTGAGCACGGTGCTCGACGTGCATACGCGGATCTCCGATCTTTACAGCAGTCCTCATGACCAGATCAAGGAACAGCTGCGCCTGACGATCGAGACGATCAAGGAACTGCAGGAAAGCCAGCTGATCAACAATCCCGACTACGGGCTGCTGGCGAACGTGAGCGACGAACAGCGGATCTTCCCGCTGACGGGCGCGCCGACGCCGGACGATCTCGACGAACTGCTGACGAAGGTGTGGAAGGAGCCCGCGTTCTTCCTCACGCACCCGCTCGCGATCGCCGCGTTCGGCCGCGAATGCACGCGGCGCGGCGTGCCGCCGCCGACCGTCAGCCTGTTCGGCTCGCAGTTCCTCACGTGGCGCGGCATTCCGTTGATCCCGTCGGACAAGGTGCCGGTCGCGGACGGCAAGACCAAGATCCTGCTGCTGCGCGTCGGCGACAAGCGGCAGGGCGTCGTCGGCCTCTATCAGCCGGGCGTCGCGGGCGAGCAGGGGCCGGGCCTGTCGGTGCGCTTCATGGGGATCAACAACCAGGCGATCGCGTCGTACCTGATCTCGCTGTATTGCTCGCTCGCGGTCCATTCGCCGGATGCGCTGGCTGTCCTCGATGACGTCGAAATCGCCAAGTTCCATGACTATCCCGACACCTACCGTTAATCCCGGCCTGGCTGGCGGCGACGCGCTCGCGCTGCCGCACGCGCCGCTGCCGGCCGGGTTGCCCGACCCCGCGACGCTGGCTCGGCTCGCGTCCGAGTTCTTCTCGACACCGCCCGGGCAGGCCACCGCGCCCGGGCTGTCGGCGGGCAGCGGCGCGGTCGGCGGCGTGCCGTCGGCGTTGCCGGCCGCCGCGCCGATCCTTGCGTCGGTGAGCAACCCGGCACCGGCCGGCTCGCCGCTCGCGGGGCCGGGCGGCACGGGCACCGGCGTGCCGGGCCTCGCGCTGCCGCAGGGCAAGGCGGCCGGCACGAACCTCGCGCCGTCCGCGCCGACGCACGTGTTGTCGCTCGGCAATCGCGTGCCCGCGCTCGCGCCGCATGTGGCTGCGCAGAACGGGCTGCCCGACACTGTCGTGTCGATCGCGCCCGCGCTCGAGCCGCGCATCGGCGGCGCGGCGCTCGGCGTGCCGCCGGTGAATGCGGCGGCACCGGAAAGCGCGGCGAAGGCGTCGCCATACTACTTCACCGACGGTTCGCTGCAGGGCTGGCAGGCCACGCCGCAGGACATCGTGGTGCCGTCGAACGGCCTTGCGTCACCGGAAGCGTTCGGGCTGCCGGGCGACGATGCGCTGCGCGAACTGCTCGCCGTGCATCGCGACGTGCCGGTCTCGCGCGCATCGGGCGCCGATGTGCCGCGTTATTTCGTCGACGATGCGCGCGCCGCCGAGCCGCAAGGTCAGCTGCATCGCGGCGCGCACCCGCCGTTCGACGTGAACGCGATCCGCCGCGATTTCCCGATCCTGCAGGAGCGCGTGAACGGCAAGCCGTTGGTCTGGTTCGACAATGCGGCGACGACGCACAAGCCGCAGGCCGTGATCGACCGCCTCGCGTATTTCTACGCTCACGAGAACTCGAACATCCATCGTGCCGCGCATGCGCTGGCCGGTCGCGCGACGGATGCATACGAGCATGCGCGGGACACCGTGCGGCGTTTCATCGGCGCGTCGTCGCCCGACGAGATCGTGTTCGTGCGCGGCACGACCGAGGCGATCAACCTGATCGCGAAGACGTGGGGCGTGCAGAACGTCGGCGAAGGCGACGAGATCGTCGTGTCGCATCTCGAGCATCACGCGAACATCGTGCCGTGGCAGCAGCTCGCCGCGCAGAAGGGCGCGACGCTGCGCGTGATTCCGGTCGACGATTCGGGGCAGGTGCTGCTCGACGAATACCGGAAGCTGCTCAACGACCGCACGAAGATCGTGTCCGTCACGCAGGTGTCGAACGCGCTCGGCACGGTCGTGCCGGTGAAGGAGATCGTCGAACTCGCGCATCGCGCGGGCGCGAAGGCGCTCGTCGACGGTGCGCAGTCGATCTCGCACATGCACGTCGACGTGCAGGCGCTCGATGCGGATTTCTTCGTGTTCTCCGGGCACAAGATCTACGGGCCGACCGGGATCGGCATCGTGTACGGCAAGCGCGCGATCCTCGACGACATGCCGCCGTGGCAAGGCGGCGGCAACATGATCGCGGACGTGACGTTCGAGCGCACGGTGTTCCAGCCGCCGCCGAACCGCTTCGAGGCCGGCACCGGCAACATCGCGGACGCGGTGGGGCTCGGTGCCGCGCTCGACTACGTGAGTCGCGTCGGCATCGAGAACATCGCGCGCTACGAGCACGACCTGCTCGCGTATGCGACGAGCGTGCTCGCGCCGGTACCGGGCGTGCGGCTGGTCGGCACCGCGCGCGACAAGGCGAGCGTGCTGTCGTTCGTGCTGAAGGGCTATGAGACCGAGGAAGTCGGGCAGGCGCTGAACGAGGAGGGCATCGCGGTGCGCTCGGGGCATCACTGCGCGCAGCCGATCCTGCGTCGCTTCGGGCTCGAGGCGACGGTGCGGCCGTCGCTCGCGTTCTACAACACGTGCGACGAGGTCGATGCGCTCGTCCGTGTCGTGCGGCGTCTCGCGACACGGCGCTGACGTCGCTCGCTGGTGGCGGCCCTTGCGGGGCGCCGCCAGCGATTTCCTGTCATCCGGTCAGAAGCGCACGACCGGCTTCTGCTCGACGCTGAAGCCGTCGCGCAGCACGCACGCCGAATCGGCGAAGTAGCGGCGGGTTTCCGACAGCAGGTCGGTATTGCCGCGACGACAGAACACCACGCCCGACCCTTCCTCCGTCAGCAGTTCGTCGATCAGCGACTCGGGTTGCCCGATATCGGCGAGATGGACGTTCTGCACGCCGTGCGCGAGCGCATCGAGTGCTTCCCGCACGCGGGGCGCGACATCGGCTGCCGGATGCTCGGCGAGCCATTGCTCGAGTTCCGTGATGCCGTACAACCCCGCGAGTTCACCGAGTTCACGCAGCGGTGCGCTTTCGACCATCATCACCAGCGTCACCGCGCCCGTACGTTGCGCGAACAGGCTGCCGAGCCGTTCCGGGCGCAGCGCGCGATCCTGACCGGCGTCATCCGGCGCGACGGGCATCACGACGGGCACCAACCCGTTCCCGAGCAATGCGTTCAACGCGGCGCAGTCGAATCGCGCGACCGGGCTCGTGTTCGTCCGGTCGGATTCGGCACCGGCGACCAGCAGGCCACCGTCGTGACCGTCGATGCCGATCGCCTTGGCGCCGTGACTGCCGACCAGGCGTACCAGTTCGTGGTTGACCTCGGCCATCGCGATGCATGCGGCCACCGACACCCATCAGCAGCAGGCCGGCCGTCGTATCGAGCACGGCCTTGCGCCGAACCAGCAGCCTGCGCACCGACGGGTGCGACGCGAGCAGCGCCATCGTGCAATACCACGCGGCCGATATCGCGATCGACAGCGCGACGACCGCGAGATCGAGCCATGCCGGCGCATGGGCCGGCACCATCAGCGCGAAGATGCTGCCGTAGAACGCGATGGATTTCGGGTTCGTCATGCTGACGACATAGCCTTTCTTCGCGGCGTTCCAGTCGGACGTCTCAGCCGGCGCGGAAATGGGCAACGGCTTGCGCGCTGCGGTGTTCCGTCGATCCCAAGCAAAAAACGCGTGACGACTTTCGTCGCCGCGCGTTGTGTCGTTCCCGCGAGACCGGGCGCACGCCGGCGAACCGGCACGTAAAACCAGCCGTCAGAAATCGAACCCCGGCCCGCCCGCGCCCGGGCCGCCCGGCGTCGCGGCCGGCGCCGCATCCTTGGGCGCTTCGAACACGGTCGCATCGGTCGTCAGCAGCAGCCCCGCGACCGACGCCGCGTTTTGCAGCGCCGTGCGCGTAACCTTGGTCGGGTCGAGTACGCCCGATTCGACGAGGTCGCCGTATTCGCCCGTCTGCGCGTTGTAGCCGAAGTTGCCCGAGCCTTCCGCGACCTTCGCGACCACCACGCTCGCTTCCTCGCCCGCGTTCGCGACGATCTGGCGCAGCGGTTCCTCGAGCGCGCGCAGCACGATCTTGATGCCCGCGTCCTGGTCGGCATTCACGCCCTTCAGTTCGCGGATCGCCTGCCGCACGCGGATCAGCGCGACGCCGCCGCCCGGCACGATGCCTTCCTCGACGGCCGCGCGCGTCGCGTGCAGCGCGTCGTCGACGCGGTCCTTCTTTTCCTTCACCTCGATCTCGGTTGCGCCGCCGACCTTGATCACCGCGACACCGCCCGCGAGCTTCGCGACGCGTTCCTGCAGTTTCTCGCGGTCGTAATCGGACGATGCCTCTTCGATCTGCACGCGAATCTGCTTCACGCGCGCCTCGATGTTCTTCGCATCGCCCGCGCCGTCGATCACGGTCGTGTTTTCCTTGCCGACCTCGATGCGCTTCGCCTGGCCGAGTTCGGCGAGCGTCGCTTTCTCGAGCGTCAGGCCGGTTTCCTCGGCGATCACTTGCCCGCCGGTGAGGATCGCGATGTCCTCGAGCAGCGCCTTGCGGCGATCGCCGAAGCCCGGCGCCTTGACCGCGACCGTCTTCAGGATCCCGCGGATGTTGTTCACGACGAGCGTCGCGAGCGCTTCGCCCTCGACATCCTCGGCGATGATCAGCAGCGGGCGACCCGATTTCGCGACCTGCTCGAGCACCGGCAGCAGGTCGCGGATGTTCGCGATCTTCTTGTCGTGCAGCAGGATGTACGGATTCTCGATCTCGGCGATCTGTTTGTCGGGATTGTTGATGAAGTACGGCGACAGGTAGCCGCGGTCGAACTGCAGCCCCTCGACGACATCGAGCTCGTCGGCGAGCGACTTGCCGTCCTCGACCGTGATCACGCCTTCCTTGCCGACGCGGTCGATCGCTTCCGCGATGCGCTGGCCGATCGATTCCTCGCCGTTCGCGGAGATCGTCGCGACCTGCGCGATTTCCTTGCTCGTGGTGGTCGGCTTGCTGATCTTCTTCAGCGCGTCGACGGCCTGCGCGACGGCCTTGTCGATGCCGCGCTTCAGGTCGAGCGGGTTGAGCCCGGCCGCGACGTATTTCTGGCCTTCGCGCACGATCGCCTGCGCGAGCACGGTGGCGGTCGTCGTACCGTCGCCGGCCGCGTCGCTGGTGCGCGACGCGACTTCCTTCACGAGTTGCGCGCCGATGTTCTGCAGCTTGTCCGCGAGTTCGATTTCCTTCGCGACCGACACACCGTCCTTCGTGACGACGGGCGCGCCGAAGCTGCGTTCGAGCACGACGTTGCGGCCTTTCGGCCCGAGCGTGACCTTCACCGCGTTCGCGAGGATGTTCACGCCCTCGGTCAGTTCCGCGCGGGCGACGTCGCTGAAGATGATTTCCTTGGCTGCCATGATCCGGTTTCCTTGCGTTATTGATTGACGACCGCGACGATGTCTTCCTCGCGCAGTACCAGGAATTCGTCACCGTCCACCTTGACGGCCTGGCCCGCGTATTTGCCGAACAGCACGCGCTCGCCGACCTGCAGGTCGAGCACGATGCGCTGGCCGTCCGCGTCCTTGCGGCCGGGGCCGACCGCGATCACTTCGCCCTGGTCGGGCTTTTCCGCGGCGCTGTCGGGAATCACGATGCCCGAGGCGGTGGTGGTGTCCTGGTCGAGTCGTTTCACGATGACCCGGTCGTGCAAGGGGCGAAGGCTCATCTTTCGGTCCTGTCCTGTTCTGTTCTGTCGAGTGGGTTGGCACTCTGCATGAGAGCGTGCTGACGAGTATAGGAACGGGCGCCGACGCGATCCAATAACGGATTCGGAAAAGCATTTGCGCGGATGCGCTTTGGGAGCGAGCCCGGCGGCGCGGCACGGAGGCCGCCGCCGGAAGCAACGAGCGAGGCGGGCGCGTCAGATCAGCAGCGACACCGTCCTGAACAGCGCGAGATCCTCCTTGCGCGCGGAGCGCGCGTGCCGCCGGATGACCTGCAGCAGGCAGTCGATGAAGCAGCGCGCGGCATCGCTCTGCGTGCTGCTGCGGCGCGTGACGATGCCGAGCTCGCGCGGCTCGAAGGTCTCCTTCAGCGACAGCGCACGCATCCGCTCGCCGAACGGCGGCACGGCGGCGAGAATCGTCGGGCACCACGTGCACATGTCGGCCTGCTCGAGCATCGTCTGCAGCATCGCGACCGATTGCGCGCGCACGATGCGTCGCTCGTCGATCTGCGCGCCGTGGCGCGTGAACAGGTAGTCGACGAGTGCCGCCTGGCCGTCCGCCGCGAAATTCAGCACCCAATCGTTGTCGAGCAGGTCGTGGATCGACCGCGCGCGTTCGCGCGGATGGCCGGCGCGCACCATCACCGAGGTTTCGTAGCGCAGCATCGGCTCGAACGCGAATTCCTGCGCGCTGCCCGGCTGCACGTGCCCGAGCGCGAAATCCATGCTGCCGTCGCGCAGCAGCGGCTGCGCGACGGCGATCAACGCTTCGTAGAGTTCGAGACGCACGTCGGGCATCCGCTCGCGAAAACGCAACACCGTTTCCGCGAGGAACGTCATGGTGAGCCACGGCGTGACGCCGACGCTCAGCCGCCCCTCGACGCGCCCGCGCATCCGTTCGAGATCGCTCTGCGCGTGCTCCAGTTGCTTCAGCACGAGCTTCGCATGCGTGAGCAGCGTTTTCCCGTATTCGGTAAAGCCGATGCCCTCGGGCGCACGCACGAGCAGCGGCAGGCGCTCGCTCGCCTCCAGCTCGCGCAACGCGCGCGTGACCGCCGCCTGCGACAGCCCGAGCGTGCGCGCCGCGCCCCGGATGCTCCCGGCCTCCGCGCTGGCGACGAGCGCCTGCAATTGATGCAGCTTCATGGTGCAATACCCGACAACGAAAGGTTGTCATCATAACGAAACCGCGGCTGTTCGCCCGGATTTTCGCTGCATACGATCCCGTCACGATCCGCCATCCGGCGATCGGCAACCGGAACGCAGCGAAGGAGTATCGGGGTTGGATCAAACACGGATTTTTCCCGAAATGGCAGCCATCGAGGCCGAGATGATCGCGCTGCGCCGTCGGCTGCACGCGCATCCGGAGCTCGGCTTCGAGGAGCGCGCGACCAGCGATCTCGTCGCCGAGTGCCTGACAACATGGGGTTATCGGGTGGAGCGCGGCCTCGGCGGCACCGGCGTGGTCGGCACGCTGGCGCGCGGCGCCGGGAAGCGGCTCGGGCTGCGCGCGGACATGGACGCGTTGCCGATCCGCGAGACCACCGGGCTGCCGCATGCAAGCCGGCATGATGGCGTGATGCACGCGTGCGGCCACGACGGCCATACGGCGATGCTGCTCGCGGCCGCGCGCTGCATCGCAGAGCGCGCGCATTTCACGGGCACGCTGAACCTGATTTTCCAGCCGGCGGAGGAAGGGCTCGGCGGCGCGAAGCGCATGCTCGACGACGGGCTGTTCACGCGATTCCCGTGCGACGCGGTGTTCGCGATGCACAACGTGCCGGGGTTGCCGGCCGGCGTGCTCGGCTTCTGCGACGGCCCGGCGATGGCGTCGGCCGACGAGGTGCGCGTGCGCGTGTCAGGCCGCGGCGGGCATGGCGCGGCGCCGCACACGACGGTTGATCCGGTGGTGGTCTGCGCATCGATCGTGATGGCGCTGCAGACGATCGTGTCGCGCAACGTAAATCCGCAGGAGCTGGCGATCGTCACGGCGGGAGCGATCCACGCGGGCACCGCGTCGAACGTGATTCCGCCGCACGCGGAACTCGCATTGAGCGTGCGCGCGCTGTCGCCGGACGTGCGCGCGCTGCTCGAGCGGCGCATCCGCGAGATCGTGCAGGGGCAGGCCGCGAGCTATGGCGCGACGGCCGAGATCGACTACCGGCACGACTATCCGGTGCTCGTCAATCACGCGGCGGAAACGGCGTTCGCACGCGACGTCGCGCGCGAATGGGGCGGCGACGGCGCGCTGATTCCGCACCTGCGGCCGATCGCGGCGAGCGAGGACTTTGCGTTCATGCTGAACGCGTGTCCGGGCAGCTACCTGTCGATCGGCAACGGAGACGGCAACGGCGACGGCGCGACCGGATGCGGGCTGCACCACCCCGGCTACGACTTCAACGACGCGTGCCTCGCGACGGGCGCGAGCTACTGGGTCGCGCTGGCGGAGCGATATCTCGCGTGACGAGGCGCACGCGCGGTGAACCGGCGCCCGATGCGCCGGACGAATTCGATTCATGATTCACACAAGGAGACGGGAAATGAAACAGTGGATGGTGGCGCTCACGATAGCGCTGGCGGCAGGAGCGGCACATGCAGGCGACTGGACGGGCAAGGAGATCCGGCTCGCGGTCGATCCGACCTACCCGCCGCTCGAGTACAAGCTGCCGGACGGCACGCTGACGGGTTTCGGGATCGACATCACGAATGCGCTGTGCGAGGAGCTGAAGGCACGTTGCGTGTGGGTCGAGTCGAGTTTCGACGGAATGATTCCGGGGCTGCTCGCGCGCAAGTTCGACGTGATCGCGTCGTCGATGACGATCACGCCGAAGCGGATGCAGCAGATCGCGTTCACGAACAGGATCTCGAACGCGCCCGCGCGGCTGATCGCGCGCAAGGGTTCGCCGCTGCTGCCGACGGCCGAATCGCTGAAGGGCAAGCGCGTCGGCGTCGAGCAGGGCTCCGCGCAGGCCGACTATGCGGTCGCGAACTGGCAGCGGGCCGGCGTGCAGATCGTGTCTTACCAGAACCAGGATCAGGTCTACGCCGATCTCGTGACAGGGCGGCTCGACGCGGCGTTCCAGGCATCGATCGCGGCCAGCGACGGTTTCCTGAAGAAGCCGCAGGGCAAGGACTTTGCGTTCGCCGGTGCGGCGATCGACGACACGAAGTACTTCGGGCAGGGCGACGGGCTCGGTCTGCGCAAGCAGGACACCGACCTGCGCGATGCGTTCAATCACGCGCTCGCGGCGATTCTCGCGAACGGCACGTATCAGCGGATCAACCGGAAGTATTTCGATTTCGACATCTACGGCGCGAAGTGAACGGCGAGGTGCGGCGCGCTTTCGGGGCGCGTCGCGCATGAGGAGACGGCGCGCGATTAGCCGCGCGCCGGATGCATAAGAAAAACCGCCCGCACGGCCGGCGAATCAGGCAGGCAATCACGTGCGGGACCGGAAACATGAATAAGGATAACGAATGAACTGGAGAACTTTTTTCGTCGCGATTCCGGCGCTGTGCGCAGCGCCCGCGTTCGCGCAGGGCAGCGTCACGCTTTACGGTCTGGTCGATGCGGGCATCGACTATACGAACAACGTCGGCGGCCACAGCGCGTGGCAGATGGCGAGCGGTTTCGCGCAGGGCAGCCGCTGGGGGCTGAAAGGCACCGAGGATCTCGGCGGCGGCTACAGCGCGCTGTTCCAGATCGAGAACGGCTTCAACGTGAACAGCGGCACGCTCGCGCAGGGCGGCCGCATGTTCGGGCGGCAGGCTTACGTCGGGCTTGGCAGCACGCGCTACGGCACGCTGACGCTCGGCCGGCAATACGATTCGGTGGTCGACTACCTCGCGCCGACGACCGCGAACGGCAGTTGGGGCGTCTATCCGTTCTCGCACCCGCTTGACAACGACAACACGGGCAATACGTTCCGCGTCAACAACACGGTCAAGTACGCGAGCCCGGATTTCTCGGGCTTCTCGTTCGGCGGGACCTACAGCTTCAGCAACGACACGGGCTTCGCGAACAACCGGGTGTGGAGCGTCGGTGCGCAGTACGAGCAGGGCGGGCTGCTGGTCGGCGCGGCGTTCCTGAACGCGAACAACCCGGGCGCGACGTCCGGCGGCGCGGTGGCGGGTTCGGGTTCGGTCGGCGCCGATGCGAACTTTGCGTCGGCACGGCTGCGGATCTTCGGCGCAGGTGTCAACTACACGGCCGGGCCCGCGACAGTTGGCTTCGCGTACACGAACAGCAACGTCACGCGACCGACCGCGAACGTCGGCTACCTGTTCGGCGACGAGACGATCCAGCCCGTGACGGGGTCGCTCGCCGGCGGCACGGTGAGCGCGATCAAGTACCAGAACTTCGAGGTGAACGGCAAGTACCAGTTCACGCCGTCGTTCTTCGTCGGCGCGCAGTACGTGTACACGACGGTGCGCTACGACGCGACGACGGGCAGCGCGAAGCCGAAGATCCATTCGATCGGGCTGATGGCCGACTACAACCTGTCGAAGCGGACGGACGTGTACCTGATGGGCGCGTACCAGCGGGTTGCCGGCGACGCGACGGGTTCATCGCTCGATCAGGCGGTTATCCCCGGCGCGGCCGACCTGTCGTCGACGTCGAAGCAACTGATGGTGCATGCGGGGATTCGTCACAAGTTCTGACGGCGTGCGGGAGGAAAGGCGGTGGCGCGATCGCGCCACCGCCTGTGTGACGATTTATACGCCGGTGCTGCCCGTCGCGTATGCGCTGCTCGTGCTCGCATGGCGGATCGCGTCGCGACGCGCGACGCCGATGGCAGCGGGGCGCGCCGGTTGAGCGAAGCGGATGACGGCGACCGTACGCGTTTTTTCTGCCTGACGCACAATCGTGCGGAACGTACATGCGCCGTGCGGCAGCGCGCGCATCGCGCCGTCTTCGATTCTTTCGCCAAAGGCACGAATCATGTCATCTCGCACCTATCTCGTTACCGGCGCGTCGCGCGGCATCGGCCTCGCGGTCAGCGCAACGCTCGCCCGGCGCGGCCATCGCGTCATCGGCCTCGCGCGGCATGCGCAAGGCATCGATTTTCCCGGGGAATTGCTCGCATGCGATCTCGCCGATATCGAACAGACGGCGGCGACGCTCGCGCGCATCGGTGCGTCGGGCGATATCGACGGCATTGTGAACAACGCCGGCATCGCGTTGCCGCAGCCGCTCGGGCAGATCGACTTCCGCTCGCTGCAGGCCGTGTTCGATCTGAACGTGCGGGCTGCGATCCAGGTCACGCAGCATTTCGCCGACGCGATGAAGGCGCGCGGTCACGGGCGCATCGTCAATATCTGCAGCCGGGCGATCTTCGGCAGTCTCGACCGCACCGCCTACTCGGCCGCGAAGAGCGCGCTGGTCGGCTGCACGCGCACGTGGGCGCTCGAACTCGCCGAACATGGCGTGACCGTCAACGCGGTCGCGCCGGGCCCGATCGAGACGGAACTGTTCCGGCAGACGCGGCCGGTCGGCAGCGAAGCCGAACGCAAGATCCTCGCGACGATTCCCGCGCGCCGGCTCGGCACGCCCGACGACGTGGCCGCCGCGATCGCGTTCTTCCTGTCCGACGAAGCCGGTTTCGTCACGGGGCAGGTGCTGTCGGTGGACGGCGGCGGCAGCCTCGGCGGGCGGAGCTGACGCACGGCGGCGCGGGCCGCATTGCATATTCCCCCGCCCCGTTAGCATGTGACGAATCCGACTTTGGGCGCCGCGCGGGCGACGCTAAGATCGCCGATCCCGTAGATCGAGCGTTCCACAACAATGAAAAAGTCCGCGTCGCCGTTGCATGCTTTCCGTTTCCGTGTCGTCTGCGCCGCGATCGCCGGCGCGCTGTCGCTCGCGTCGTGCGGCGGCGTCGACAGCGATGCGCCGTCGCAGTCCGCCGCGACGCCGCCGCAAGTCGATCCGACGCCGGCCGCGAAACGCCCGAACATCCTGTACATCATGGCCGACGATCTCGGCTATTCCGACATCCATGCATTCGGCGGCGAGATCAACACGCCGAACCTCGACGCGCTCGTCGCGTCGGGCCGCATCCTGTCGAACCATCACACGGGCACCGTCTGCGCGATCACGCGCGCGATGCTGGTGTCCGGCACCGATCACCATCTCGTCGGCGAAGGCACGATGGGCGTGCCGACCGACGAGCGGCGCGGGCTGCCCGGCTACGAGGGCTACCTGAACGATCGCGCGCTGTCGTTCGCGCAATTGCTGAAGGACGCCGGCTACCACACGTACATCGCGGGCAAGTGGCACATCGGCTCGGGGATCGTCGGCAGCGCGACCGGCAGCGGGCAGACACCCGACCAGTGGGGCTTCGAGCGCAGCTACGTGCTGCTCGGCGGCGCGGCGACGAACCATTTCGCGCACGAGCCGGCCGGCTCGTCGAACTACACCGAAGACGGTAGCTATGTGCAGCCGGGCCAGCCCGGGCAACCGGGCGGCACGGGCGGCAGCCCGGCCGTGTTCTATTCGACCGATTTCTATACGCAGAAGCTGATCTCGTACATCGATTCGAACCAGCGCGACGGCAAGCCGTTCTTCGCGTACGCGGCGTACACGTCGCCGCACTGGCCGCTGCAGGTGCCCGATCCGTGGCTGCACAAGTACGCGGGCGTCTACGACGCCGGCTACGACGCGATCCGCAACGCGCGGATCGCGCGGCAGAAGGCGCTCGGCCTGATTCCCGCCGATTTCAAGCCGTTCGACGGCCTGCCCGAAACGACGGCGGCGTCGCCCGCGACGGCGAACAACGGCATCGCGGGCGCGAAATACATCAGCGCGGTGCATTCGGCCGCGGACGGCTACAGCGACTACGGCCCCGGCAAGGTCGACAAGCTGTGGTCGAGCCTGTCGCCGGCCGAGCGCAAGGCGCAGGCGCGCTACATGGAGATCTATGCGGGGATGGTCGAGAACCTCGACTACAACATCGGCCTGCTGATCCAGCACCTGAAGGACATCGGCGAATACGACAACACGTTCATCATGTTCCAGTCGGACAACGGCGCGGAAGGCTGGCCGATCGATTCCGGTGCGGACCCGACGGCGACCGACACCGCGAACGCGCAGGAGCCGGCCTATTCGGCGCTCGGCACCGACAACGGCAAGCAGAACGCGCAGCGCCTGCAGTACGGGTTGCGCTGGGCCGAAGTGAGCGCATCGCCGTTCCGGCTCACGAAGGGTTATTCGGCCGAAGGCGGCGTATCGACGCCGACGATCGTGCGCCTGCCGGGCCAGTCGCAGCAATTGCCGACGCTGCGCGCGTTCACGCACGTGACCGACAACACGGCGACCTTCCTCGCGGTCGCGGGCGTCACGCCGCCGTCGCAGCCGGCGCCGCCGCTCGTCAATACGCTGACGGGCGTCGACCAGAACAAGGGCAAGGTGATCTACAACAACCGCTACGTGTATCCGGTCACGGGCCAGTCGCTGCTGCCGGTGCTCACGGGCTCGGCGACGGGCGAGGTGCATACGACGCCGTTCGGCGACGAAGCCTACGGCCGCGCGTACCTGCGCAGCGCCGACGGCCGCTGGAAGGCGCTGTGGACCGAACCGCCGCTCGGGCCGCTCGACGGTCACTGGCAGCTTTACGACCTCGCGTCGGATCGCGGCGAGACGGCCGACGTGTCGGCGCAGAACCCGTCAGTGATCGAGACGCTCGTTGCGCAGTGGAAGACCTACATGAGCAACGTCGGCGGCGTCGAGCCGCTGCGTCCGCGCGGTTATTACTGAGTGCCCCCAAACCTGTCGCTTCGCTCCAGGGCCCCCGAGGGGGGCAAGAAAACTTGGGGCGGCCCGGCGTTTTCTTGAGAGGACGACACGATGCGGTTCCGGTTCTGGACGATCGGCGCGGCGCTCGCCGCCACGCTGTTCGCCGCCGCGTTCGCGGCCGGTTATGCGAATCCGGTAGCGCCGGCGGGCGGCGCTTTCGACGACGCGAATCGCGGCCGCGCGCTGACGCCGCTCGGCTCGGAGCGGCAGTGCGAACGCTATGCGGGGCTGCCGGCGAACTGGCGCGACGACCCGAAGGCCGGGATGGTGCACCTGCGCGGCGGCGCGTTCGTGTTCGGCAGCACGCGCGGTTATGCGGACGAGCGCCCGGTCGGCGACGGCCGCGCGCGCGTCGGCGGTTTCTGGATCGACCAGACCGACGTGACGATCGCGCAGTTCGCCGCGTTCGTGCAGGCGACCGGCTACGTGACCGAGGCCGAGCAGCAGGGCGGCGCGGCGGTGTTTCATGTGCCGACGCGCGACGAGATGAATGCGCGCGACCTCGCCTGGTGGTCATGGGTGAAGGGTGCGTCGTGGCGCCATCCGCGCGGGCCCCGCAGCGGCGTCGACGGGCTCGGCAACCTGCCTGTCACGCTCGTCACGCAGCGCGACGCGCTCGCGTATGCGCGCTGGCTCGGCCGTGACTTGCCGACCGAGGCCGAATGGGAATACGCGGGCAAGGCCGGCCGCGACGACGCATCGCTCGACGCGGCGCCGCGCGACGCGCAGGGCAAGCCGGCCGCGAACTACTGGCAGGGCGCGTTCCCGGTGCTCGACACGGCCGAGGACGGCCATGCGGGGCTCGCGCCCGTCGGCTGCTATGCGGCGAACGGGTTCCGGCTCTACGACATGATCGGCAACGCATGGGAATGGACGAAGGACGCGTACACGGGCCCGCACCAGTCGCACACGAATGGCGACACGGCGGCCGTCGCACCGCCGACGCGCCGGCACGATACGCCGATGGTCATCAAGGGCGGCTCGTTCTTGTGCTCGCGCGACTATTGCGTGCGCTATCGCGCGTCGTCGCGCGAACAGCAGGAAGCCGATCTCGGTGCGTCGCATATCGGTTTTCGCACGATCCTGAGGGATGCATCGTGAAGCGCGTCGCCCATGGTGTTGCCGCGTGGCTGATCGTTGCGTGCGGCATCGTCGATCCGCGTTCGATCCTTGCCGCCGAATCCGCTGCACCGGCCGTGCGCGTCGGCGTGACGCGCGGCGTGCATGCGCAGATCATGGACGAAGTGAAGCGGGTCGCCGCATCGCGAGGATTCGGTGTCGATGTCGTCGAATTCGACGATGCGTCGCGCATCGACGCGGCACTCGCGGACGGCCGGATCGACGCGGCCAGCTTCGAGGATGCGCAACAGCTTGCCGCAACACGTGCGCGGAAACGCTACGCACTGGCGGCAGTCGCGCCGACCGTCACGCTGCCGATGGCGCTCTATTCGCGCAAGCTGAAAAACCTGAACGAATTGCAGCCCGGCGCGACGGTCGCGATTCCCGCCGATCCGCGCGGGATGGCGCGCGCGCTCGTGCTGCTGCAGAACGACACGCTGGTGACGCTGCGCGAGCAGGCCGGCCTGCATGCGACGCTGCGCGACGTGACCGGCAACCGGCTCGGGCTGAAGCTCGTCGCATTGCGCCACGACCGGCTCTACGCCGCGCTCGACACGGCTGCGTTCGTCGCGATCGACAGCGACGATGCCACCCGCGCCGGGCTGCAGCCCGCGCGCGACAGCATCGGCATCGAGGACGCTCGCTCGCCGTATGCGAACGTGTTGACGGTGCGCAACGCCGATCGTGCGAAACCGTGGGTGACGCAACTCGTCGCCGCGTATCACTCGGACGACGTCGCGCGCTTCATCCTCACGCGCTATCAGGATTCGGTGCGGCGGCCGTGGTAGACACGTACCTGCTTGCGTGCAACGTATGTGGACGCTGCTGCAACAGCGCGCCGACGCTGTCGTTGCGTGAACTGTTCCAGCATCGGCGCCGCTTCGTCGGCGCGCTGACGATCCGCCGTGTGCCCGTCCTGCTCGCCGTAGCGCCGGTTTCCGCGCATTCGCGCGTGCCGTGCATCGACTTCATCGACGATCAGGTGCGTTGATCGGCGCGAGCATCGAAGCGGCGCTCGCGCGCCGACGCGCCGACGGCGGGCCCGACGCCGATACGCTCGCCGCGTGACGATCGCGGCACGTCGCGCGTGCCTTACACTTGGCGCCTTTCAACCGCCTTCGATGGAGCGTGCATGTACGCGTCGACCTTCAGTTTCCGTGCCGGACAGTACGACGACGAATTCCACCGGCTCGACCGGCAGATCGCCGACATGGCGCGCGCGACGCCCGGCTATCTCGGCGAGGAAACGTGGGAGAACGCCGAAGCGGGGCTGATCCAGAACGTCTACTACTGGGAATCCGAGGCGGCGCTGCAGCAATTGATGCAGCATCCCGCGCATCTCGAAGCGAAGGCGAAGCAGGCGCGCTGGCTGGACGGCTATCGCGTCGTGATCTCGAAGGTGCTCCGCGAGTACGGCGACGGCAAGCTGGCGCAGCCGCATGCGGGACAGTCCGCGTGACTTGCTGTCTGATTCATTTCGTTCGAATTACGAATAAATAACAGGAGGCCGCGCCCGGCGGCCCGCATTCGTGTGCGGGTTTTGGCGGCATCGCGTGCAATCAATTCTTCATCAAGCATGGCTAAGGTGGCGGGGCTTCACGTCGTCAGTTTGTCCACAAAAACATCCCCATTCGATGTCGTACGGAGCCTTGTCCATGCCGAATTTCGCCTTGTCCGCGAAGCGCCGCCGCGCGCTGCGCGATCGTACCGTTCCTGTCGTCGCACTGACGCTGATTGCCGCGAGCATTGGCGCGCAGGCCGCCTCGCATGACAACGGCGATGAAAGCCGTTTTGCGCCGGGTTTCGTGCCGGGCTTCCTGGTGCTCAGCCGCAGCGTCTACGACAACGTGTCGAGCAACGTCCAGCCCGGCGCGATCCTGCCGCCGAACTGCGCGAAAACCACCGGCGGTTGCGGTGCGGCTTCCGGCGCGACGAACGACGGCACCTATCCGTACGTGTGGAACAACGATCGCTACGACGGCAGCTTCGGCATCACGTCGCGCATCTTCCTCGACCAGATCACGCCGGCGGGCGGCGTCGTCAGCACGCTCGAAGTGCCGAACAGCCTGCAGAAGGGCGTCGCGCACGACCAGCTCGTGACGAGCTTCAGCTCGAAGTCCGAACTCGGTCTGCACCTGTCCGCCGACGGCAACT
Source organism: Burkholderia pyrrocinia (assembly GCF_003330765.1). NCBI lineage: Bacteria > Pseudomonadati > Pseudomonadota > Betaproteobacteria > Burkholderiales > Burkholderiaceae > Burkholderia > Burkholderia pyrrocinia. The sequence goes on along the minus strand of NZ_CP024903.1, from coordinate 2,650,941 downwards.
ACCTGACGTTCATGGGTTACGTCGCGCCGGTCAACATGATCGACGTGTCGAACTCGAACACGCCGGCCGCGGTCGATACGACGAACCCGGACGGGCAGAACTTCTATCGCGCGATCGCGCGCGTCGACCGTCACGGGCATTTCCGTTTCACCGAGACGAATGCGTACAGCGGCAACAACGGTCGCGCCGCGATCCTGAACAACCGCGACGGCCGGGAGATCTACTACACGTCGGGCAATGCCGGCAACGGCGCGAATCCGCAGCCCGACGGCGTGATCCTCGGCGCGGGCGCGCAATTCATCGATGCGGCGAAGCACCATGAAGCGCAGCAGGATCCGGGCACGCCGACGCCGCTCGCGAGCTTCTCGGTCACCGAACTCGGCGCGAAGGCCGACAAGATCGGCAAGGACGACAACTTCCGCGGCATCGCGGTGCACGACAACGTCGTGTACTACACGAAGGGCAGCGGCAGCAACGGCGTGAATACCGTGTACTTCGTCGATACGACCGGCGCGGCGTGCCCGTCGGGCGTCGGCGTGCCGTCGCCGAAGGCCGCGCTGCCGACGGCGCCGCTCGCGTACAACGCGGCCACGCTGCAGACGACGGGCCTGCCGAGCAACATGTGCGTGCTGGCCGGCTTCCCGTCCACGCCGAACAAGACCGCGACGACGCTGTCCTACCCGTTCGGAATGTGGTTCGCCGACGCGAACACGCTGTATGTTGCGGACGAAGGCGACGGTTACACGGGCGGCCAGGACCTGTACACGCACGCGGCCGCACAGACGGGCGCCGGCCTGCAGAAGTGGGTGTACGACGCGAGCGCGAAGCAGTGGAAGCTTGCGTACACGCTGCAGAACGGGCTGAACCTCGGCCAGCCGTATTCGGTCGCCGGCTATCCGGTGGGCAACAATGCCGCGACGGGGCTGCCGTGGGCGCCGGCGACGGCCGGCCTGCGCAACCTGACGGGCCGCGTCGAACCTGACGGCACGGTGACGATCTGGGCGATCACGTCGACGGTCAGCGGCAACGGCGATGTCGGCGCCGACCCGAACCGGCTGGTTGCGGTGCGCGACGTGCTCCGGAACACGAGCGCGGCGACGGCTGCGCACGAGCAATTCGCCGTGCTGCGGACGGCGAAGTTTGCGGAAGTGCTGCGCGGCATCTCGTTCGCACCGGGCACCGAAACGGGCCGGTCGCACTGATGCAGGCGATGCCCGGCTGATGCCGGGCACGGGAGGCGCGGCCGCGCGTTTTGGCGGTCGCGCCTCCCAGGCTTATCGTGGCACGCGTTCAGTCGGCGCGTTGCGCTCCGCCGTCTTTCGACTCCGCTTGCGCCACGCGCTCCCAGATCGGGAACATCGCGTTCTGGATCGACGTCTGCGCGTCCCCGCCGCAAACACCTCACGCACACATCACCCCTTCAAAGCGCCTCGACCAGCAGCCGCTTGCTCTTCTCGCAGTACTCGTGACACGCGGCCCGCGCGGCGATCGACGCGCCGTGCACGAACCTCGGCGCGTCCGCGCGCCGCGACATCGACACGACGATCGACGGCGGCGACGGCTGCAGCGGCAGTTCGACGACTTCGCCGCTCTCGATCAGCGCATCGACGAACAGCACTGGAATCGCGGCGACGCCGAAGCCGTCGCGCACGAGCTGCACGATCACCGAGATCGACGGCGACCCGGTGATGCGTGTTTCCGACAGCGGCACGCCGTGCGCGTGGGCGAGCGTGCGGACGATATCCTCGAGCGCGCGGTGGGGCGCGGTGCCGCGCCCGTAGGTCAGGATCGGCTGGCGCAGCACCTGCCGCGCGAGACCCGTGCGCGTGTTCGGCAGCAGCCCGGCCCGCGCGATCCAGCGCACCGGATAGTTCGCGAGCGCGTCGCAGACGACAGACGCCTCGTCGCTGCCTTCGACGCGGATGATCAGGTCGAGCTCGCCGGCCATCAGCCGGCGCTGCAGCACCACGCTGACGTCGACGGTCAGGTCGATTTCGAGCTGCGGATAGTCGGCCGCGAGGCGGCGCAGGTAGTGCGGCAACCAGCTATGCACGACGGTCTCGATCACGCCCAGCCGCAGCTTGCCGCGCAGCGCGCTCTCGCCGGACGCGGCGGCCTGCAGCTCCTGCGTCGCCTCGACCACCGCTTTCGCATAACCGAGCAGGTACTCGCCGTTGGGCGTGAGCCGGAATTCGCGGCTGTCGCGGTCGACGAGCACGGTTTGCAGCTCGTCCTCGAGCGCCTTCAGGCGCTGCGAGATCGCGGCCGGCGTCGCATGCAGCGCGGCGGCCGTCGTGCGGAAGTTGCGCAGCTTCGCGAGCGTGACGAAGGTTTCGAGAAAACGCGTGTTCATGGCGGTCGGTCGGACGGTGGAAGCGCAGCTTGCCGGTGAGGAAAAGTGAACGGGACCGGGGAAAACCCCGAGATCCGTTAAGAAATTCTATACACGAAGCGCAAAAAAACTCGTTGGCGACAAAATTTTTTCTTTTCTATTCTTCGCCGTATCCGATGACGCAACACCGTCATCCCGACGACCTCCCGATCTGCGACTGAATACCATGACGCCTTCCGAATTCCGCCAGTCCGTGCGCCACGGCGCGTTCCGCGGCCCGACCGCAGGCCATTGCGGCCCGTTCGCGCAAGCGAACCTCGCAATCCTGCCCGACGCGTACGCGCACGATTTCCTGCGCTTCTGCCAGGCGAACCCGAAAGCGTGCCCGCTGCTCGGCGTCGGCGAACCGGGTGCGTTCCGGCTCGACGCGCTCGGCGAGGATCTCGACATCCGCACCGACGTGCCGAGCTACAACGTTTACCGCGATGGCCGCCTGACCGAGTGCGTCGAGTCGCTGGAAGCGCTGTGGCGCGACGATCTCGTCGTGTTCGCGATCGGCTGCTCGTTCTCGTTCGAGGACATGCTGGCGCGCGAAGGGATCGGCTTGCGTCACGTCGAGGAGGGGCGCAACGTGCCGATGTACCGCACGTCGATCGCGAACCGCCGCGCGGGGATCTTCGGCGGCCAGCTCGTCGTGTCGATGCGGCCGATGCGCGGCGCCGACGCGATCCGCGCGGTCCAGATCACGAGCCGGTTTCCGGGCGTGCACGGCGCGCCGATCCATATCGGCCACCCGCAGGAACTGGGCATCGCGGATTTGAACGCGCCCGAATTCGGCGACGCGGTAACGATCCGCGACGGCGAGCTGCCGGTGTTCTGGGCCTGCGGCGTGACGCCGCAAACCGCGCTGATGGACGCGAAGCTGCCGATTGCGATCGCGCATACGCCCGGCCACATGCTGATGACCGACATCACGAACGCGTCGCTGGCCGTGTTCTGACCCGGGATGACGGCGACGCACGCACGACACTCATTTGACGGCGCATAACGACAGGAGCACCACCATGGAAAGCAAGACCCTCGCGGCACCCGCCGCCGAGCCCGCGAGCCCCGAGCGCAACGGCCTGTTCTCGTGGTACGGCGACGCGCAGCCACGCGAGCGCCGCGCGTTCTGGAGCTGCAAGGTGGGCTACATGCTCGACGGGATGGACACGCAGATGCTGTCGTTCGTGATCCCGACGCTCGTCGCGACCTGGGGCATCTCGTTCGCGGACGCGGGCTTCATCGGCACGATCACGCTGCTCGCGTCGGCGCTCGGCGGCTGGATGGCGGGCATCCTGTCCGACCGGATCGGCCGCGTGCGCACGCTGCAGCTCACCGTGCTGTGGTTCGCCGTGTTCACCGCGCTGTGCGGGCTGGCACAGAGTTACCACCAGCTGCTCGCGGCGCGCGCGCTGATGGGCTTCGGCTTCGGCGGCGAATGGACGGCCGGCGCGGTGCTGATCGGCGAAGTGATCCGCGCGCGCGACCGCGGCAAGGCGGTCGGCCTCGTGCAGTCGGGCTGGGCGATCGGCTGGGGGCTGTGCGCGCTGCTGTATGCGCTGCTGTTCTCGGTGCTGCCGGCCGAGCAGGCATGGCGCGCGCTGTTCCTCGTCGGGCTCGCGCCCGCGCTGCTGGTCGTCGCGATCCGCCGCTACGTGAAGGAGCCGGACGTCTACGAGAAGGAGAAGGCCGCGCAGGCGCAAGTGGCCGATGCGCCGCGCCTCACCGAGATCTTCGCGCCGAAGCTGATCACGACGACGCTGCGCGCGGCGCTGCTGACGACCGGCGCGCAGGGCGGCTACTACGCGATCACGACGTGGCTGCCGACCTTCCTGAAGACCGAGCGGCACCTGACCGTGATGGGCACCGGCGGCTATCTCGCGATGATCATCTTCGGCTCGTGGGTCGGCTACCTGACGAGCGCGTACCTGACCGACCGCCTCGGCCGCAAGCCGAACTTCATCCTGTTCGCGGTCGGCTCGATGGTGATCGCATTCGCGTACACGTCGCTGAACCTGACCAATGCGTCGATGCTGTGGCTCGGCTTCCCGCTCGGCTTCTTCGCATCGGGCATCTTCTCGGGGATGGGCGCGTTCCTCACCGAACTGTTCCCGACCCGCGTGCGCGGCTCCGGCCAGGGCTTCTGCTACAACGTGGGCCGCGCGATCGGCGCACTGTTCCCGTTCCTGATCGGCGCGCTGTCGAAGCAGTACGGGCTCGGCACGAGCATCGGGATCTTCGCGGTCGCCGCGTACGGCGTGGTGATCGTCGCCGCGCTGACGCTGCCCGAGACGCGCGGCCGCGAACTCGACGCCGCGTAAGCGGCAGCGCGGCCCGCCCTTCGTTTTCTCCCCTTTTCATCGACCCGTGACACGGCGCGCGACGCGCGCCGTGCGGCGGCGCTCGTCCTTCGATTCAACGACGCATCGACCCGACATCATGACTGACCGACAGACTTCCCCCGTTTCCTCCGACGCCGCACGCTGGCAATTCTGGATCGACCGCGGCGGCACGTTCACCGACATCGTCGCGCGCCGGCCCGACGGCACGCTCGTCACGCACAAGCTGCTGTCGGAGAATCCCGAGCAGTACCGCGACGCGGCCGTGGCCGGCATCCGTCACCTGCTCGGCCTCGCCGACGGCGAGCCGATCACGCCCGCGCGCGTCGACATGGTGAAGATGGGCACGACGGTCGCGACCAACGCGCTGCTCGAACGCAAGGGCGAGCGCACCGCGCTCGCGACGACGCGCGGCTTTCGCGACGTGCTGCGCATCGCGTACCAGAACCGGCCGCGCCTGTTCGATCTCGACATCGTGCTGCCCGATGCGCTGTACGAGACGGTCGTCGAGATCGACGAACGCATCGGCGCGCACGGCGACGTCGTCGTGGCGCTCGATGCGGCGGGCGCCGAAGCGTCGCTGCGCCGCGTGTTCGACTCGGGCGTGCGCTCGCTCGCGATCGTGCTGATCCACGGCTATCGCCATACCGCGCACGAACGCGCGCTCGCCGAACTCGCGCGCCGCATCGGCTTCACGCAGGTGTCGGTGTCGCACGAGGTGTCGCCGCTGATGAAGATGGTGTCGCGCGGCGATACGACCGTCGTCGACGCGTACCTGTCGCCGATCCTGCGTCGTTATGTCGAGCAGGTCGCGCACGAGATGCCGGGCGTGAACCTGCAGTTCATGCAGAGCAGCGGCGGGCTGACGCGCGCCGACGCGTTCCAGGGCAAGGACGCGATCCTGTCGGGCCCGGCGGGCGGCATCGTCGGGATGGTGCGCGCCGCGCGCGCGGCCGGCTTCGCGCAGGTGATCGGCTTCGACATGGGCGGCACGTCGACCGACGTGTCGCACTACAACGGCGAGTTCGAGCGCGTGTTCGAGACGCAGGTGGCCGGCGTGCGGATGCGCGCGCCGATGATGAGCATCCACACGGTCGCCGCGGGCGGCGGCTCGGTGCTCGGCTTCGACGGCGCACGGCTGCGCGTCGGGCCCGAATCGGCCGGCGCGAACCCGGGGCCGGCTGCCTACCGGCGCGGCGGCCCGCTGACGGTGACCGACTGCAACGTGATGCTCGGCAAGATCCAGCCCGATCATTTCCCGCGCGTGTTCGGCCCGCATGCGGACCAACCGCTCGACCGCGACGGCGTGGTCGCGAAGTTCGCAGCGCTCGCCGATGAAATCCAGACGGCGACCGGGCGGCGCGAGACGCCCGAGGCGCTCGCCGAAGGCTTTCTGGAAATCGCGATCGGCAGCATGGCGAACGCGATCAAGAAGATTTCCGTGCAGCGCGGCCACGACGTGTCGCGCTACGTGCTGACGACGTTCGGCGGTGCGGGCGGCCAGCACGCGTGCGGCGTGGCCGACGCGCTCGGGATGACGCAGGTGTTCGCGCATCCGCTCGCGGGCGTGCTGTCCGCGTACGGGATGGGCCTCGCCGACCAGACCGCGATGCGCGAGCGCGCGGTCGAAGCCGTGCTGTCCGACACATCGCTGCCGGCGCTGAACGCGGCGCTCGACCGGCTGGCCGACGAGGCCGTCGGCGCGCTGCTCGAACAGGGCGTGCCGGCGGAGCGGATCGCGACCGAGCGGCGCGTGCACCTGCGCTACCAGGGCACCGATTCGGCGCTCGACGTGCCGGCCGGCAGCGTCGACGCGATGCAGCAGGCGTTCGAGGCCGCGTACCGGCAGCGCTACGCGTTCCTGATGCCCGGCACGCCGCTCGTCGCCGAGCTGGCCTCGGTCGAGGCGATCGGCCGCTCCGACGCGCCGGTGGAAATCGCACCGCTCGCGCCACGCGGAGCGGATGACGGCGGCGCGCCGCGCGCCGATTCCGCCGTGCGCTTTTATTCCGGCGGCCAGTGGCACGATGCGGCGCTCTACGTGCGCGACACGCTGCTGGCCGGCGACGCGATCGACGGCCCGGCGATCGTCGCCGAACGCAATGGCACGACCGTCGTCGAGCCCGGCTGGCGCGCGCGGATGACCGCGCAGGGCAACCTCGTGCTGACGCGCACGACGCCGCTGCCGACGCGCCGCTCGCTCGGCACCGACGCCGATCCCGTGCGGCTCGAGATCTTCAACAACCTGTTCATGTCGATCGCCGAGCAAATGGGGCTGCGGCTGCAGAACACCGCGTACTCGGTGAACATCAAGGAGCGGCTCGACTTCTCGTGCGCGATCTTCGACGGCGACGGCAACCTGATCGCCAATGCGCCGCACATGCCCGTGCACCTCGGCTCGATGGGCGAGAGCATCCGCACGGTGATCGAGCGCAACCGCGGCCGCATGCGCGACGGCGACGTCTTCATGCTGAACGACCCGTATCACGGCGGCACGCACCTGCCGGACGTGACGGTCATCACGCCGGTGTTCGCGGACGGCGCGGTGGAACCGCTGTTCTACGTCGGCTCGCGCGGCCACCATGCGGACATCGGCGGCACGACGCCGGGCTCGATGCCGCCCGATTCGACCCATATCGACGAGGAGGGCGTGCTGATCGACAACTGGCAGCTCGTGTCGGCGGGTGTGCTGCGCGATGCCGACACGCGCGCGCTGCTGGCGTCGGGCCGCTACCCGGCGCGCAACGTCGAGCAGAACATGGCCGACCTGCGCGCGCAGGTCGCCGCGAACCAGAAGGGCGTCGACGAATTGCGCCGGATGGTCGCGCAGTTCGGCCGCGACGTCGTGCTCGCGTTCATGGGGCACGTGCAGGACAACGCGGAAGAAGCCGTGCGGCGCGTGATCGGCGCGCTGCAGGACGGCGCGTACCGCTACCCGCTCGACAACGGCGCCGAGATTCGCGTCGCGATCCGCGTCGATCGTGCGGCGCGGCGCGCGGAGATCGACTTCACCGGCACGTCCGCGCAGCTCGACAACAACTTCAACGCGCCGAAGGCCGTCTGCATGGCCGCCGTGCTGTACGTGTTCCGCACGCTCGTCGGCGACGACATCCCGCTGAACGCCGGCTGCCTGAAGCCGCTCACGGTGATCGTGCCCGCGCGCTCGATGCTTAACCCCGAGTATCCGGCGGCGGTCGTGTCGGGCAACGTCGAGACGTCGTCGGCGATCACCAATGCGCTGTACGGCGCGCTCGGCTGCGTCGCGTCGAGCCAGGGCACGATGAATAATTTCACATTCGGCAACGCTCAGTACCAGTATTACGAGACGATTGCGGGCGGCAGCGGCGCGGGCGACGGGTTCGCGGGTGTCGGTGCGGTGCAGACGCACATGACGAACTCGCGGCTCACCGATCCGGAGGTGCTCGAATGGCGCTATCCGGTGCGGCTCGATTCGCACCGGATCCGCGCCGGGTCGGGCGGCGGCGGGCGCTGGCGCGGCGGCGACGGCGCGGTGCGGCGGATCCGCTTCCTCGAGCCGATGACCGCGTCGATCCTGTCGAACAACCGGATCCACGCGCCGTTCGGCGCGGCGGGCGGCGAAGCCGGCGCGCTCGGCCGCAACACGATCGAGCGCGCGGACGGCTCGGTCGAGGCACTCGACCATATCGGCCGCGCGCAGATGGCGCCGGGCGACGTGTTCGTCGTCGAAACGCCGGGCGGCGGCGGTTACGGCGCGGCGGGCTGAGCCGCGCAACCGGCGCGGGGGGGCCGCGCCGGTGGGCTGACGAAATTGCAACGAACTGTGGGATAAAACTACGCATTCACGCACGAACGGAATCAAAAATGGCCGAAAGTCGCGTGGCCAGAATGCGATCCGACCCTGCCGCCACGGTTCTGCAATGTCTTGGTCCCGATCTTCTGGAATCGACCGCAAACGCCCGCCCGGCGGGGCGCTCAGCCCGTCTAGCCGGCCCCGTTGCGCGGCGCCGCACCGGCGCTTGCGCATGGCGCCAATCATGAAAAATCCGGCTTGCCAATCGAGTTCCGATTCCTTGACACTCTGCTCCAAATGTGAGTGCCAATCCTGTTCGTCATTTGATAAGATGGCTCTCATCGTTCGTTAGGCAGAACCTGCGCGCATCACGCGTGAACGCCGGGTCGCATTGGTTGGAAACAAGTACGGGACGCGGGCCGCTGTCACGGCAATCACGACTGCCGTGCCGGGAACGCGCGCTGCGCGGCCCGGGAAGGCGGTCGGCCAGTTCGCCTCCGTCTACACTGTGCGTTTTTTCTGGATCGGGGCGTGTCCATGGATGACGAAAACGATAGCGCGGTGCTCGAGGCGCATGTCGGTACGCGCAGCCCCTGCTGGCGTCTCGGCAGTGACAGCAATGCGCTCGAACTGGCCGCCGTCCGCGGCCTGACCAACGTCGCCGTTGCGCTGACGGTCGAGCAGGCCGCGCGCATCCGCGCGCTGACGGGCGTCACGTCGCACCTCGTGCTCGAGATCGCGCTGTTCGGCCATTCGGTCAGCCTCCATCTCGTCGGCAAGAAGGTCGACACGTCCAACTGGGCCGGCACGGCCTGCGCCTATTCCGATGCCGTGTCCGTCGCGGGCGATCTCGCGCACGGGCTCTCGTTCGCCGAGCAGGTCGTGTCCGAAGTGAATTCGCTCGTCGTGATCCTCGACCGCAACGGGATGGTGCAGCGCTTCAACCGCCTGTGCGAGGAAGTGACGGGCAAGCGCGAGGTCGACGTGATCGGCCGCAGCGCGTTCGAGCTGTTCATGAGCGCCGAGCAGGGCGCGCAGTCGCGCAGCAACATCACCGGCTTTTTCGCGAGCAACCACTCGTTCGCGGTCGAGCGCTACATCAACACGGTCAACGGGCCGCGCCTGTTCCAGTTCCGCAACAAGTTCGTGCAGAGCGGCAGCGGCGTCGAGGAGCAGTTCCTGATCTGCTCGGGCATCGACGTCACCGAGGAACGCAACGCGCAGCAGCGGCTCATCGAGCTCGCGAACACCGACGTGCTCACCGGGCTGCCGAACCGCCATGCGATCAGCGAGCGCATCCACGCGGCGATCGCCGCGGAGAGTGCCGAGTCGCACGGCCAGGTCGGCATCCTGTTCCTCGATCTCGACAACTTCAAGCGCGTCAACGATCACTACGGGCACATCACCGGCGACCGGCTGCTGCAGGACGTGTCGACGATCATCAGCGGCTGCCTGTCGTCCGGCGCGACGCTCGCGCGGCTCGGCGGCGATGAATTCCTCGTGCTGTTCGAGCACGGTACGCGGCCGCTGCTCGAAGCGACCGCGCAGATCATCCTCGAACGGCTGCGCACGCCGATTCACCTCGGGCTGATGGAGGTCTACACGAGCTGCTCGATCGGCATCGCGATGCATCCGCAGCACGGCGATTCGCTCGAGACGCTGATCCGCAGCGCGGACACCGCGATGTACGTCGCGAAGGAAGAAGGCAAGCATACGTACCGCGTGTTCTCGCTGGAGATGAACCAGAAGGTCGCGAAGTACATGTGGCTCGACACGAACCTGCGCAAGGCGCTCGAGGAAGAGCAGTTCGTGCTGCACTACCAGCCGGTCGTCGATATCGCCACGGGCGACGTGCACGGCGTCGAGGCGCTGATCCGCTGGCAGTCGCCCGATCGCGGGCTGGTCGCGCCGGTCGAGTTCATCCGTTTCGCGGAGGAGTCGGGCCTGATCGCACCGCTCGGGCGCTGGGTGATGCGTACCGCGGCCGCGCAGGCCGCCGCGTGGAAGGCGAAGGGGCTCGGCATCCGGATCGCGGTGAACATGTCCGCGCGGCAGTTGCAGGACATGAACATCGTGCACCAGCTCGCATCGATTCTCGACAGCGCGGGGCTGAAGCCCGGCCTGCTCGACATCGAGCTGACCGAGAGCTGCTTCATCGAGGACGAGGATGCGGCCAACGGGCTGATGCGGCAGTTCCGCCAGCTCGGCGCGGAGATCCATCTCGACGATTTCGGCACCGGCTATTCGTCGCTGTCGCAGTTGTCGCGCCTGCCGCTCGACGCGATCAAGCTCGACCGCAGCTTCATCACGGGCATCGACCGCAATCCGCGCTCGCAGGCGCTGGTGCGCTCGGTCGTGTCGCTCGCGAAGGCGCTGAATTTCTCGGTGGTCGCCGAAGGCGTCGAAACGCATGCGGAAGCCGACTTCCTCAAACAGCTCGACGTCGACCACGCGCAGGGCTACTACTACGCGCGCCCGATGCCGGCCCAGGCATTCGAGGCGTGGCTCGCGGAGACGAGAAAGCTCAGGCTGATCGCCTGAGCTTCGTTCCCGCGCGGGGCGCCGCCGGCAAGCGGCGGCGCCGGTCGCATTACACCGTGCGCAGCTTCGACACGCGCCGGTTCTGCAGCATCACGAGGCGTTCCATGTACGCGAGGTCCTTCGACTCGATCGTGAACGCCGCCTGCACCCACGCTTCCGTGATGTCCATCAGCTCCGAGCGCGTCAGCTGGAACACGCGCTCGCGTGCGCGCAGCATCGCGCGCACGCCGTTCAGCTTCGGCTTCGTCACGTCGATGAAGGTGCGCGTCGCGAGATACGCGTCACCGGCGTCGAACGTCTGGTCGATCAGCCCGCAGTCCTCGTACCACTCGGCCGCATGCGTTTCGCCGGTCGCGATCAGCGATTCCGCGAGGCCGCGGTCCGCCTTGCGCGCAACCAGCGAATAGCCGCCCATGCCCGGGAACAGGTTGAACGCGATCTCGGGGAACCCGAGCTTCACGCCCTTCTGCGCGAGCATGTAGTGATGCGCGAGCGCGGCCTCGAAGCCGCCGCCGAGCGCGCTGCCCTCGACCATCGCGATCGAGATCGCCCCGGTGCCGAAGCCCGTGTAGATCTCGTATACGCCGTCGATGCAGGAGCGCGCATAGGCCATCAGTTGGTCGCGCCGGCCGCTGCGGATCGCGTCGACGAAGAAGCTCAGGTCGCCGCCGACGTTGAACAACTCGGGGACGAGCGAGCCCGTCACCCAGAAGTCGAACGGCAGGCCCGAGTCGCGTGCGACGCGCGCGAGATGGATGATGTCGGTGACGAGTTGCTGGTTGAAGCACGGCCGCGGCTCCGATCGCAGCATCATCCACATGACGTTGCGGCCTTCTTCGTAAAAGGCAGTCAGTTGCGTCAGTTCGCCGGCTTCATAAAACGGACGGCACGCCGGATGGGATTGGAGTTGCATGGTATGTCCTCGAGAGTTGTGGTTTTTGACGGCCGTCGCACCAGGCGCCATGCGGGAGTCGGGTTGCCCGCCGGGCGCCGGGCGCGAGGCATCGCCATTGTTGCGCGCACACAAATGTCGAATTGCGGGGAACAACGCACGACCGGAACGCGGGCGCCGATCGCGTCCATGCGGACGGGGCGGGCGGCGACGGGGGGGCGGGTATCGGGAGGCGGCGGCCGGCGCGCCGGGCGCGGCCGATACGGGCGGGAAGGCGGGCGGGGAGCGGGCCGGAAGCAGGCCGGGGCGGGTTCGCCGCCCTGCGCGAACGCGTGCAAACGGCTGACCCGGCGTGCCGCCGCGGCCATTCGCATCCGCTTACACGCTGAAAGCGGCGCCGGGCCGCCGGACGGCTCCTATGGAATGTGCGGACTGGCGCCGCGCCTGCGCGTCGATTAGCTTTAGAGGATTGCGCCGACGCGCCCGGAATTCCGGGAGGGGACCATGACCGCATTCGAGAAGGTGTGGCAGTTGCTCGTCGGCAAGCCGCTGGACCCGCTCGATCCGCGCACGCGCCATGCGATCGCCGTGACGCCGTTGCTGGCCTGGGTCGGGCTCGGCGCCGACGGCCTGTCGTCGTCGTGTTACGGCCCGGAGGAGGCGTTCCTCGCGCTGGCGCACCACACGCCGCTCGCGCTGTTCCTCGCGCTCGCGACCGCGGCGACCGTGTTCATCATCGCGCTCGGCTACAACCAGGTGATCGAGCTGTTCCCGACGGGCGGCGGCGGCTACCGCGTCGCGACCTCGCTGCTCGGGTCGAAGCCGGGGCTCGTGTCGGGCGCGGCGCTGCTGGTCGACTACGTGCTGACCGTCGCGACCTCGCTCGCGAGCGGCGTCGATGCGTTCTTCAGCCTGCTGCCGGTCAGCGCGCAGGTGTTCAAGCTCACGGCCGAGATCGTGCTGATCCTGCTGATGACGGGGCTCAACTTCCGCGGGATGCGCGAATCGATCATGGTGCTGCTGCCGATCTTCATCGGCTTCGTGATCCTGCACTTCGGGCTGATCGTGTATGGCGTCGCCGTGCACGGCAGCAACCTGGCGATGATCGTGCCCGACGCCGTGCACGAAGCGCACGGGATGTCGCAGTCGCTCGGCGTATTCGTGATGCTCGCGTTGCTGATGCGCGCGTTCTCGCTGGGCGGCGGTACCTATACGGGCCTCGAGGCCGTGTCGAACAACGTGAACATGCTGGCCGATCCGCGCGTGCCGAACGGCAAGGTGACGATGTGGTACATGTCGACGTCGCTCGCGTTCACGGCCGGCGGCATCATCCTGCTGTACATGCTGTGGAACGCGCGGCCCGTCGAAGGCGAAACGCTCAACGCGGTCGTGTTCGGCAGCGTGATCGACCATCTCGGGCTCGGCTCGGCGTTCGCGCGTCACGCCTTGCTCGCGGCCGTGCTCGCGTTCGAGGCCGGGCTGCTGCTGGTCGGCGCGCAGACGGGCTTTCTCGACGGCCCGGCCGTGCTGTCGAACATGGCGTCGGATTCGTGGGTGCCGCGCCATTTCCGCGACCTGTCGACGCGCCTCGTGCGGCAGAACGGCATCATCGTCGTCGGCCTGTCGAGCCTGCTGATCCTGCTGTGGACGCACGGCAACGTCGACGTGCTCGTCGTGCTGTACAGCATCAACGTGTTCCTCACGTTCAGCATGTCGCTGCTCGGGATGTGCACGTACTGGTGGCGCCATCGCAGCGAGCGCGGCTGGTTCAAGCACTTCTTCCTGTCGGCGCTCGGGCTGAGCGTGACGGCGACCGTGCTCGTCATCACGCTGGTCGAGAAGTTCACGGCGGGCGGCTGGCTCACGGTGCTCGTGACGAGCGCGGTGATCGCGCTGTGCTTCGTGATCAACCGCCACTATGCGTACACGCGCACGCAGCTCGCGAAGGAAGATGCGCTGTTCTCCGGGCAGCCGCCCGAAGTCGACGAGGCGAGCGCGCCGGGCCAGCCCGATCCGTCGCAACCGACGGCCGTGCTGCTGGTCGGCAAGCATCGCGGCGCGAGCATGCACGCGCTGCTGTGGGTGAACCGGCTGTTTCCCGGGCATTTCCGCAACGTGATCTTCCTCGCGGTGGGCGAAGTCGATGCGAAGGCGTATGACGGGCACGAGCATCTCGAACGGCTGCGCGGCACGATCACCGAAGCACTCGACTACTACGTCGCGCATTGCCGGCGCAACGGCATCGCGGCCGACTACCGGATCGCGTTCGGCACGAATCCCGTCGTGGAATTCATGAACCTCGCGTCGTCGACACTCGACGCGTATCCGAACGCCGTGTGCTTCGCGAGCAAGCTGATTTTCCGGCGCGTGAATTTCCTGACCGCGTGGCTGCACAACCAGACGCCTGTCGAGCTGCAGGCGCGCCTGCATGTCGAGGGCAAGCAGATGGTGCTGCTGCCGATGAATGTCGGGTAGCGGCACGGCGCGCATCATGCGCCGCGCGCGGCGCCGATTGCCGGATTCGCCATACGATTGCGGCCGTTCAGGGTCTGCACGCTTGAATGCATCACAATGTGATATAAAATCAAAGCAGGCCTTCGTGCCATCCGGCCTCTACGCCGCAAACGAACCCGGCCGCGCGACGCGCGCATCGTGCCGGGCGAACGTCCGGTTCAGAAGAACGGGGCGGCGATCACGCGCAGCGGGATGGCCGACAGGCCTCGCCGCGACCGGCGGCGCGATGCGCCGTACGGGTTCGCGGCGACGACAAGGGGAAATGACGATGCTGGTGACGTTTCGGTCCTCCGCCGCACCCGATATCGTGATGTTGCGCGATCTGGCGCAGTATCTGCTGGGGCTGGTCGGCAAGGGGCTCGACGTACGCGGCGTGATTGCCACCGACGAACTGCCGGGCGCGATCGCGCGGCTCGAGCAGGCAATCAGGGACGATGCGGCACGGGAACGCGCGCACGAGCATTCGACGCTGGCATTGCGCGACGACGCGTCGCCGCATGCGAGCGGGCTCGCGCAGCGCGCGTGGCCGCTGCTGGACATGATGCGTGCGGCTCACGATCAGGGCCGGCACGTGATGTGGGGCGTGTAGGCGCGCATCGCGCGCGTGCCGCCCGCAGAACCGGACCTCCGCTGGAAGGCCGACGGCCTCGCGTCGAACGACGCGCATGCCGTCGGCCGATTTTTTTGCGCGGCACGCTCGTCGGCGCGGTTACGGATGATGATGCGTATGCGAGCGTGACGAGCGTCGTGCGGAGCGGTGCAGCAACCTGTCGCGCGTACGATCGCGGCCGCGTTGGGCAGCGAAAAACAGCACCGCGAACACGAGAACCGCGAGCATCACGACGATCTGGACAATACCGTTTTCCATGTCACCTCCGGCAGGATGGGGACGAGGTGTGCCGCGACCGGCCGTCAGCCGCCGGGCACGCAGGGGCCGGCGAGCTTCGTGTCGATGAAGCGCTTGGCCAGCGCGATCGAGATCCTGACCGCGTCCGCGTCGTTGCGGAACACGTGATGCTTCGGATCGAGCAGGTGCGCTTCGTGGCATCCGCCCGCATCGCGCCAGATCACGACGGCGAGCGGCTGGTACAGCGCGCCGAGTTCGAGCCCTTCGCCGGCCACCGGGTCGACGAGCGCGACCGCGCGGATCGCGCACTGGCGATAGGTCAGGCAGAGCGGCGATACCATGACGGTCTCCCCGGCGGGCGCCGGTCGTTCCGACCCCGCGCCGCGCACGTGTGCGGCGACGCAGCGGCTGATCGGACGAATGGGCGCCGGGCCGTGTTCACGTCAGTATCGGCATCGCTTCGATCAGCGCGATGCCGATCAGCGCGCCGATCGCGGCGCCGACCAGTTTAGGATGCCACCGTTCGAGATGCAGCGCCGTCAGCAGCGCGCCGAACAGGATCACGCCCAGCAGTGCGAACGCGATCACGAGGTACCCGATTTCGAAATCGTTGTTGATCAGCATGATGTCTCCTTCCCCATGTCGGCGTGTCGCGTTCGGCGGAGCTTCGTTCCGGCGACGTCGCACGCACGTATGACCTGCCTGAATTATATATCACAACATGATATAAAAATCGATCGCATGGGGAGTGGGTTGCACTGGAGCGACATGGCGGCGTTGCGAAGCCGGTGGCGTCGTTGCGGCGGGCCGGACGCGTCGCGGGCAGGCCTTCCGCCACGCGGCTTGACGCTCGCCGGCACGTCACCCACACTGGGTTGCACGACGGCCACGCGGCGCGCGGCCCTGGCGTCCAGCAACGAACGCGCGGAGAGCTTCGACGTGGTGCGTTTTCCTTCCGGATGGACCGGCTGCCTGCTCGCCTGCGCCGCTGCGCTCGGTGCAGGCGCGGCCATGGCCGACACGGGCGACACGGGTGACGAAGCGCCCGTCACGCTCGTCAGCGATGTCCACGAGTTCGTGATCCAGCACGACGGTTCGCTCGACGAGCACGACGATGCGACGCTGCGCGCGAACAACGCGATCGGCATCGACGCGGTCGCGCAGCGCTACGTGTGGTTCGACAAGAATCTCGAGAAGGTCGACCTGCTCGCGGCCGAGACGATCGATCGCGACGGCGTCGCGCATCCGGTCGGCGCGGACGGCATCCGCGACGTGCAGGAGCCGCGCTCGGCCGGCGCGCCGACGTTCCAGGACGGGCTGTTGCGCACCGTCGTGTTCCCCGGCGTCGAAGCCGGGTCGAGCACGCGCGTCGCCTTCCGCAAGACGCGCACGAAGCCCGTCAATCGCGGCTACTTCGGCTACTACGTCGAGCCGTCGCGCGATCCCGTCGACAGCCAGCGGCTGATCTTCGACGTGCCGGCCGACCTGCCGCTGTACGCCGACGCGCGCGGCTACGTCGCGCTGCCGCCGGTGACGGCGAACGGCCGCACGCGCTACGAGTTCGACTACCGGCACGGCCCGTACGACCGCATCGAGAACGGCGCGGTCGGCTACCCGACCTACGGCGACCGGCTCGTCGTGTCGACGCTGCCCGACTACGCGGCGTTCGCCGAGCGCTACCGCAACGCGGCCGTCGACCCAAGCGTGAACGATCCGGCCGTCATGCAGCTGGCGCGCGCGCTCACCGCGGATGCCGCCGATCCGCGCGACAAGGCGCGCATCCTGTACGACTGGGTGCAGGCGAACGTGCGCTACGTCGGGCTGTTCTTGGGCGAAACGGCCGCCGCGCCGCATCGCGTGACGGATATCCTGCGCAACCGCTACGGCGACTGCAAGGACCATGTCGCGCTGTTCGGCGCACTGCTCGCGGCGGTCGGCATCCGCAGCGAACCGGTGCTGATCAATCTCGGTTCCGTGTACACGCTGCCGTCCGTGCCCGGTTACGGCGGCGGCGCGATCAATCACGCGATCACGTGGCTGCCCGATCTCGCACTCTATGCGGATACGACGACGGCCGGCATCGCGTTCGGCTACCTGCCGCCGATCGTGATGGATCGCCCGGCGCTGCTCGTCGACACGGGCGTGCTGTCGCGCACGCCGGCCACGCAGCCGCGTGGTCGCATCGCGCGGCTCGAGATCGACGCCGCGCAGCGCGACGCCACGCGTTTTCATGCATACATCGAGGACGACGGCTGGACGGCCGAACTCGAACGCAACCTGTTTCGCCGCGCGACGCACGACCGCATCGAGCAGCTCGCAACCGAACGCCTGCGGCAAAGCGGCTTGCGCGGCCGCGCGCAACTGTCGACCAGCGACCGGCGCGTGACCGACGGGCCGTTCGACGTGACGGTGTCGGGCACGCTCGATCATTTCGTGTGGCCCGACGGCACGACCGCGTTGCCCGCGCTGTCGAGCCTCACGGGCGGCATCGCGACGCAGGTCGAAGGCTGGTTGGCCGAACCCGTGCGCACGCAGCCGTGGGGCTGTATCGGCGGCAGGTTCGACGAGACCGGCCAGATCGCGCTGCCGGTCGACGTCGTCGTGACCGACCTGCCGGCCGATGCGGCCGTGCACGACCGCTTCGTCGATTTCACGTCGCATTATGTGTTCGACGCGGCCGCGCGCGTCGTGCAGGTCACGCGGCGGATGACGGCGGATTTCGGCCGTCAGGTGTGCACGCCCGACGATTTCGCGGCGCTGCGCGCGTCGCTCGAACGCATCGAACGCGACACGCAGGCGCAGATCGTCGTGCGGGCGACAGGGCGTTGAACGGGTAGGGCAGTGAAGCGCGTCGCCGCCATCGGTCGACGCACAGGAGGGAAATCATGACGGAACGGGACTACGAGATCGCCGATCTCTCGAAGGAATTGCTGGGCCGGATCGTGCAGGGCACCGTCGCGAGCGGCGCGGCCGTGGATGCGCAAGCGTGCGCGGCGCTTGCCGTGCAGTGCGCGATGGCACTGGTGGACACGCTCGAGGCGCGCAGCGGCTGAACGCGGAAGGACGTCACGCGTGGCGGCGACTTGAGCGACTTGAGCGACGCCGGCGCGCGCGATTCCGAAGCGAAGCGGGCCTCGATCGGCGTGACGCGTTACGCTTCGACGCGCACCTCGCCGTCCGCGCGCACGGCGCCCGGCGGTTTTCCGACCACCCGCTTGAACGCGCGGCTGAACGCGGCGAGCGAGCCGTAGCCGAGCCGGTACGCGACGGCTTCGATCGACTCGTGGTCGCGCGCGATCCACTGTGCGGCGAGCCGCATCCGCAACTCGGTCAGGTAGCGCACGGGCGTCATGCCGGTCGCCGCGAGAAAGCGCTCGGCGAACACCGAGCGCGACACGCCCGCTTCGGCGGCCAGTTCCGCGACGCTCCAGTTGCGGCCCGGGTCGCGATGCAGCGCAACGATCGCGCGGCCGAGCCTCGGCTCGCGCAGCGCCTGCACCCAGCCCGTCGCGTCGCCGCATCCGCACTCGACCCAGCCGCGCACGATGAACGCCGCGACCACATCCGCGAGCCGCGCGAGGATACCCGCGAAGCCCGCGCGCGCCGAGCAGGATTCGCGCTCCATCGCGTCGAGCATCGGGCGGATTTCCGGGTAGCGCGCCAGCAGCGTGCCAACGTGCATGAACTCGGGCATCGTGCCGACCAGCGGCTGCATGCCGCCGAGATCGAGCTCCATGCATGCGCTGAAGATCAGCGCATCGCCTGCGCCCGGTTCCGTCGCCGCGCAGGACGCGGGCGATGCGCCGGTCGATGCCACCGACGCGACCGTATCGCAGATCTTCGCGACTTCGAAACCGTTGATCTCGCGGCACGGCGCATCCGGATCGGACACCAGCGCGTGCATGCGGCCGTGCGGCAGCAGGATTGCGTCGCCGGCCTCGAGCCGCATCGTTTCGCCGGACGCGTCGCGCAGCAGCACGGGCCCGCGCCCGACGAAATGGAACTGCGCGCGGCCCGGCGCCTGGCCGAAGCTCAGCCCGAACGGCCGCGCGACCTGGATGCGGCGGTACTGGACGCCGCTCAGGCGCATCCCCAGCAGCAGCTCGCTGACGAGGTCATGCACGTCGGGCACGGGGGGAAGCAGGGGCTCGGACATAACGAGATTCGGACGATCGATCAATAAGAGCGGATTGTACGTCATAGACCGTCCTGCTGACGTTCCTTACGATACGGCGTTATTGGTACTTTCCCTATACGACAACGGACCGACGCATGAATCCCGGAATTTCCTCCACTGCCTCGACGGCAGCCCCCCGCGAACCGGCCTGGGGTGCGGTATTCGCGATGACGCTCGGCGTCTTCGGGCTCGTCACGGCCGAATTCCTGCCCGCGAGCCTGCTGACGCCGATGGCCGACAGCCTCGGCGTGACCGAGGGCGTGGCCGGGCAGGCCGTCACGGCCACCGCGACGGTTGCGCTTGTCACGAGCCTGCTGATCTCGGCCCTGACGCGCACGATCGACCGGCGGCGCGTGCTGCTCGTGTTCTCGGTGCTGCTCGTCGCATCGAATCTCGCGGTCGCGTTCGCGACCAGCCTGACGACGCTGCTGATCGGCCGCGTCGTGCTCGGCGTCGCGCTCGGCGGCTTCTGGACGATGGCAACGGCCACCGCGATGCGGCTCGTGCCGACGTCGATGGTGCCGCGCGCGCTGTCGATCATCTTCAGCGGCGTGGCGGTCGCGACGATCGCGTCCGCGCCGATGGGCAGCTACTTCGGCCACCTGATCGGCTGGCGCAACGTGTTCCTGATCGCAGCCGTGCTCGGCGGCGTCGCGTTCGTGTCGCAGGTCATGACGCTGCCGTCGATGCCGCCGAGCGGCACGACGCGGCTGCGCACGCTGATCGACGTGCTGCGCCGGCCCACCGTTGGCCTCGGGATGTTCGCGACGATCCTCGTGTTCACCGGGCATTTCGCGTTCTTCACCTATCTGCGGCCGTTCCTCGAACAGGTTGCGGGCGTCGGCGTGAACGGGCTGTCGGCGATCCTGCTCGGCTACGGGATCGCGAACTTCGTCGGCACGTCGCTCGCGGGCCGCGTGCTCGAACACCGGCTGCGGCCGATGCTGATCGCGATGCCCGCGCTGATGGTCGTGCTCGGCATCGCGCTCGTCGCGCTGGGCCGCGCGCCGATGATCGACGCGGTGCTCGTCGCGTTGTGGGGGATGGCGTTCGGCGGCGTGCCCGTCGCGTGGTCGACGTGGGTCACGCGCACGGTGCCCGACGAGGCCGAGAGCGCGGGCGGGCTGATCGTCGCGGCCATCCAGCTCGCGATCGCGACGGGCGCGGCGGCCGGCGGCGTCGTGTTCGACGCGAACGGCGCGGCCGGCGTGTTCGTGGGCGCGGCCATCGTGCTGGCCGTCGCGGTCGCGACGATCGTGACCGGCGTGCCGAAGCGGGCCGGCGTGGCGGTGTCCTGACCGGCCAGCGGGCCCGCGCTTCGTTGGCCCGCCGGCGGTCGTCTGTCCGTCAGGCGGCGCTGGCGTCGGCGATGCGGTCGAGTTCTGCGAGTGCGTCTTCCGGCAGATCGAGGTCGGCCGCCGCGAGATTCTCGCGCAGATGTGCGACCGACGACGTGCCGGGAATCAGCAGGAGGTTCGGTGCACGGCGCAGCAGCCACGCAAGCGCGACCTGCATCGGCGTCGCGCCAACGCGCGCCGCCACGCCGGACAGCGTCGACGACTGCAGCGGCGAGAAGCCGCCGAGCGGAAAGTACGGCACGTAGGCGATGCCGTCACGGGCAAGCGTGTCGATCAGCGCATCGTCGCCGCGATGCGCGATGTTGTAGTGGTTCTGCACGCAGACGATGTCGCAGATCCGCCGGCCTTGCTCGACCTGCGCGGGCGTGACGTTGCTCAGGCCGACGTGGCGGACGAGCCCGCGCCGCTGCAGTTCGGCGAGCGCGCTCAGCGGCGCTTCGATCGACCCTTCGGCCGGCCCGTGTGCGTCGAACATGATGCGCAGGTTGACGACGTCGAGCGCATCGAGTCCGAGGTTGCGCAGGTTGTCGTGCACGGCCCGTTCGAGTTCGTCGGGCGCGAACGCGGGCAGCCACGATGCGTCGTCGCCGCGTCGCGCGCCGATCTTGGTGACGATCACGAGATGGTCGGGATACGGATGCAACGCATCGCGGATCAGCCGGTTGGTGACGTGCGGGCCGTAGAAGTCGCTGGTGTCGATATGGTCGACGCCGGACGCGACGGCTTCCCGCAACACGTTCAATGCCGCGTCGCGATCCTTCGGCGGGCCGAATACACCGGGCCCCGCGAGTTGCATCGCGCCGTAGCCGATTCGTTTGACGTTGCGATTGCCGAGCCTGAAGGTGGCGGTGTGACGAATGTCGGACATGACTGTGCTCCTGTCGATGAATGCGACCAGCATAGGCATTGGCCGTCTGCGCGATAAGTCGTCATAATCCGCACGGGTTGTACGAAAAGGCGAACAATGCAAGCCGATCTGGGTGATCTGAATGCGTTCATGGCCGTAGCGCGCGCCAGCGGATTCCGCGACGCCGCACGCGTGACGGGCTTGAGCGCGTCGGGGCTGAGCGAGGCCGTACGCCGGCTGGAAGCGCAGCTCGGGGTGCGGCTATTTCACCGCACGACGCGCAGCGTCGTGCCAACCGAAGCCGGCGAGCGCCTGCTCGCGCGTCTCGGGCCCGCGTTGACCGAAGTGGCGGCGGCGCTCGACGGTATCGGCGGATTCCGGGACAGACCAGCCGGCACGCTGAAGCTCAACGTGCCGCTCAGCGCGTCGCGGCTCGTGCTGCCCGCGATCGTGCCGCGCTTTCTCGATGCGTACCCGGAAATACGGCTGGAAGTGATCGCCGACGAAAATTTCGTGGACGTGCTGGCGGCCGGATGCGACGCAGGCATCCGCTACGACGAACGGCTCGAACAGGACATGATCGCGGTGCCGATCGGCCCGCGCATTCAGCGGTTTGCGACCGCGGCCGCTCCCGGCTATCTCGATCGTCATGGCCGGCCGCGACATCCGCGTGAACTGCTCGACCATCGTTGCCTGCGCGGACGCTTCGCGAGCGGGGCGATGCCGCCGTGGGAGTTCGAGCGCGACGGCGAGGTCGTGCGGGTCGAGCCGGCCGCCGGGCCGCTGCTGGTGCAGATCGGCGGGGCGTCGGACCTGCTGGTCGATGCGGCGATCGCCGGCACGGGCATCCTGCATCTCTTCGAAGACTGGTTGCGCCCGCATTTCGACAGCGGCGCACTCGAACGCGTGCTCGAACCGTGGTGGCGGCCGTTTTCAGGCCCCTTTCTCTACTACCCGGGGCACCGTCTCGTGCCGCCGGCACTGCGCGCGTTCATCGATTTCATCAAGGTATCCTGAATTCTGCCGGGTGGCGACGCGCCGGCCCGCCGCTCAGCGCACCGACGCGTGCGCGTCGAGCAACTGCCGGTGGCGTGCGTCGGTCGCGTCGTCGGCGGGAAACATGCACTCCATGCGCAGTTCCTGCGCAGCGGCGCTTTGCGGCGTGCCGACCGTCGTGACCAGCGAGAAGTAACGCAGCACGACGCCTTCGTGGACGAAGCCGATCGGAATGACCGGCAGCGATGGCCCGGCGGCCGGCGCCGGCGGCGTTTTCCAGTCGCGCGGCGCATCGGGGCAGGCGAGCAGGTCGTCGAGCAGCCGCCGCGTCTCGTCGTCGATCACGCGGCCGACCGATTCGCGCTGCACCCGCTGCAGCAGGCTGCGCGATACGTTGTCCCAGTCGGCCAGGAACGGCCGCATGCCATGCGGATCGAACATCAGGCGCAGCAGGTTGCGCGGGCCGTCGCGCGCAGCCATGTCGATGAAGCAGCCGAAAAAGCGCGGCGCCGCATCGTTGGTCATCAGCACGTTCCAGTGGCGGTCCATCACGATCGCCGGAAACGGATCGTGCTGGCGCACGACCCGCTCGAGCGCGCGGATCACGCCGTGCATCTCCTGCGCGTCCCACGGCGCTTCCGAATACACCGGCGCATACCCGGCCGCGAGCAGCAGCGCGTTGCGCTCGCGCAGCGGCACGTCCAGCGTCTGTGCGAGCGTCAGCAGCGTATCGCGGCCCGGCACGCTGCGCCCGCTTTCGATGAAGCTGATCTGGCGCTGCGAGATGCCCGCGTCGAGCGACAGGTCGAGCTGGCTCACGCCGCGCACGTCGCGCCAGTAGCGCAGTAACTGGCCCAGTTCGTGGGGCGGCGTATTCGGATCGCGACGGCTGGCGTTCATCCGGCCTCCCTGATCGTTCCGTGATCGACGCGAACGACTATATCGGACTCACGCGGCGCTCGCATGCCACACGAACGCGTCGAACGGCGCTTCGAGCGTGGGCCGCGTCACGCTGCCGACGTAGTTCGTGATCGTCGACGCGGCGACCACCGCGATGACTTCCAGCAACTGTTCGGCGCTGAATCCGGCTGCGACGAAGGACTGCCGGTCGGCGTCGGCAAGGCGGCCACGGGTTTCGATCAGCGCGCGCGCCGTGGCCGACAGCGCGGCCAGCTTCGCGTCGCCGGGCAGGCCGCCGTGCCGGATCGCGTCGACGTCGGCGGGGAGCACACTGTGTTTCAGCGCGAGCGCGGTATGGAACGCGACCGGCCATTCGCTCGCGTTCGTGACCGCGTTGGTGAGCAGCAGCGTCTGGATCTGCGGCTCGGTGAGGCTGCTTGCGTGCACGCGCTCGAACAGGCCGATGAAGCCGTTGATCAGCACCGGCGATGCGGCCATGGCCGCCGCGATGTTCGGGACCAGGCCGAAGGTTTGCTGAAGCTGCCGAAGCACGGGCTTCGACTCGGCAGGCGCCGAATCGATCGTATGAAGCGGATAGGCGGACATGATGTCTCCGGGGCGATGCGCGCCGCCGGAATGGCGGCGCGACACCCGAAGCGTAGGGACGGTCGTGCCGCGCGCCAATTACATCCCGTGTAATCGTTCGACGCGCGACGCGATGGCCGGCCGCCCCCGGAAATCCGCTAGCCGCGTTGCCTGACCAGCGCCGCAAGCGCCTTCATTGCCTGCAGATACGGATACGGACCGTGGCTGATGCGGGCTACGCCGTATTCCGCGAGTTCGGCGAGCGTCGGCGTTTCCGCGACGCGCATCACGTTCACGGGCAGCGGTGATGCGGCCGTCAACTTGCGAACGAGCGCCGGCGAGCGAAGGCCCGGCACGAAGAGGCCGTCGGCGCCGGCGGCCGCGTACGCGCGTGCACGGGCCAGCGTTGCGTCGAGCAGGCGTTCGTCGTGCGTGTCGGCCGGCGCCTTGAAGAACACGTCGGTACGCGCGTTGATGAAGTAATCGGCCCCCGCGCGATCGGCCGCCTGCCGTGCCGCCGCGAGACGGGCCGCCGCCTGTTCGACGTCACGCAATTCGCCCGTCGCCGGATAACTGTCTTCGAGGTTGCAGCCGACCGCGCCGGCGTCGATGCTGAGCGCGATCGTGTCGGCGACATCCTCCGGCCGCTCGCCGTACCCGCTTTCGAGATCGACGGTGACGGGCAGGTCCGTCGCGCGTGCAATCCGCGCAAGCACTTCCATCACGAGCGCGCGCGGCATCTGCTCGCCGTCGACGAAACCGTTGGCCACCGCGACCGACCAACTGCCGGTCGCCAGCGCGACGGCGCCTGCGTCGGCCACCGTGCGCGCGCTGCCGGCGTCCCACACGTTGAACAGCGCCAGCGGCTGGCCCGCGCGGTGAAGCGACCGGAAATACGCGCCTTTCTCATTGCTGGTCATGCCTGTCTCTCCTTGTGAAAACCGGATCGGTTGTCGTGCCGAACGATACTGCCACCGTATCGAGCGCCGCGAGGAAATCGCGTGCGTCGAACAATTCGCCGAGGCTGCGTACGCCGCCTGACGTCAGGGCCCTGCCGGTCATCAGGCGTACGGCCGCCTCGACGATGATCGGCGCGCTGACCGCGTAGATGTCGCGCCCCGACGCCGTGACGCGATGCGTCGTGTCGCCCTGCACGATGACGGCGTCCATCGCGAACTGCTGCGCCGACCGGCCCAGCGCGTCGGCCGGCTCGGGCGGCGGCGTGGCGGCATCGCGCACGTCGCGCAGCGCGCGCGTCGCGAGCCACGATTCGATCGTACCGATGCGCAGATGACGCGACAGCGTCATCACTTCCGAAAACGGCAGCAGCGTCACGTCGACGTTGCCGATCGGCGGCGGAAACGGCCACACGCGTTCGCGTGCCGTCGACGGCACCGGCGTCGGCTTCCCGTCCTGCTGGACGAGCCGCACCGCGCGATTGCGTTCGCCCGTCACGCGCGTGCCGCGCGTCGGGTGCCAGCGGTCGAGTCCGGTCGCGATATCGACGCGATCGATAGGCTTGTTCTTGTCGACGACGGCCGTGACGAGCAGGTCGGCCAGGCCACCGTAGAACGCGGCGGCGGGCACGACGGTCACGCCCGCGGCGCGCGCACGGGCATCGGTCCGTTCGGCCAGGGCCAGCACCGACGGCTGTTCGGCCGTCAGGTCGAGATAGGGAATGCCGGCCCGCAGTGCGGCATCGGCCAGCGGCAGCGCGGTATCGAGGTACGGGCCCGCGCAGTTGATCACCGCATCCGCGCCGCGCAAAGCGGCGTCGAGCGCGGCCGGATCGTCGATCGTGGCGACGCGCGCGAGCGTCGCATCGCCGCCGCTTTCCGCGAGCCGCACGGCATCGCGGCCGATGCGGATCGCGCCGAGGCCGCGCCGGGCCAGTTCGGCGACGACAAACCGCCCGGTGTGACCCGGGGCGCCATAGACTGCAACCGTCATTCGATCGTTCATGATCCACTCCGCTACAGAACGGTCTGTTTTATAGTACAGACCTGTATCGTCGTCAACCTCGCGGTGCTATGATCGGTCCACTGTTGCGGTAAGGGCGGCCTGAGCGGCCGAGCTTGGATGAAAAAGGGAACGGACACACAAGGGGGCGCGCCCGATACGCGCGAGCGCATTCTGCAAACGGCCAGCGCGCTGTTCTACCGGGAAGGCACGCGCGCGGTCGGCGTGGACCTGATCGTCGCGCAGGCGGGCGTCGCGAAGACGAGCCTCTATCGTCACTTCACGACGAAGGACGACCTGATCGAGGCGTTCCTGCTGCGCGAGGACGCGGATTTCTGGGCGCATTGGGATGCAGTGGCCGGGCAGTACCGGCGCACGCCGCGCGAGGAACTGGACGCGCAGCTTCAATGGATCGGCGAGCGCATTGCGCGCCCCGGTTATCGCGGCTGCCCGCAGATCAACATCGCCGCCGAATATGCGGACGACAACCATCCGGCCCGCAAGGTCGCGGTCGCGCACAAGCAGGAACTGCGGCGCCGGCTGACGGAACTGGCGAGCGCGCTGCGGATCGACGAACCGGAAACCTTCGCGCTGCGGCTCGCGACCGTCATCGACGGTGCGCTGAGCAGCGGGCGTGCGCTGCATGAGCACGGGCCCGTGCATTTCCTGCAGGAATTCGCGCAACTGCTGCTGCCGAAGAAGGGCAGGAAGTAAGGCGGCACGCGGCCGCGATCCGCGCGCGGGTTCAGCCGCGCGCAGCCGGCTCCGCCGACAGCGCGCGCAACTGGCCGCGCAACTGATCGACTTCCCCCGGCGCGAATTGCCGCTCGATGTCGGCATGCGTCTGCTGCCACAGCGGAAACGCGTCGGCCAGCAGGTCCTGGCCGGCCGGCGTCAGTTCGAGCAGGCGGCTGCGCCCGTCGTCCGGATCCGGCACGATCGTGACGAGGCCGCGCCGCTCGAGCGGCTTGAGCGCGGCCGTCAGCGTGGTGCGATCCATCGCGAGCAGCGACGCGACCGATTTCATCGGGGCCGGCTGCGGCCGGTTCAGCGACATCAGCAGCGAAAACTGGCCGTTGGTGAGATCCAGCGGACGCAGCACATCGTCGAAGATGCGCGCAAGATTGCGCGCCGCGCGCTGCATGTGCAGGCACAGGCAGCAATCGCGCACCATCAGCGTCGTTTCGAAGGGGAGCTGTTCTTTTCGTGCCATGTTGCAATTGTGTTGATATCAACCTATCTTGTCAAGGTCGAGACGCGGCAGCTCGCCGCGCCCGTCACCGGAGGAGGAAGCATGAGTGCTCAACAGGAGTTGTATCTCGCCGTATTCCTCGGCAGCAAGGAGAACCCGCGGATGAAGGCGTGGTTCGCGCTGCCGGACCAGGAACGGCGCGCGAAGGAGCAGGAGGGCATTGCCGCCTGGAAGGCGTGGGTCGAGCGGCATCGCGACGCGATCGTCGAACTGGGCGGGCCGCTCGGCAAGACCAAGACGATCGACGAACGCGGCATCAACGACACGGCCAACGCGATGAGCGGCTTTACCGTCGTGCGGGCGGCATCGCACGACGCGGCCGCCGCGATGTTCGAAGGCCATCCGCATTTCACGATTTTCCCGGGCGAGACGATCGACGTGATGCCGGTGCTGGCGATTCCCGGCGCGTGAACGACGGCGGTCGCCGCGCGTCGCGTTGCGTCGATGCGTCGTGGCCTGCATGCGGAGATTTCCCCGACATTCTGGATGGAGATTTGCGATGAAGCTTTACGGATTCGCCGGCACCCGCTCGCAACGCGCGCTGTGGGGGCTGAAGGAACTGGATGCGGATTTCGAGTTCGTGTCGGTCAATCTGCTCGCGGGCGAGCAGAAGCGGCCCGAATTTCTGCGCCTCAATCCGGCCGGCAAGGTGCCCGTGCTGGTGGACGGCGACCTCGTGATTCCCGAGTCGGCCGCGATCGTGTTGTATCTCGCGGACAAGTACCCGGAGAAGGCGCTGCTGCCGGTCGATCCGGCGCTGCGAGCCGAGGCCTATCGGTGGGTCATGTTCGCGGTGACGGAGCTCGAGCAGCCGCTGTGGCGGATCACGCGTCATTCGTTCATCTATCCGCCGGAGAAGCGCTCGCCGGCCGACATCGAACTGGCGCGCGAGGATTTCGCGACGATGGCCGCGATCCTCGACAAGCATCTCGAGGGGCGCGAATTCATCGTCGGCGACACGCTGACGGTGGCCGATTGCGTGACGGCCTACCTGATCGACTGGGCCAGCGAATGCCATCTGATCGATGCATTCCCGCAACTGCGCGCGTATCTCGAACGGCTGTATGCGCGGCCGAAGGCGCCGCAGCGGATCGCGGAGGCGCGCAAGGCGGCGTGAAACGGGTGGTGGGTCATGCGCCGGATCGGCATGACCCGCCGCGTGCGCCCATGATCAGGATACCGTATCGGGCCCGCCGAGCGCACGGCACAGCATTGCCAGGTCGCGCAACGTAAGATGCGGCGTCGCCGGATGCGGCGGAGCCTGTTCTTCCGCCCGAGGCTCGCGCACGACCCACGCGGCCTGAAGCCCCGCATTCAACGCGCCGGCGATATCGAGGTGGAAGTCGTCGCCGACATGCAGCAATTCGGCCGGACGTACGTCGAGTGCGTCAGCCGCCGCATGGAAGATCTCGGGTTCTGGCTTTGCGAAGCCGAATGCACGCGCGCTGAGCGTCGCGCGGAAGAATTCGCCGCCGCCGGTCAGCCGGAGATCCGCGTTGCCGTTGGTGACCGCGATCAACGGAAAGCGGGAGCTCAACCACGCCAGCGCGGGCAGCGCGTCTTCGTAGAATTCGACGCGGTTGCGCGCCGTATAGAAGACGTCGTAAGCACGGTCGGTCAGCGAGACGTCTTCGTTCGCGCGTCCCAGCGCGAGCCGGATCGATCCGATTCTCATCGCGCGATAGTCGCCGGCGAGATCCGGACGTAAAAGTTCGTATTCCTCACGTAGCGAACCGAGTGCCCGTTGCGTCGACAGCACGCTCGCGGTATTGGGGGCGTGCTCGATCAGCCACGCGCGAAGCGCCGCCTCGGCCCGGACGACGGACGGCCCGAATGGCCACAAAGTGTCGTCGAGGTCGAACGAGAGGGCGGAAATGTTGGCGAGTCGCATGGCGGTCGAAAGCGGGAAGTCGTTTTACCAGGGCCATGGAACGGCGGTTCCGGTGCCGTTGTCGAGGGCGTGTCGATACAGGAAGCGCGCGACGGTCAGATCCTGAAGCGCGAGCCCGGTCATGTCGAAGACGGTGATCTCGTGCGCGGCACGGTCGACCGATGTCGCACCCGTGAGGATGTCACCGATTTCCGTACGCGGCAAATCGGGCGCCCACTGGCACTCGCCGATGCTGCGCGCCTGGTCGTGATCGTCCACGACGATGCGCGCGCGTTCCAGCACGCCCGCCGGAAGTTCGCGCTTGCCCGCGGTATCGGCTCCCACGCAGGTCAGGTGGGTGCCCGGCTGAACCGCGTCCGCGTCGAACAACGCGCCGCCGCCGGGCGTGGCCGTGATCACCACGTCGCTATTGGCGACCGCATCGTTCCGGCCGCGCGCCACGCCGATCTTGCACCGTTCGACGAAGCGCGATTCGAACGCCGGCTCCGGCTCGCCGCCGACGTTCACGTACTGTACCGTGCATCGCCGCGGCAGCAGCCTGAGCGCGTAGTCGAGCTGGACGCGCGCCTGCACACCCGTGCCGAACACGCAGATCCGGGTGCTGTCGCGGCGGGCGAGCAGTTGCAGCCCCACGCCGCCCGCGGCGCCGGTCCGCGCAGTGGTGATCGCGTTGCCGTCCATGATGCACAGCGGCCTGCCCGTCGCCGGGTCGAACAGTGCGACGGTGGCCTGATGCGGCTCGCCGCCGCGTGCCCGGTTGCCCGGCCAGAACCCGGCGGCCTTGAAGCCGAGCAGATCCTGGCCGGCGACGTCGCCCGACTTGATGCCGAACACGCCGCCGGTATGCAGCTTCTCGCGCACGACGGGGAATACGCGTCCGACCCTTTCACTGTGCAGCACGAAGGCTTCGCGAACGGCCGCCATCACTTGCGCGGCCTGCAGGGCGGGCTCGACGGCATCGCGGTCGAGGAGAAGGAGGCGGGCGTCGGTCGGCATGGTCGGGGGTGCCTGTTGGGCACGAGACGAATCGAGAATGTTTAATGTTTGTCCAGAATTGGATAAATTGTCAATTCGCGGATGACACGGCATGAACGCCGGACTTCGCTCACCAGCCGTAGAAACGCGGCCACGTCTGCGCGTCGCCGTCGTCGCCAACGGCCTGGTATTCGGGATGTTGCGCGCCGGTGGCGCACGCGTGATTCGGCAGGATGCGCAGGCGCGTGCCGATCGGAAACCGCTGCGCGATACCCGTATCCGGCGTGCCCGCGCGCGACACGATCCCGTGTTCCTGGTTGGCGGCGCTCATCACGTAGTCGCCGAGCACTTCGCCGGCTTCGGTGCAGATCTGCCCGTAGCCGAAATCGCGCGCCTGGCGTTGCGTGCCGCGGTCGCGGCTCATCGCCATCCAGCCCGCATCGACGATCGCCCAGCCTTTCTCTTCCTGGTGGCCGATGACGGTGGTCAGCACCGTCAGCGCGATGTCGGACAGTTCGCACACGCCGATGTTGTGCATCACGAGGTCGAACATCACGTACACGCCGGCGCGCACTTCGGTCACGCCGTCGAGCCGCTCCGCCCCCAGCGCGGTGGGCGTCGATCCGATACTCACGACCGGGCACGGCAACCCGGCGCCCCTCAGGCGCTCCGCGGCCCGCACGGTGCGGCTGCGCTCCTGTTCGGCGATCGCGACCAGCGCTTCGTGCGTGTCGTATTCGTAGCTGGAGCCCGCATGAGCCAGCACGCCGCCGAGCAGCATGCCGCCGTCGGTCAGCGCGCGGCCGACGTTGATCAGCAGGTCGGACTCGGGCGGGACGCCCGAGCGGTGGCCGTCGACGTCGACCTCGATCCACACGTCGAAACGTTCGCCGTGCTCGCGCCCGAAGGCGGCGATTGCGTGCGCGGCCGGCAGGCTGTCGGCGACGATCTTCAGGTCGCAGCCTTGCCGGCGCAGCGCCAGCGCCTGGCCGAGCCTGGCGGGCACCATGCCGACCGCATAGACGATGTCGCGGATGCCGTCCGCGAAGAACTGCTCGGCTTCCTTGAGCGTCGACACCGTGATGCCCTGCGCGCCCGCCGCGATTTGCGCGTCGACGACGTGCCGGCATTTGGTGGTCTTGACGTGCGGCCGGAACCGGACGCCGAGTGCGTCCAGATGCGTCTGCATGCGCGCGATGTTGCGACGCATGCGGCCGACGTCGATTAATGCGGCCGGGGTGTTGAGGGTGTGAAGGTCCACGGTGGGTCCTGTTGCGAGGTTGCCGAGATGGACACTGTAGGGAAGCTGGCCCGCATCATGTTTAATGCAGGATTAATCTGCCATTAAGCGGGATTTAATGCGAAAAATCTCGCGGATCGCGCCCCGGCTCACGCTTTGCCGCGCCACGGCGGCGGATCGAGGAACTGCCGCGCGGCATCGAGAAAAACGCGCTGCCGCGCGGAGCGGCCGGTACGTGACGGCAACAACGCCGTCACCGGCGCTGGCGGCAGGCTCCAGCCCGGCAGCAACCGGACGAGCTTGCCGTTCGCGAGCAGCGGGGCGACGTCCCGCTCGGAGCGTTCGACGATGCCGAGCCCGGCGAGCGCCCATTCGGTGATGACGGTGCCGTCGTTGGACGACAGCGCGCCGGTGACGCGGATGACGGCAGACCGTCGCGATTCGCCCTTGACACCGCTACCGGGCGAGAAGCGCCAGCGCGGGATGTCTTCGTCGTTCTCGCGCAGGCACAGGCAGTCGTATCGTGTCAGGTCGGACGGATGGTTCAGGTCCTTGATGCGGCGCGCGTACGCGGGGCTCGCACACAGGAAGCGCTCGTTGGGCGCGAGCGGATAGCCGATCCACGACGACGACTTGAGGCTGCCGACATGGACGACTACGTCGGCGCCCGCCGCGCTGGTCAACGGGCTTTCCGACAGGTGGAGCGAGATTTCGAGTTTCGGATGCGCACGCTGCAGGTCGCGCACGATCCGGGCGACGTACTTGCGGCCGAAGCCGAGCGGGGCGACGACGCGCAGCGTGCCCTGCACGTCGCCGTGGTCGCCCGCGATGCTGACCGGCAGCGCTTCCACGCGCTCGAGAATGCCGACGGCTTCCTGATACAGCCGCTGCCCTTCGTCGGTCAGCGCAATCCCCTTCGGCTGCCGCACGGCGAGCCTTGCGTTCAGGCGCGCCTCCATCCGCTGCAGGCGGATCGTGACAGCGGGGGGCGTGAGGTCGAGCAGCCGGGCGGCAGCGGCCAGGGAGCGCGACGTGCCGATCGCGCGGACGAGTCGAAGGTCGTCGAGGTCGAGCATTTCGTGGCTCTTGATGCGGGTGGTGCCGAGCATTAAACCGCACATCGCAATGCGAAGCCATCGACGTGCAGTGCCCTCCGGTTGAAGGAGACATATGAGTCGGTCATGCAATTCATGATGAGGGACGTCAAGGTAAAGCGGAGCAATCCGTAGAATTCTCGTCTGCCGGACGCGATGGAGGCAGCTGTTCTCGCCTTTGAGCCGCTAGGTTTTTCTCAAAATGGCCGTCTGGCTACGTCGCATATCTGCACACCATACACGAAGACAGGGGAGATGCTGCCACATCAATTGCGACAACGTTCGCCAGTATTTTCGCTTCCTTCAGGGGCGGCACCTGCGCAGGTCAATAGAGGAGTCTGTGGTCTGTGCCGCTCTTCGTTCACATTTTTTCAAGTTTTAATGAGGCTGAAAATTCTAGGGCGGGTTGCCTTTGCCTCCCAATTTTACGAAACGTCAGCGGCCACTTTTTCGAGCCTGCCTCAGTCAAGAACCGCGACAGCAGCGCGGTCAGCCTAGCGTTGAGCGACCAAGCCTACGGTCAACTCGGATTGCAGGAACCAGATCCTGACGCTTTTGGGTCTTCTGAAGTCTGTGCGTTGACTTTACCGACCAATTCCGTCTGCTTGTGTAGGGCATATGAATTGGATTAGCATTCGTGGCACAGTATTTCGTAATGGAAATGAAATATTGCGATGTGCCACCCAACGGCTTAATGGCCATCTATCTCAAATTCAGGCCGTTCGATTCGAAGGCATGGAAGTGGGTTCGAGGTTGCGGTGCGGTCGTGTGTTTGAGACGGATTGTCGTTTTTCCGTAAGAAATTTTACTAAACCACGCAAGCCTTTAATTTTTATAACTCAAGGAGAAGTAAAAATGTCAGGAAGCAACCTGCAACTGCACTCGAAGATTAAAATCGAATCGGTAGCGAACCAGCTCAATCTTGAGCGGCTTGAAAGCAGTCGTGCCAGTTATGATGATTTGATGGATGCCTTCGCCCGCGAGTTGACGTCTGATGAGATCCTGCTCATCTCGGGCGCATCGAAGTCAGGCGGGCGCTATTCCGGGACCGTGTACGCGTAAATGAAACTAACTAGCTAACCAGTGACTCGGCTGCCAGATCACCTTCTGGCAGAAAATCTCCGGTCTTACGCAGTCAAAATATCAAAGTGTTGCAAGAGGGAGTGTGCGATTCAAGTGTCGTCCGTAAGAGTTGGATACTCGAATCGAGAGAACTCAATCAGTTCGTTGGGAATTGTGTGCGCAGGAGATGTTGCATTGACTGCCTTTTTCTTGACTGATGCTGCAAAGAACCT
Source organism: Burkholderia pyrrocinia (assembly GCF_003330765.1). NCBI lineage: Bacteria > Pseudomonadati > Pseudomonadota > Betaproteobacteria > Burkholderiales > Burkholderiaceae > Burkholderia > Burkholderia pyrrocinia. The sequence continues at coordinate 2,617,093 of NZ_CP024903.1, read as the reverse complement.
GCAGAGCTGAAATAGACTTCATAAAAATGAAAATTAATTTCAAGATCAAAGCCGATGAATTCAAGCAGAAGTATCAAGAGCGATTGCCCTTTATTATCAAGGGGGCGGTTGATACGTCGAGCGTTCACTGGGCAGACATCAACGACATCATCTCCAGGTGCGATCCTCAGTCTGAACACTTCCGTGTTTCATTCCCGAGTGGAAATGTCGACAAGGAGAAGTACGTGCACACGTACTTTCATGTCGGGGACGTGCGGCGCAAGTTGAACAGGCCTGCTCTCTATGGTTTCCTGCGCCAGGGCGGGACGCTGGTCGCCAATCATATCTACGATGAACCGAAGTTCAATGACTATGCGAAGGACGTCGCACAGTTTACCGGGCGCCAGACCGTCACCTCCGCATATGTTGCATTTGGGAAGACGGATTCCTACCGTGAGCATTGGGATTCCAGAGACGTTTTCGCGGTGCAGCTGAAGGGAAGAAAACGCTGGATCGTGTATTCCCCCTCCTTCGAGGCACCGCTATACATGCATCAAAGTAAATATATCGAACACAAATATCCTTGTCCGGATGAACCTTATCTCGATTTCGTTCTCGAGGAAGGTGATGTCTTTTATATTCCCCGAGGCTGGTGGCACAACGTTACGCCACTTGGGGAGCCGACGGTGCACCTCGCTATCGGTACGTTCCCGGCATTTGGTATCGATTACGCAAAATGGGTATTCCGGAAGTTGCCCGAGTGTATTCACGCGCGGATGGCGCTTGAAAATTATGCACAGGACAAGGAAACGATCCGTCTGCTTGCGGAAGTAATCTCCGAGCGCATGAATGATCCCGTGTGCTACCGCGAGTTCATGGAGTCACACGTAGCGGATCAAATCCTCGAGACGCGACTGAACCTCGAAACGCTTGGCAACGCGAGCGTCAATGCGCTCGAGTGTGACGCGCAGCTACGTCTCAACGTGTTGAGAAGCGATCTTTCAGACGATTACCTCGTCACGAGCAACGGCAAGGTGTGGTTTCAGGACGACCTGCAGCCTCTGAAAGATTTTCTGGTCACGAATCCACAAGTGAACGTTTCTCAAATTGAAGAGAAATTTCCGGATCGCACACGTGCCGAGCTGTCCGAAGCTCTTTATTCGCTAGCGATGAACGGAACAATCGAAATTATTTAAAAAGAAAGATTTATTAGCGTGCCTGGTGTAATTCAACGGTATCTGACACGGCATCGTTCTGCCACGTAGTGGAACGTTTTCATGATTGGTTTTGGATTCGGTTTGTGAATCGGGTATTCGATTAGGCGGCCGGTGATTGGCGAGATAACCGTAGTTCGATCGTAGGATATCGCTTCAAAATGATGAAATCCGAGCTTCCCTATCCATTCGACATCGAGTTCATGAGGCAGAACAAGGCTTTCATGTTTTTTTGTCCTCCTGATTGCCTGGACGAAGACGGTCGCCCGGTTCTGGAGGGCCGATCGATGTTGTACAAACCCGGTAGCTCGGCTTACCGGGCGTGTCCTTACCGAGACTCACGAGCGGATACCCATAAGCCGGTCAATGTGGAATCGCTCCAGGCACTTATGCGGCACCAGAACGAAGTGATTGCATTCATCCGGGAAACTGCCTCGCTTCTGCGCGATCGAAAAATCATCGGCGAGACAGGGGGCAGTGTCGGCGACATGTATGCGCTCGCTTACGTGTGCTACAAGTCGCCGGAAATCTATTTTGTCAATCAAGTGTTTGGCCGGCAGGTCGACGTGCCAGCGATATGCTCGATTGCCTCGCGCTTCTTTCATGGGCTGGTCAATCTGTTTGCCATCATGGCACTCGAACATCAGGGTGCCTTGGCCGAGGTCGACCTGACGCCCGAGGAGATCTATTGCTACGCGGATGAAGGAGGGTATCTTATTGGCATGAAAGAGGCGTGCGCCGCATCCAAGGCAACCATCGTCAAATACATCGCCCTCGCCCAGCAAGCCCTGCTTTCCGATGGAGATGTGGCCCGGTTCACGAATGTATTCCTGCCCGAAGAAAGGACAGACATGGTGATTCAAGCGGCTCAAGTCTCGATGAGCCTCGAATTCCATGGCCTTATCTACGAAACCGCGCGTTGTCGTTCCTGGCGACAGATCAATGAAGGTGACCCACTTCGCGGGAACCTTATGGAGCCACTTTCGCGATTTGCTACGACTCATTGTCTGGTGGCGAAGAAATTGTCGCTAGAAGAGCGTCCATTTGATCATCTTCTCTTCAAGCGAGCCCGCAATCTGTCCAAGGCGCTGCTGATTGATCATGCGTCATCGGAACGACTGATCGAATCGGCGAGCGAGTACATCAACACGAGCGTTCGCGATACCGAGGCACGAAGGGCAAGCAGAGAGAGGCTCAAATCCGACATGCTGCAGTTCATCGACAGTCATCGGCGATTCGTTGCCGAGCACGTCGCGGAAGACGGCTATCTCACGGCTGATTTGGACGTATTTTTTGGCCGATGGCCGGAATAGCGAATTGATGATTGGTGTCGATGGACAAGAGAGAATTATTCAGGAAGGAAGCGCTGGAGGCGCGCAAGGAAGCGAGGAATCTCTATGGCGATGTCCTGCTATTTCTTCCTCGATCTTATAAAAAGATACTCGTGTTGCTGCTCGTTTGCATCCTGTCTCTCCTGCTGGTCCTGATCTTCGGGTCCTACACGAGAAGAGTATCGGCAAAGGGAGAGCTGTTCTCGACGCTCGGCGCGATACCGGTGTATCTGCCGAAGCCAGGAATCGTCATTAAGTACTTCGTGAAGGAAGACGAAATCGTAAAAAAGGGCGCGCCGCTGTTCCTGGTTTCGACTGAGGTCTTTGGCCTGGCCAACCGGGGAACCTCGACGGAGGCGATAAACCTTCTCAACGAGCGAAAGGATTTGCTGAACCGGCAACTCGAGACCGAGAAGTCGATTTATGCGCGTCGCCTGAAAAACATCGAATATCAGATTCGCTCGAAACAGAATGAGCTGAAGCTGATTGGGGTGCAGATAAAAGAGGTGCGGAAGAAGAATGAGTTGCTGTTGGCGAGCTTGAGGCGGTACGAGGCGGCACGGGCCCAGGAGGCGATCTCCGAGGATGCGATGGCGGAAAAGGCGATCTCGGCGTTCAACAGCAGGATTGATTACAACGAACGGCAAAGATTGTCGGAAACCTTGAGTCGGGACATCTCTAATCTTTCTTTCGAAAAGGACAAAGATGAGTCGGAGTTCGGGAAGCGCATCTTGTCGATCAAGGGCGAACTGTTGGCGCTTGAAGAGCAGATTCTGGCCGCCGAGTACCGGAAGGGAGCCATCATCAAGGCGCCTGCATCGGGAAAGGTCACGGCGATTCAGGGTGTCGACGGTTCCTATTACGACAGCACCAAACCCGTGTCATTCGTGGTGCCTTCGCAGGCGGAAATCGAAGCCCGGCTTCTCATTCCGGCCGCAGCCATTGGCTTTTTGAAGAAGGGCGATGTCGTATATGTGCGGTATTCGGCTTTCCCGTATCAGCAGTTTGGACAGGGGAAAGGAATTATCTATTCGATGTCCGAAACTTCCCTGATGCCGGACGATATCGCGTTGGGTTCCAAGTTGTCGGTGACGGAACCGATGTATCTGGTGAAGGTTCGGCTCGAGCGGCAGTTCGTGAGCGGGAACGGCACGCGCTATGCGCTGAAGCCAGGGCTGATGATCGATTCGGACATCATGGTGGAACGGCATCGAATCTATCAGTGGCTCATGCGTCCGATCTTCACTGCGTCGGAAAGAATTAAACAGTAGGCAATGGAAAAAAAGGCATATTTCGAACGTTTATTTGGCACGAAATTCCCGACGGTCCTGCAGACTGAGTCGACGGAATGTGGTCTCGCATGCGTGGCGATGCTGGCAAATTACCATGGCCACCACGTGACGCTGCGGGACCTCCGGCTCAAGTTCTCCGTGTCGCTGAAGGGGATCTCGCTGGGATCACTGCTTCGCGTGTGCAAGCACAACGGCTTGTCCAGCCGGCCGATCCGTACTGAAATTGCTGGTCTCGAGCAGATCAAGCTCCCATGCATCTTGCACTGGAACTTCAATCATTTTGTGGTGCTGAGGAAAATAGGCGACGAGCACGCCATCATCATCGATCCCGCATACGGCGAGAGAAAAATAGAGTTGGGAGACTTGTCCCGAGCATTCACCGGGGTGGCCATCGAGGTATGGCCAGATCCAGAGTTCATCGTCATTGAGCGGCAGAAGAACATTCCCCTGAGTCATTTGATGGGCAATCTGCGGGGGCGGATGAGGGCGCTCACCACGATCCTGTTTTTGGCGATCGGGCTGGAATTTCTTGTGGCGCTGTCGCCCTATTACATCCAGTTGGTTATTGACAGTGCGATCGGCGCCAACGATCAGTATGTCATTGGCGCGCTGGCGATAGGTTTTTGTATTGTCTATCTGCTCAAGAATTTCATCGGTTCTGTGCGTAGCTGGTTCCTTATGTATTTGAGCACCAGCCTGAACGTTCAGTGGAAAGACAATGTCTTGGATCACATGCTCTCCTTGCCGCTCGAATACTACGAGAAGCGGAACATGGGAGACGTGCTGTCCCGATTCGGCGCCATCGACTTCATTCAGCGAATGCTGACCACGTCATTCGTCGAGTCGGTGCTTGACGGAGTGTTCTCCGTCGTCATCCTGTTCGTGCTGTTCATCTACCAGCCGCTGCTGGGCAGTCTGGTCCTAATCAGCGCGCTTCTGTACATCGCGGTGCGCTGGCTTCTCAACGCCTCGATTCTGGGTGCGTCGAGGAACGAGATCGTTCATGGGGCGAAACAGAGCTCCTACCTCCTCGAGACCATTCGTGGCATCCGGCAGGTCAAGCTCTATGGTCAGCAAGCGGAACGTCGGCTTACCTGGATCTCGCTGTTCGTCAATCAAACGAATGCCAAGATCAAGACGCTGAAAATCGATGTTTGGCTGAAGTTCGCCAGGACCTTGATATTTGACATTCAGAACATTGCGGTGGTCTGGTGTGGTGCAGCCCTGGTCATCGATCGGGAATACACGGTGGGCGCATTGATCGCTTTCCTCGGATACAAGCTGCTGTTCGAAAGCCGCGTGATCGCGCTCATCGATAACGTGTTTGTCATTCAGAACATGCAGCTCCACGCTGACCGGCTGGGTGACATCGTGCTTTCAAGGCCAGAGGAAACGCGCCGTGACCTGGAATGCGATATCGCCAGATTGTCTGGCAGCCTCGAGTGCAAGGACCTGTTCTTCCAATATTCGCTATTTGAGCGAAACGTGATCGATGGATTGAATTTCAAGGTCGAGGAAGGCGAGTCTGTAGCCATCATCGGGCCTTCGGGATGCGGAAAGTCAACGATTTTCAATGTCATTCTGGGTATCTACCAGGGAGCCAGGGGGCGAATCCTCATTGGCGGGGACGATGTTGAGTCGATGAGTGTGGAGAAAGTCCGCAGCGTATTCGGAACCGTGCTGCAGGATGACATCCTGTTTGGCGGATCCATCGCGGAAAACATCTCGGGATTCGATGCGCGTCCGGATCATGAGTGGATCGCCAAGTGTGCGGCAATGGCCAACATCGAGGATGAGATCGAAGCCATGCCGATGAAGTATGCCACCCTCGTGGGCGATATGGGCGCGGTTCTGTCTGGTGGTCAGAAACAGCGCATTTTGCTGGCGCGGGCGCTTTACAAGCGTCCGAAGATTCTGTTGTTGGACGAGGCAACCAGTCATCTGGATATGTCAAACGAGAAGGCGGTGAATCGGGCGATCAAGTCGCTGAAGATCACGCGCGTCATCATCGCCCACCGTCCGGAGACGGTCCTTTCCGCGGACAGGATCATGCTGATGAAGGACGGAAAGATTGATTCGATTATCACGCCGACGGAGGCGATGTCGTTGCTTGAATCCATCAATGGATCGTCGGTATAGCCGGGCCCGTGGTGGCAGGCAATTGGTCGACCAGGCTTCGTGTGGAGGGGCAGTCTTCATGTTCGCAATATCTGGCTTCAATGGTGACGTGATGCCTGAATTGTGTCTTGTGATTGGGTCTCGAGTGTAATCATGCCGTTTACAAACAAGGATCTGCCTCACGGGAATAACATGCGCAACATGCCCATTCCTGGCAGGCCTCGCCGCGCGTCGCCAGTTGTCGCGCACGCGATGCGTGAGATCACCTTCCCGCGGCTGAAACATTGCTTTGTCGGCGCATTGATCCCGTTCAGCGCCGTGTTTGCTGGGTGCGCGGGCAGTGTCTATGAACGGCCATCGCTCGATGTGCCGGCGCGTTGGGTTCAGGCGAACGTCGTGGACGCACATGCGACGACGGATGCAGCGCCCTGGTGGACGCGTTTTGGCGATGCCCGGCTCGAACGACTCATTGCCGAGGCGCTGTCGCGCAACAACAATCTCGCCACCGCCGCGCTGAACGTGCGGAAGGCCCAGATTCGCGCCGGACTCGCGGGCGACCCGCTCCAGTTCGGGTCCGAGGCTGGCGTTAATGTCCGTCGTGATTTTCACTTGGATAGCGGCGAGGCGACACGGAACAACATCGGCATGTCGCGCGGAACTGTGAGTTACACGATCGACCTGTGGGGCCGACTTGCGCAGCAGCGGAGCATCGCTGAATGGGCACTTCTGGCGTCCGAGGCGGATCGCGAAACAGCACGCCTCAATGTGATCGCCACCACGGCGAACCTTTACTGGCGCCTGGCGTACCTCAACCAGCGGCTAGCCTCCGAAGAGCAGAGCCTCGCGACGGCATTGCACACGCAGCAACTCGTAAATGCCCAGAATCTGGCGGGGATCGTATCCGCGCTCGAGCGTCGGGAAGCGGAGCAGACGGTTCTGACGCAAAAGAGCAGCCTGTCGCAGTTGCGTCAGTCTCAGGTCGAAACGCGCAACGCGCTGGCGATTATGTTCAACGCGGCGCCTAACAGCAATGTGCTGGAAGAGGTGCTCGGCCAGGAGCCGCCGGCATTGCCAGCCGGAGCATTGCCGGTGGTGGAGGGCGGGCTGCCTGCGGATCTGCTGGGGCGACGCCCTGATATGCGTGCTGCCGAACTCCGGTTGCGCCAGAGTCTCGCCAATGTCGATGTGGTTCGCACTAGCTACTACCCGAACCTGTCGCTGACCAGTGCGGTGGGATCGAGCAGCACCTCGCTCGGTAGCCTGCTGGCGAATCCGGTGGCGATCCTTGGCGCTGGCCTGAACTTGCCATTTCTCAATCTTAAGGCGATGCGCGTCGACACGCGCATCGCGCAAGTGGAGTACGAGTCGGCGGTCATCGGATTTCGCCAAGCGCTCTATCAGGCCTTCTCGGACGTCGAAAGCGCGCTGTCGGCGCGCGTTCGTCTGGCCGAACAGGCCGACTTTCGGGCGCGTAGTCTGACTGCCGCGAGAGAGGCCGAGCACATCTACGAAATTCGCTATCGCGCGGGCGCGGTCGCGCTGCGCATGTGGCTTGACGCCCAGGAGGCGCATCGTAACGCGGAGCTTTTGCTGGCACGGACCCGCCTGAGCCAGCTGCAGAATTTTGTGATGCTCTATCAAACGCTGGGAGGCGATACGTCCGCGCGATGACCAATGAGCGGACCATGAACGCGACGTGGCGCTGTTCGGATCACGTTGTCGTCCGGCCGCAAAGAAGAGAACGCCCCTGGAATCCGGGTGACCAGAAAATCAAGCAATGTGGCAATGAGCAAAAATGGAAACAAGCGCGACACACCTGCTGTGCGAGTTAAGTGATTGTGATGAGTCACTTTTGGCGGATTATTCGTACGTGAAAAAAGCATGCGAAATGGCGGCACTGGATGGCGGGGCGTCGATCATCGTTTCCAATGGGCACAAGTTTTCTCCTCAGGGTGTCAGCGTGCTCCTGTTTCTGGCCGAATCTCATTTATCAATTCATACGTGGCCTGAGCATAAATATGCGGCGGTGGATGTGTATATGTGCGGCGCGGCGGCATCCCCCCATCGGGCGATCGACAGATTGGTCGAATTGCTTGGGGCAAAGCGCGTCAATATCCGCGAGTTCATAAGGGGAAGGCAGCAAGGGGCAGAGTATTTATCGGTGGAGCGATTGCACGATGGTTCCAGCTCGCGCGAGCGTCTGGAAAATCATGTCTGAAGAATTCCGTGAGTAATGTGAGTGCCGCTTGATAAAAAGGGAGCATAGCCGGGTGCAAAAAGCCTTGAATTCCACATGTGGCGCTCATTTGGAGGGTGAGAAAAACCATCGCGCCCTGCCGTCTGTCGGGGCCATGGGTAACTATGGATATCGCGCAAGGACCTATCATCTGGAGCAATGCGATGATCGCGATTTTGAGTTCTATCGGTCCCTGCTGGATAACGCACCGGGGCCGACCTTGGTCGTCCCCTGCGGGGTGGGACGTTTACTGCCGATTTTTCTTGACAGACCAATGACCCACTTCATGGATCTGGAAGTCGAGATGGTCCGAATCCTGAAGGAAAGGCTGGAGGCGGCTGGCGGTGATTCGGGCAATGCACTGATTGGAAACATACTGGAATTGCCCGGAGAAAGGTACGCGAATATCGTCGTGCAGGCCGAAGCGATCCAAATGTTTGATCCGACCGAGATCGGGCTGGTGCTATCGAGCATCCATGGCGCCCTGATGCCAGGCGGTATCGCGATCATCGATATGGCGACGTTCCTATCTGGACATGGCGTGCCTTCCTATTTTGATGTACGACGGAAAGACTCGGAAAGGTGGTTGAGCTGGGAGAAATCCCTTGGTGGCGACTCCGTGATGCGGCGCTACGTTAGTCACACTCGACGGCGGAATTTTATCGACTTCGATTTCGAGTACGTGAATCTGAAGGAAGGGATGGAGATCGAGCGCCAGCGGGCCAGTGTCAAATTGTGGCTATACGATGATTCACAGTTCAGGAAATATTGTGATGGCGCCGGCTTGCTTGTCGAGGCCGTCTGGCGAGGATATTCCCGAAGGCAGGCGTGCGATGGGGCACGGTTGATTTACAAGGTTTGCAAACGCTGATTTATGATTGATTACACTGATCAGTATTACGAAAATTACTTCCGTGAAAATTACCATACTGCCTTATTGCGGGGATATGGCGCGGAGGAGTGTCTTGAATGGGCGTCGCGCGCTTTTCAGGCTGGCGACTGGCTTGACGTGGGCGCCGGGCCCTGCTCATTCTTCTGGGCTAGCGCTGCACGCGCGGATCTTTCTTCGATCGTTCTGGCCGATCGCTCCATCTCGGCTCCTCACATCACGTGCCAATTGGTCCAGACAAGGGACTGGCCAGCCGGATATCGGGAGGCCGCCGAGTATCTTGGTCGATCCGCTCAGCACCTGGATTTGCTCAGCCGGGTGCCGTTGACAGCAATCGCATTCGATGCATTTTCCGATTGGCCGCCGATGCACCGGTTCCACTCGATTTCCGCTTTCGGCCTGCTTGGCCTCGCTCAAACCGACGACGAGGTGAGGAGCTTTCTTGGCAATGCGAAGCAGCGTCTGGCGCGAGGCGGCGTGTTGTTCGGCGCGTCCTGGATCTTCAGCGCCGCGTATGCGGAGCGACTGGGCGGGCGCGCGCAATGCTTGGATGGGCTGCCGGACCAGTTGTCGAGCCTGGGCTTCGAGGAGGTTGAGGTTTCGACTGTGCCACTTGCCAATCAGGACCATTACGTTGGAATCCTACTGTTTCGTGGACGGGGATGACATGGACAGTCAACGATGGGCGGAGAATCTGGATGAGAACGGCTTTGTGCACTGTCGTGGCGCACTAACTGGCGACCTTGTGTCGTCCATCAGAGCGCATGCGAAACGCTGTATCGCCGCCGTGAACAGGACTGGCGTGCATGTTGTTGCGCGGCCGACTGGCGCGGATGCACTGAGCTTCTCCACGCTAGTGACGCATCCGGCGCTGGTCCGGACAGCACGCGCGGCACTGTCTACCGACGTGAAGCTGAGCTTGTTGGAGGTCGTCTCCACGGGGCGGGAGGATGGAGTGCTAGCGGCGAGCGACAAGTCAATCGCGCTTGGATACGATGCCTCGACCGGCGTGGGCGTCCATCGCGATGGCGCGTGGATCGAGCGGGATCTGGCCATGGCCAGCGCGCCGCGACTGACATTGAAGGCGGCTGTTTGGCTATCGAACGTTGCAAAGGGCGGCGGCAATCTGCGGCTCTTTCCGCGCACGCAGGCACTCGGTCGGTCGGTGGTGGAAACATTGGATCCCGCGACCCTCGACATTTTCGACGTGGAGGCTGAAGCCGGGGACGTGACGTTCTTCGACCGACGCACACTTCATACCCGAACCTGGAATCACTCGGATCACGAACGGCTGGCCGTGTTCGTCGAGTATTCGGTTACATGGCTGTGCCGGAAGCAGCCATTTCGCGTGTCCGACCTGCTGGCGAATCATGCGAATGACGCGCTGTTATGCAATCTTCTGATGGAGCCAGCGGATCCATGGAGTCACTACTGGCCATGAGCGAACAAGACATGCTTACCGACATTCATCGACTATGCGATGAGATAGAGATCAATGGTTTCGCCATTGTCCGAAATCTGATTGATCGGGATACCGTGACCGAACTGAGTCGCCGCGCGGATTCGGCGTGGCGGCGCGGCGCTGATCCGGATCGCCCGCATAGCAAGGTGGAGATCGCGGGCGCGGAAGTAGAGGCAGTCGATGCGGTGCGGTCCGTCGCCCGGGAAACGCGTCTTCTCGGCACCATGCTGGCGCTTCTTGGGCCGAATATTTATGTGAATTACGCGGGGTTTACGATCAATCCTCCCCAGGCCCCCGACAAGGCGGCGATGGAGTTTCATACCGATGGCGGACGCATTTCCCGCGAGCACGTGGGCGGCGCTGAACCTCGCTATTCGATCAAGACATCGGTGTGGCTAACGGACGGCACGCAACTTGGCACAGGTAATTTTCACGTCATTCCGGGGAGCCATAAATGGCCCACCAGGCCGGATGCCGACCTGGACGCCCTTGCGGTTCCCGTACTGGTCAATGTAGGCGACGCGATCATCTTCGAGCGCCGTGTCTGGCATACCCGTAAACCGAACCTCTCATCCACGACTCGCAAAGTATTGTTTCTGGATTATGCGCCGAGATGGATGGAGCGTAAGTGCTCTTCGGCCGCGGTGTCTTTGAATCACTATTCAGAGCCGATCGAAAATCAATTGTTCAACAATCAGGCCAATTGGTCCGCGTTCGCGCCCAAGAAGCACATGATTCCGTGTCTGGCGCTCATGGAGGCGCTGGGCATCACACGTCGCGAGGACCGTACCCGATGAGTTTCTCGCTGAGCAGTGTGCGTTATCTAGCTTGGTTGAAATCGCGACTGTCGCTGAGTGGTCCCGTGCTGCTTCTGGGTCGGCAGATGGTTTTCGGTCGCCGCACGGATGTCGCTTGGGCGATCAGGGCACAGGGCGAAGAGCCGTACGCGCAGCCACCCGAGTCCGACGGGCCGAACATCGTCGGCCTGGATCCGGATCGCTTCTCCGCTTACACGAATGACGTTTGCGTCCTGCGCATGTTGCTCGGTGACGTCGACGTGGAGGCGATGGATATCGATGGCTATCAGGGTGCCGACGTCATTCACGACTTGACGCAGCCCCTGCCGGACGGGCTGAAATCGAAATACGGCCTGGTCATTGATGCGGGAACACTGGAGCACATCATCAATCCCGTGCAGGTCATGGAGAACCTGGTCAGTGCGCTACGGCCCGGGGGGACGATTATCCATATGACACCGACAGCGGGATATGTCGACCACGGATACTTCCAGTTCGGTCCGCTCTTCTTCGACACGTACTATCGCTCGAAGGACATGACGGTCGACGGCATGTGCTTAGTCGAGCAACCGGCGCGTCGCACCAACCACACCCAATGGCGATTCTGGGCCTGGAACAAGGCGCTCAAGCGGAAGAAATTGCTTTCCATGGATCCGCTTTCGACCTTTTGCGCAGCACGACGCACGATCGATTACGCTGCCCCCGGGAGTACCGTTCAGAATTTTGCCGAATATTTAGAGGCAGATAGTGAGCGAGCGCATGAAGTCAGGCCGTGGGGGCTTGTCGAAGTCGCCGAATTACGAACCCGCACCGACTATCCATTGGAGCAGTTATGAGTACCCAAATGTGCATCGATCTTCCAGCCGTTGAGCCTGTCGTGTCCACGGAAATCGTATTGAGCCTGCAGGATCGCGCGTACGAACTCATCAAGTCAGGTGTGAAGAAGCTTGAATTTCGCAAGCGCTGGCGCAGCGGTCCGTGTATTGCCTATATCTATCGAAGCGGATCCAGGAAGGAACTGTCTGCCTACATGAAACTCGGTGCGCCGATCTACGGCTCGCCCCAGGAAATTGGCCGCCTGGCTGAACAGATGCTGCCGGGCAATGGCCCGGCCGTGGAGGAATACCTGATGTCGACGCAAGGAGGCTATGCCATTCCAATCGAGGAATTTCGGGAGTTTCCCCCTTTCTCCCTCGCTGAACTCCGCGTGATGGGTTTCCATCCGCCGCAGTATTTCTTCTACCTGTCGAACTATCCCGAACTCCAACGTGCGTTGGAGGTGCGTCGCTATGGCTGATGCGAACGAGATCAGCGTGCCATGGATTGCTGCGACGATTGGGCAGGCAACGTGCGGCAGCGAGATGCTGCGGGAACTTGGCCACGCCGGCGTCAGATTATTCAGGTACAACCTGGCAGCACAGCTCGGGCTGGAGGAGCATGGCCGGCGGATGAAGCTCTTTCGGCAGGTTCAGGAGGAACGAGGCGGCGACATTGAGCTGATGCTCGATCTCCCTTTCCCGGGGGCGAAATTCCGGATCGGCATGCTTCCCGAGTCGAGGCACCTTATCGAGAAGGGGACGCAGCTGACTTTTGCTACGGGCGTCGAAACCGACTCGATCGAGCGCGTGGTCCCGGTCGATGTCGCCCGATTGGGTGAGCGGGTGGAAAAGGATCAGGTCGTCACGGTGGGGGACGGCGAGCTTGCATTGCGGGTGCGGGAAGTCATTGATCACAGCAGCTTCCTGGCGGAGGCGTTGACCACGCATTACCTCCCTTGCCAAAAGTCGCTAAACGTCGGAAGCGTCGATCTCTCCGCGACAGATCGGAACGACGAACTGGCCGCCTTCGTCGCGAGCGTTCGGCCCGAGTACATCGCGTTCTCGTTCGTGGAGAGTCTTCAAAGCGCGCGCGATGCCTTCATGCTTCTCGAGCGTCATGGACTCGGGAGGGGGGACTACAAAGCGATCGCGAAGATCGAGACGCTGGCGGGCATCAAGGCTTTGCCCGAGTTCATCCGCGAATTCCACAGCGTGATGGTCGCAAGAGGAGACCTGGCACTGAATCTGGACTTCGCCTACCTGGGGGAGGCGCAAGAGCACATCATCGATTCGTGCCGGGCATTCGGGTGCGCCTGTATCGTTTCCACCCAGCTGTGTGAGAGCGTGAATACAGGCGGCATACCAAACCGTTCGGAGCTGGTGGGCATGCACCACATAGCCACGCGAGGCGTGGCGTACATGTTGCTGGCGAAGGAAACCAGCACACTTACCGAGCCCATACGTGCCGTGCTCACATTGCGTCGGATCATTGAGGCCGTGCGCAATCCTATGTTCACCGCGCCCCGCGCGAGCACGGAGGGTTGAATGCGCATGCGACTTCGCCAGTACCCGGAGCGCTACCCCGCCCATGATGCGCTGTCCTGCGTCCAGTCGTTTCTTTTTCGTGCTTCGAGTGCATTGAACAAGGTCATTTATCAGCAGACGCGCCGCAGCGGTTCCATTCCGGAACGTCGCAGGGCAAGTGTGGCGGAATCGCGGGCCAGGTCGATGATGGCACGAATCCGGGAGGGCGCAACGGAGATCGAACCATCGGGTTTCGGGGAGGTGCAATGCGCCTGACGCAATCCGAACGCGTTCCTGCGATTGTTGGCGTGCCGAAGGAAGTTCGCGGGGGGGAACGTCGCGTCATTCTGTTGCCGAGGACGGTTAGGCTGCTTGTCGATCGGGGCTGGCATGTCGTCGTGGAGCGGGGCGCGGGCCATGGCATCGGGATTGACGATCTGGCCTATGAAGAAGCCGGCGCTCGGGTGAGCGACGCCGAAGCGGTCTGGACGTCGTCGGACATCGTGCTGAAGTACAAGGCGCCTGTTCCGGACGAATTTCGCTTCTTTCGCCCTGGACTCGTCCTGGCGGGAATCCTGCATGCCGAGGGCGATCCGGAATTGACGAAGGCGCTGCTCGACTCGCGGGTGACTGCTTACTCGTATGAGTTCTTCCAGACAGAAGACGGAGGTTTTCCGCTTGCCGTCGCTGGTGGCCGTATCGCGGGCCGGATGGCGGCGTTGTACGGGATATGGCTTCTCCAGTCGCATCATGGTGGCGTGGGCAAATTGCCGGGACTCACGGGGGAAGGTGTTGAGCCGGTTCGGTGCGTGGTGATCGGGTCGGGCAACGTGGGCGCGAGTGCGACGGACGTGCTGCGCGCGTTGGGATGCCATGTGACGCTTCTGACATCGGGCGTGGCTGGTCTCGACAAGGCGCGCGCACGGTTCGGCGTCGATCAGGACGATCTCTGGATCGACATCAACGCACCCGAGGTGTTGGCCGATTGTGTCGCGCGCGCCGACTTGGTGATTGGCGCTATTCTCGTATCGACCTTCGACACTCCTCCGATGATGACGGAAGAGATGGTTCGCTCGATGCGTCCCGGGGCGGTTCTGGTCGACGCAACCGCGGGATACGGCGGGGGCTACATGCCCAGCTTTGATCGTCTGAGCGAACTTCCCTCCCCGTCCTTTGTGAAGCACGGCGTAGTGCATTGCAAGATCGACAATTACCCCGCCGCAGTACCGACAACCGCCGTGCAACTGGTCAACGACATCTACACGCCGTACCTGATGGCGCTGCTCGATAGCCTCCGCTCGGGCGAGGAAGAGCCGATATCCCGACGCGGCATGGTCACGCACGCGGGGCAGATCAGGCATCCGGAAGTGTTGCGTCATGCGAGATATCAGGAGCTGGCCGGTTGATATCGCTCCACGACTTTCATCAGCGAGTCACGCTGCGCCAGCTATACGCCGTGACGCGGTGCGCATGCCTGCCTACTGAAATCGCCTTTCGATCGGTGGGGCTTCACGCGGCACGCAGGAAGACGCCGCATATGACGCTCGTGGGCAGGCTTGCGTTTGCCGGTGCGCAAGCGAGCCTCACGCCACCTGACCGATGCGCGCTCGTCAAGGCGCCACTCATGCGGTCAACTCTGCACTACGTGCTCGGGGAAGAGTTTGCGGAACTTCATTGCGCCACGCTGGACTACCGCATCGCGCGCCGTTATCGATCGCTGAGGCGGTTGGGATGGGATGACGGCGCCATCCAGGCGTTGCGACGGAACTTCATCGATCTCGTGCCCGAGGGGGAGGTTTCGGAGGAGGAACTCTTCGATCTTGCCCGAAAGGTGTTGCACCACGCCGGTATCCCATGGCGAGGAGTCTCGGATGCACACGTTGCCTGGCAACTCTGCCGGCTCCTGTGGGACAACGGAGACCTGCGCATGATCAATGCTGCTTCCAGCTGGCGAAGCGAACAGCGATGTTTTCGGCGGTGGGACATCCCGCGCGTCGAGCCACGGAATGCGATGAATCATCTCATCTTGCGATATATCGCCGCGTATGGCCCGGTGAGCCCGACGGACATCGCGTGGTGGTCCGCTCCGGGCGCTAGGCATCTGAAAAGGAGTCTGGACGATCTACTGTCCATGAAGAAGATTGTCGCGATCAGTGTCGCGGATAGGACCTTATATGCGATGCACGACGATGTTCGATCTCCCGTCATCGCCGCGAACGATTGCGATCCGGTCTACCTTGCCTACGAGGATCCGTTCATCAAGGCATATTTCGATACGCGGGATCGTTATGCCAGCCCATATGCGCTCAGCCGGTTATTCCACTCGACAGGCGAGGCGAAGGCGTGCGTACTGATTCATGGCCGTGTCCGAGGCATCTGGGAAGCCGCACCACAAGGCGATTTCGCTCATCTGACGCTATGTCCGGCGTTGAGTCGTGCCGAGAGCGAACGAGCCATTGAAATGTGGGAAAAGCATCTGTCGGCGCTGTATGAGACGGAGCAGCGCCGCGAGGTTCTGCTCGACACAAAATCTTATCAATAGAAGATGATGCGATACCCAGATGTTTTTGCGCCCGTCGCGCTCAGCCATATCTGCGATCAGGTCGCGGATCTCGTTTCGACCCGGGTGAATGGGCGAAAAGCCATTGAGCTGAATACGTCGGCCCAGCCGAACAGCAATCCCCATCTCGGCACAGTCACGACGATCTTTTCCGCGTTTGCGCTTGGAGCGCATCTTCAGGAACGGACTGGTGTTCCCGCCCGGCTGACGTTCGACTATCTCGAGAATGCCTGCGGTTCTGTCGAGCTGATGGGCGGCGCGACTTATCAACGCTCGCTCGCGGATACGCGCAATGAGGAGGGCAGATCAAAGCTGGACTGCTACCTGCCGGAGTTCGAGCGATTGATCCGTTTCGCGTCGGCCCGAACTGGGGTGGATGCGGTCATGCAGTCGTATTCGGCGTTCCAGTCGGCGCCAGCCGTGCGCGGTTTCCTGCTGCAAATGGTTCAGCGCAGATCGGAGTTCCAACCTCTGCTCGGCGCGCACGAGCCCAATATTCATGTGCGATTTCCCTGTCCGGCGTGCCGACGGATCGAGAAGGGCGCGGCATCACTCCGGGTGGAGGAGGTTGATTCGGAGCAGGCCGTTCTCTCCATGGAATGTCCGCTTCATGGGCGACATGCAGTCACGCTCGGCGTGGCGACCGACAGCTATATCGATACGGGAACTGCGGTTCGCGATGTCGCGAAGATGGCCGCGCTTGCCGTGCAGGCGCGTGAAAAAGAACACCTTGCCGTGATGATGGACGGGGTGGACTGGGGAGGCGCATGGGCATGGAATGTTTCCGCGTTGGGGGCGACGATGCTGGGCGTGCCGTATGCCGAACTGCCGATCAGATACTTCAGTCCATCCATCCTGGACGCAAGAGGGGCGAAGTTCTCCAAGTCGGTGTTCGTGGCGTCTGGAACGTACGACTACCTTCCTCGGGAGTGTCTCGATTCCAGATACATGTACGAGAAACATGGAGATCCGGTCTTCGAACGACTCCTGCGGATGACCAGGACATGGATGTCGGATCCCACGCGCTTTTTCAGGAATTATTCGATTGATTACGTGGTTCAGGAAATGGCCTGAGGAAGAGATATTCAGATCTTGAAAAATAGAAATATTGTCGACACGAATTTTATTGAACGAGATGTGCTGACGGCCATTTTGCGCGAAGCGGAACGCACGGGGCTGGAGGTTCGGTTTGTCTTGATGGGCGGGTCGTTCTCGGAGGGCTTGGCATCATCGGCTTCGGATGTCGATCTTGTTGTCGTTCACGACGGTGAAAGAAAGTCGAAGAACATCGTCCTGGTCGTGGCGGGCGTAAAGGTCGAGGCGATGGTTTTTGGCCAGCAGGATTTCTCAATGATGATCAGGATGGGCCGGCAGGGAGCTGCGGGGGCAGCATACTTCTGGCAGCTTGACGCAAGAAGAAGGCTGCTGTTTTCCCGGCCGATCCATGGGCATGACGCCTATGAGGCGCAATTCGGGCAAGCCCGGCTCGAGGACTTCGTCGCGGACCTTGCCGAATTTCAAAAGTCGCTTGCCATCAAGAGCTTCTCGGACGTGAAAGGAGCGTTCGACGACGCTCTTCATGAGGATGATCTCAGAATACGCTGCCGAATTCACCTTGAGCATAGTGTTGATCTGCTGCTTAGCTCGCTTGGTGACTATTATTTTCGTGAAAAGTACAGGATGGCGCGGATTCGGCGCAGCTTAAAAGGGGATTGCCTGGCGCTGGTTGAAGATTCTATCTCCGCGCTTCTCTCTGGACGCATGCTGGAGGGAAGAGGTTTAACCTCGCTGTCGGCTTGGAGCGGGCAGGTATTTGCCTATTCGACTTTGTGTCAGTATTTGGCTGCGTTTTCGGATTTCTGGCCAGGTTGGATGACTGTAGGTGATGTCGAGAGATTTTTAAAACCCCCCGCGCTTGAATTCCCAGTTGGTATTTTTCTGAATGATAAGGATGTTCTATGTCTGTCTCGGCGTTCGGCATTTAAAATTCCGATGGAAGTTGCCAATGCTGTGGGTTTGAGGTTGCTTGGATTTTCTGAAGATCGAGTGGTCGAGGGTATCGAGGCTTATGTTCGATATGAATCGGCCCGTGGCCGGGATGATGTTGTGCCGGAAAACCTTCTAAGAAAGAAACTGCAGAAGATTATGGTGAGGTTGGGTGTATGAAATATATTCAATCTGAATGAGATATCTGCTGTTCCGATGGGATAATCAAGATAATTGCTCTTTATCGATGTGAAAAATTTCGGACGTGTCAGGAATTTCGTGTGCTTGAGGCCGGTTAAAAATCTCAGCTGATGGCGGAGGTGAATCGCTCACCGAACAGGATGGCGAATTGATTGACCGCTTGCTGCCAAGTGATAGGCGGCATCTTCCAATCCTTTTCGATGTTGCGCAAGGCCAGATACAGCAGTTTGCTGGCGGCTTCATCGCTCGGGAACCTATGTAGATGAATTCGTTGTGACGTGGGCGCACGGATCGAAAGTGTTTCATCCCATTGTTTGGCTGTACATACTCGAGGAATTGGACGCGATATTTGGCGAGATTGGGCTGGAGATCTTCGATGTGGAATATGATAAGCCCTATCAAACGGACAATTCCTTGACGGCTTGCAATCCCATGCTCTTTATTAGAAGGCGATAATCTCCACATGGACCAGGCCGATGGCCCGCTGACGTCGGAGACGATCGCGACGATGCTGTGCACGAATCCGGTCGTCGTGCGGCGCCTGCTCGGCGGCTTGCGCGACTGCGGCTACGTGCAGTCGGAGAAAGGGCACGGCGGCGGCTGGGTGCTGAGCGTCGCGCTCGACGACATCACGCTGCTCGACGTTTATCGCGCGGTGGGTGAACCGCCGCTGTTTTCCGACCTGGTGCCCGAGGATGCGCCCGAGTGCCTGGTCGAACAGGCCGTCAACGCGCATCTGTCGGCGACGCTGAAGGATGCCGAAGCATCGTTGCTGGCGCGCTTCGGCGAAGTCACGCTCGGCATGCTGTCGCGCGATTTCGAAGCGAAGGCCGCGCTGCGGGGCTACACGCGCTGACGCGCCGCAGCATCACGATCGATCGCGCCTGACGTGCAATCCGGCGCAATCCGGCACGGCCCAAACCGTCGCGCCGAGATGTTCTGTCCCCCAACTTCTGCCGTGTTCGCCCGCCACAGGGCAAAATACGGGTTTTCCGCACCCGCGAGGGCGCGTTCGAATCACGCGCCGGGCGGCGGCAATGCGCGTTGCGCACGCCGCCACCGGGCGCCCAGGCAAGATTGCTCGCCGTGTCGCGAGCCCACAGGAGTCCAGACCCCATGCCCGAATCCAACCTGTCCTTCTTCGGCCGGCTGTCGCTGGCCGTCGGCACGTTCTTCTCCGTGCTCGGCAACCGCGAGTTCGCCGCCGGCGTGCTGCGCGTGCGCGACGGCGCCCCGGCCCCGGTCGCGCCGACACCCGCGGCCGCACAGACCGCGGCGCCCGCGCCTGCGCCCGTGAAAGCCCCGGCGCCCGAACTGCGCGAAGCGAGCCCGCAGGCCGCGCTGCAACTGCTCGGCCTGCTGCAGCGCGATGCGCGCTTCATCGACTTCGTCGAGGAAGACATCGCCGGCTACGCGGACGCCGAGATCGGCGCGGCCGCACGCCTCGTGCACGACGGCTGCCGCGCCGCGCTGCGCGAACACTTCACGATCGTGCCGGTGCGCGATGAAGCCGAAGGCAACCGCGTGACGCTGCCGGCCGGCTTCGACGCGACGGCCGTGCGCGTGACGGGCAACGTGGTCGGCTCGGCGCCGTTCACGGGCACCGTCAGCCATCGTGGCTGGCGCGTGGCCGACGTGCGCCTGCCGAAGCTGACCGGCAGCCACGACGCATCGGTGGTCGCACCGGCGGAGGTGGAACTGTGAGCGATCCGCGCTATTCGATCGGTATCGACCTCGGTACGACCCACTGCGCGCTGTCGTATGTCGACAGCGCCGCGAGCGACGGCGAAAAAATCACGCAGCAGGTGCTGCCGATCGCGCAGCTCACCGCGCCCGGCGCGCTGGAATCGCGCGACCTGCTGCCGTCGTTCCTGTACGTGCCGCATGAAAGCGAGCTGACGCAGGGCGACCTGACGCTGCCGTGGACGGCGTCGCGCAATTTCGCGGTCGGCGAGATGGCGCGCACCCGCGGCGCCGGCACGCCGATCCGCCTCGTGTCGAGCGCGAAAAGCTGGCTGTGCCACCCGGGCGTCGACCGCCGCGCGGCGATCCTGCCGAGCGATGCGCCGCCCGAGGTGTCGCGCGTGTCGCCGCTGGAAAGCTCGATCCGCTACCTGACGCACCTGCGCGAAGCGTGGGACCACACGCATCCCGATGCGCCGTTCGCCGATCAGGACGTGACGGTCACGATCCCCGCATCGTTCGACCCGGCCGCGCGCGAACTGACGGCCGAGGCGGCCCGCGCCGCCGGCTACTCGCGGATGACGCTGCTCGAGGAGCCGCAGGCGGCGCTCTACAGCTGGATCCAGAAGAGCCAGGGCGGCTGGCGCAAGCAGGTGCAGGTCGGCGACCTGATCCTGTGCGTCGACGTCGGCGGCGGCACGACCGACCTGTCGCTGATCGCGGTGGTCGAGCGCGACGGCAATCTCGAACTGCATCGCGTGGCGGTCGGCGAGCACATCCTGCTCGGCGGCGACAACATGGACCTCGCGCTGGCGCACATCGTCGCGCGCAAGCTCGCGCAGCAGGGCACGCAGGCCGATCCGTGGCAACTGCGCGCGCTCACGTACGCGTGCCGCGCCGCGAAGGAAACGCTGCTGTCCGACCCGACGACCGACGCGGTGCCGCTCGTCGTGCCGAGCCGCGGCTCGAAGCTGATCGGCGGGTCGATCCGCACGGAGCTGACGCGCGCGGAACTCACGCAGACGATCCTCGAAGGCTTCTTCCCGCAGGTCGAGGAGGCGGCGCGCCCGGTGAGCCGCGCGCGCGTCGGCCTGACGCAGCTCGGCCTGCCGTATGCGCAGGATGCGGGCATCACGCGCCATCTCGCGGCGTTCCTTGGCCGCCAGGTCGCGGCGCTCGACACGCTCGAAGGCGTGCAGCGCACGCTGCCGCAGGGCGCGACGTTCCTGCATCCGACCGCCGTGCTGTTCAACGGCGGCGTGTTCAAGTCGACGCTGCTCACGCAGCGCGTACTCGATACGCTCAACGGCTGGCTCGCCGCCGAAGGCGCGCCGCCCGCGCGCCTGCTCGAAGGCGCCGATCTCGATCTCGCGGTCGCGCGCGGCGCGGCTTATTACGGCTACGTGAAGCGCGGCCGTGGCGTGCGCATTCGCGGCGGCACGGCGCGTGCGTACTACGTCGCGATTGAATCGGCGATGCCCGCGGTGCCGGGGCTCGAACCGCCGGTGCAGGCGCTGTGCGTCGCGCCGTTCGGGATGGAGGAAGGCTCGGACGCGGCGCTGCCGCCGCAGGAGTTCGGCCTCGTCGTCGGCGAGCCGGTGCAGTTCCGCTTCTTCGGTTCGTCGGTGCGCCGCCAGGACCAGGTCGGCACGCTGCTCGACTACTGGTCGCCGGAAGAGCTGCAGGAGCTTGACGAAATCCAGGCGACGCTGCCTGCCGAAGGGCGCACGGTCGGCGAGATCGTGCCGGTGAAGCTGCATGCGCGCGTGACCGAAGCCGGCACGCTCGAACTCGAGGCGATCCCGAGCGGCACGAACGAGCGCTGGAAGGTCGAGTTCGACGTGCGCGGCGCCGCCTGAGCGCGATGAAGCGTTATACGGTCGGCATCGACCTCGGCACGAGCAATACGGTCGTCGCATACGTCGAGGCCGGTTCCGACGCGATCCGCGTGTTCGACGTCGAGCAGCTGGTCGGCCCCGGCGCGGTGGCTGCGCAGCCGCTGCTGCCGTCGGTGCGCTATCACCCGGCGGCGGGCGAACTGCCGCCGGACGCGCTGCGGTTGCCGTGGGCGGCCGATGCGAAAACGAAAGCAAACGCGAAAGCGAACGCAGTCGACGCACCGCCGGCCGTGATCGGCCGCTACGCGCGCACGCTCGGCGCGCAAGTGCCGGGCCGGCTCGTGACGAGCGCAAAGAGCTGGCTGTCGCACGCATCGGTCGACCGGCTCGCGGCGATCCTGCCGTGGGGCGCGGCCGACGGCGTCGACAAGGTGTCGCCGGTCGACGCGAGCGCGAGTTATCTCGCGCATGTGCGCGACGCGTGGGATGCACGCTTTCCCGACGCGCCGCTCGCGAAGCAGGACGTGATCCTGACGGTGCCTGCGTCGTTCGACGACGGCGCGCGCGCGTTGACGGTCGAGGCCGCGCGGCGGGCGCGGCTGCCCGCGCTGCGGCTGCTGGAAGAGCCGCAGGCCGCGTTCTACGACTGGTTGTACGGCCAGCGCGACACGTTGCGCGACACGTTCGCCGCGGCGCGGCGCGTGCTGATCTGCGACGTCGGCGGCGGTACGACCGACCTCACGCTCGTCGATGTCGCGCCGGGCAACGACGGCGAGCCGACCTTCACGCGGGTCGGCGTCGGCAATCACCTGATGCTCGGCGGCGACAACATGGACCTCGCGCTCGCGCGCCTGGTCGAGACGCGGCTGACCGAGCCCGGCACGCGGCTGTCGGCCGCGAGCCTGTCGCAACTGGTCGAGCGCTGCCGCGCGGCGAAGGAGCGGCTGCTCGGCGACGACGCGCCGGCCTCCGTCACCGTCACGCTGCTCGGCGCGGGCAGCCGGCTCGTCGGTGGCGCGCGCTCGGCCGAGCTGACGCGGCAGGAAGTCGAGCAGATCGTCGTCGACGGCTTTTTTCCGCAGGTCGAGGCCGGCGAACTGCCGCGCCGCGCGCGCGCGGCGATCGTCGAATTCGGGCTGCCGTATGCGAGCGACCCGGCCGTCACGCGGCACGTCGCCGCGTTCCTGAACCGTCATGCGGAAGGCCCGTTGCCCGACACGCTGCTGCTTAACGGCGGCGTGTTTCGCGCGGGAGCGCTCGCCGGCCGTCTCGCGCAGACGCTCGGCGCGTGGCGCGGCGCACCGCTCGACGTGCTGCACAACGCGCATCCGGACGTGGCAGTCGCGCGCGGCGCGGTGGCCTACGGGCTCGCGCGTGCCGGGCATGCGCCGCGCATCGGCGGGGGTTCCGCGCGCAGCTATTTCCTCGTGCTCGACGACGGCGCCGCCGACTCGGCCGCGCGCGGCGTCTGCCTGCTGCCGCGCGGCGCGGAAGAGGGCCGCGAGATCCGGCTCGAGGATCGCACGTTCGCGCTGCAACTCGGGCAGCCGGTACGCTTCCACCTGGTTTCGACCGTGGCCGAGACCGCGTACCGGCCCGGCGATCTCGTCGAACTCGACGGCGGCGATTTCGTGCGGCTGCCGCCGATCGCGACGGTCGTCGAGCGGCAGGCGGGCGGCGACGCGCGCGAAACGCCGGTGAAGCTCACGGCGTCGCTGACCGAGGTCGGCACGCTCGAAATGCATTGCATCGCGACCGACGACGCGGCGCGCCGCTGGCGGCTCGAATTCCAGTTGCGCGGCGACGCGCCGGCGCACGGCGGCGAAGATGCGTTCGCGCGGCATCCGCATCTCGACCACGCCATCGAGCTGATCGAGCGCTCGTTCGGCAGCAAGGCCGCGGACGTCACGCCGAAGGACACCCGCCGGCTGCGCGCGCAACTCGAACAGGTTCTCGGCCCGCGCGACGCGTGGGACGTCGCGCTCGCGCGCGAACTGTTCGACGCATTGCTCGCGCGTGCGCGGCGACGCCGGCGCTCCGCCGATCACGAGCGCGCGTGGCTGAACCTCGCCGGCTATTGCCTGCGTCCGGGCTTCGGCCATCCGCTCGATGCATGGCGCATCGAGCAGCTGTGGCCGCTGTTCGACGACGGGATTCAATACGTGAACGACGCGCAGGTGTGGTCAGAATGGTGGACGCTGTGGCGGCGCGTGGCCGGCGGCCTCGACGACGATGCGCAGACGCAGGTGCGCGACGCGATCGCGTTCCTCGAACCGTCTGACGACAAGCGACGCAAGCTGCCGTTCGATCCGGGCAAGGTGGGCCCGGCCGACATGACGCGGCTGTCCGCGTCGCTCGAACGGCTGCCCGTCGAGCGCAAGGTCGAACTGGCCGAGCGCCTGATCGCGCAATTGCAGAAGCCGGCCGAGCGTGCGCTGTGTGCATGGGCGCTCGGGCGCATCGGCGCGCGCCGGCCGTTCTACGGCAGCGCACACAGTGTCGTGCCGGCCGACGTGGCGAACGGCTGGCTCGACGCGCTGTTCGCGCTCGACTGGAAGCAGGTGGAGCCGGCCGCATTCGCGGCCGCGCAGATTGCACGGATGACGGGCGATCGTTCGCGTGACCTGCCGGACGATGCGCGCGATGCGGTGATCCGGCGTCTGTCGGCCGCGAATGCATCGTCGGCATGGATCGACATGGTGCGCGAGGCGATCGCGTTCGACGAAGCCGATACGGTGCGCGTGTTCGGCGAAACGCTACCGGCCGGGTTGAAGCTGCTGGCCGGGTGAGCGGTGCGGTGTGCTCCGGTATCGTTCGGATGCCGGAGCATTTCGTGGCGTTGTCGATTCAACACCCTTCGAATACGGGAACGGCTGCCGGTGCATCGCATCGGCAGCCGTTTGCGCTTTGCCAGCCTGCCGGTCAGCGCTGCGGCGTCGTCTCGCGTGGCGATGCGGCCGATTCCACGGCGATCGCCTCCTGCGCGGTTGCCCGCCGCGCGAGATGAATCCCCGCGAGCATGCAGCGTACCGACCCGCCGGCCAGTTCGATCGTCGGCACGTCGAGCGGCAGCAGCCGTGCGGAGCGCTCGATCGTCGCGCGCTGGTCATGCGTGAGGCAATCGAACGCTCGTCGCGACAGCGCGAGCACCCGCCCGTTCCTTCCCGACAATTCCAGCGTATTGCCCGCGAAGTTCGCGATCTGCGACGGCTCGAGCGCAATCACCGCGCGTCCCGTTTCGGTCAGCCGCTGCGCGATCTCGGCGCGGCGTCGGCTGTCGGCGATCAGGTCGAGGCCGACCATCGCGAACGCCGTCGCGACGCTCATCATCACGTTCGTGTGATAGATCGGGCGACCGTCCGCATCGGCCGTATCGAAGCAGATCGGCTCGAAATTGAAGTGCGTGCAGAAGCGTTCGAGCGCGACCGGATCGGCGCGACGCGATCGCGCGGTGTACGCGATCCGCGCGACGTGGTCGAGCACCATCGCGCCCGTGCCTTCCAGGAACACGTCGTCGTATTCGAGCCCCGAATAGTCGATCACGTCCTGCACGCGATACTCGGCCTTCAGCATCTCGACGATGTCCGCGCGCCGCTCGCGGCGGCGGTTCGGGCTGTGCATCGGATACAGCGCGACGTGGCCGCCCGGATGCGTCGAGAACCAGTTGTTCGGGAACACGGAGTCGGGCGTGTCGCGCTCGCCGTGGTCGTCGAACACGTGCACGCGCACGCCCGCATCGGCGAGCGTCTGCGCGGCGGCCGTGACTTCGTCGCGCGCGGCGGCGGACACCGACGGCGGGTCGCCCGCGCCGCCGCCGGCGGTGCGCTGGAACGCGTTGTCGGCCGCGGTCTGCGGGTTCGGCAGGAAGCGGTGGGGCCGGATCATCACGACGGCGGCCGGCGCCTGGATCGATACGAGATTCATGAACAGTAGAGGCGGAGGGCAAGGAGCCGGGCGGCGCACCGGTCGCCCGGGGATGACGGTCAGCGCGCGAACGCGGCGGCGGCTTCGGTGACGTAGGCCGCGTGACCCTGCGCGATCGCGGCCGGGTCGTCGATCAGCGCGAACAGGTTCTTCGGGTCGACGGCCGGCGGAATCAGCGCGATCTCGACGCCCGCGTTGTGCTGCTGCGCGAGCGCGTACAGGTAGCGCAGCGCCGAGTAATCCTCGAGCGCGAAGCCGACCGAGTCGAACACCGTGACTTCGTCCGCGCGTTCGCGGCCGGTCGTCTCGCGCTGCAGCACGCGCCACAGCTCGGTGACGGGGAAATCGGCCGGCATCTGCTGGATCTCGCCCTCGATGCGCGACTGCGGCTCGAATTCGACGAACACGCGGCCCGCGTGCAGCACGCCCGCTTCGAGTTCGGTCTTGCCGGGGCAATCGCCGCCCACGGCGTTTACGTGCATGCCGGGCTCGATCATGTCGGCCGTGATGATCGTCGCGTACGCCTTGTCGGCGGTGACGGTCGTCACGATGTCGGCGCCGCGCACGGCGTCGGCGGTGGACGCGGCGCGCACGACGCGCAGCGCCGGATACGCGGCGAGGTTTTGCACGAGCTTGTCGGTCGCGAGCGGATCGACATCGAACACGCGGATTTCGTCGATGCCGAGCTGCGTGTGGAACGCGATTGCCTGGAATTCGCTCTGCGCGCCGTTGCCGATCAGCGCCATCGTGCGCGAGTCGGGCCGGGCGAGCGCCTGCGCGGCGAGCACCGACGTGGCGGCCGTGCGCAGCGCGGTCGTCAGCGTGAGTTCGGCGAGCAGCAGCGGGTAGCCGGTATCGACTTCGGCGAGCGCGCCGAATGCCATCACCGTGTGCATCCCGCGCGCCGCGTTGACGGGGTGGCCGTTCACGTACTTGAACGCGAACAGCGACGCGTTCGCGACGGGCATCAGCTCGATCACGCCGTTGCGCGAGTGGCACGCGACGCGCGGCGACTTGTCGAAATCGGCCCAGTGCAGGTAATCGGCGCGCAGCGTGTCGACGAGTTCGCTCAGGAACGTCGTGACGCCGGTTTTGGCGATCAGTCGGGCGGTGGCGGGAACGTCGAGGAAGCGAGTCATCGGTCTGTCTCCATTTTGATTGCCGGTACGGGTGTCCTGGCGTTCTGGTCGACCGGGCGGTGCTTCGGCGCGGGCTCGGGCTTCCTGAAAAGCGGCGGCGCGGCGTGTCGGCCGGTCGATGGAGTCATTATTTCCCCGAGCGGAGCCAACAAATAGACAGCAAAAGTGGCAGATTTATCAAGAGGCATGACAAAATGCCAGCCCATTCCGGCAGTTTGGCAGGTCGGTGCTGGCCGGAATGCGCAACCTCCGGCACGCTGGCGGCCGGCTCACGCTCAACAGGAAGGCCCGTTCATGATTACGCTCGACGACGTCGACCGGCAGCTCATCGCGCTCCTGCGCGACAACGCGCGACTGCCCGTCGTCGCACTGGCGAAGGAATTGCGCGTCGCGCGCGCGACCGTACAGAACCGGCTGACGCGGCTCGAGAAAAACGGCGTGATCGTCGGCTATACGGTGCGGCTCAAGCCGGCGGCCGAACGGCACCGGATCCGCGCGCTGATGTCGATCGCGGTGCAGGGCAATCGCGGCGCCGAGGTGGTGAAGGTGCTGCGCGGGCATCCGAACGTCGCGTCGATCCACAGCACGAACGGGCGCTGGGATCTCGTCGCGGAGCTGCATGCCGATTCGCTCGAGCATTTCGATCGCGTGCTCGGCGCGATCCGGTTGATCGACGGCATCGCGAGTACCGAGACGAGCATTTTGCTGTCGACGCACAAGGCGTAACGCGGGCCGGGCCAGCGTTACGCCTCTGTTTGCTTGCCCGAGCGTCAGGCGTTGGCCGCCGGCTCCGGAAACACCGGCTCGCCCAGCGTCAGCATCAACCGGTTTGCCCACGCGAAGATCGCGACCGCGTGCGACAGGTCGAGAATGTCCTCATGCGTCAGCCCTTCGGCTTCAAGCGCGGCGATATCGTTCGCATCGACCGTATCGGGACGCTCGGTCAGCGCGATCGCATAGCGCACGATCGCGCGTTCGCGTGCTGTCGTGCCGGCCGTCGCCGGATCGTCGAACACCTGTTCGATCGCATCGGTGCGTTTCGCGAGCTGCGCGAAGCGCTGCGCATGCACCGACGCGCAATACACGCAGCCATTCACGCGCGACACGGCCGTGCTGGCCAGCTCGCGCTCCGCGCGCGACAGCCCGCCGGGGCCGTACATGATCGCGTTGAATACGCCCGAGCGCTGCCGCAGGATTTCGGGCAGATGGACGAGCAGCAGGTAGTAGTCGGATGTTTTCGCATGCGGGTGGCTCGCTTCGAGCACCGCAAGCTGATCGGGCGTCGCGGCATCGAGCGGTACCGTGTCGAGCCAGGCGCGCCAGCCGAGCGTGTCGGACGTGAAGCCGTGGGCGGTCGTCGTCATGCGGCCTCCTTTGCAGCGCGCGCCTGGAGTGCTTGCGCAGCCGCCGCGACGCGCAACTGATACGCGACGAACGCAACGAGTTGCGACAGCGCGACGATCGCGGGCGTCGTGAGTCCGGCCGACTTCAGCGCGTCGAGATCGGACGGGCGCGCGTCGGCGGGCGCCTGTGCCAATAGCCGCGCATGAGCGAGGATCGCGCCGACGCGCGGGGTAAGCGCGGCGAACGTATCGGCGTCGGCGCGCGCGATGTCCTCGGCGGTGCCGCCTGCTTCGATCAACCGCGCACGATAGGTTGCAGCCAGCGCCTTTGCGTTCGATCGCAGTGCGACATACCGCGCCGCATGCAGTCTTTCAACCAGCGAAAGATCGGGCAATGCGCGATCGAACAGCGCGGTTTCGCTCAGCCGCGTATGGAGCAGCACCTTGTCGCGCGCGCGGCGCAGCGCGGCCACCGTATCGCCGTCGTGCAGGCCGGCCACCGCGTCGATCGTATCCGGCGCAGCGGCCGGCGTGATGGATTCAGTCATCGTTTCGGTTTCCCTTCGTCGTCAATGTGATCGATGGACGCGCGCTCACGCGTCGGCGTCGCGCCATTCGTCGCCCTGCAGTTCCGCGTTCGCGAACGCGACGAGCGCGTCGTAGTGGCGATCGCGGTCAGCATCGAACAGCCGGCTCGCGATGCCGCGCGCGAGCCGCTTGGCGCCCGCGCTGATCGCCGGGATATCTCCGGACAGCTTGCCGTGGCTCAGGCTCGCCGCATGGTTGAAGCAATGGATTCGCGTGACGGCCGCGCACGCGCCGGGCTCGCGTTCCTGGAACGCGAACGCGGGGCCGAGGTCCGGCGACTCGGCGAGCTCGTCGAGCCACGTGCCCGGTTCCGGTTGATAGCGATCCTTCCAGCGCCGCACGTGCGCGCCGAACGACGCGAATTCCGCGCGCGTCGTCCAGTCCGAATGAAAGCCCGTCGCGAAGATCAGGAAGTCGACGGTGTAGCGCCCGCGCGGCGTCGTCACGGCGAGGCCGTCCGCTCGTTCGGCGAGCGTCTCGATCGGGCTGCCCGCATGAAAGTGCGCGTGCGCGTGGCGCGACACGCGCAGCACGCTGTCGCGCGGCGGCGGTGTTTGCGACGTCGACGCGTAGTGCATGAAGCGCCACTTCGTCGTGTCGTCGAGATCGGCATAGCCGTGCACGAGGCCCGGGCTGCCGATGCCGGTCAGCTTGTTGATGCGCGGAATGTCCGCGCGGCGGAAGAACAGGTCGACGCGCGCCGCGCCGGCTTCGAGCGCGGTGCCCGCATTGTCGAACGCGGAGGCGCCCGCGCCGACCACGCCGACGCGCTTGCCCGCGAGCGCCGCGAAGTCGATCGGCTCCGACGAATGGGCCCAGCGCGTGCGCGGCGCGCGTTGCGCGACGGGCGGCAGGTACGGGCCGCCGAGTCCGTCGCGGCCGGTCGCGAGCACGACGTGCCGCGCGAGCAGGGTCTGGGCTTCGCCGTTGCCGCGCACATCGAGCGCGAGCAGCCCGTCGTCGCGCGGGCGCAGCGCGACGAGCGTGGTGTCGTTGCGCACCTGCAGGTCGAGCACGCGCCGATACCAGCGCAGGTAATCCATCCATTGCGTGCGCGGGATCTTGTAGAGCGCATCCCATGCGTCGCGGCCGTATTGCGCTTCGAACCAGGCGCGGAACGTCAGCGCGGGCAGGCCGAGCGCGGGGCCCGCGAGCTGCTTCGGCGAGCGCAGCGTGTCCATCCGCGCGAACGTGACCCACGGCCCTTCGTAGCCGGCCGGCGCGCAATCGATCACGCACTGGTTGTCGATGCCGAGCAGGCGCAGTTCGGCGGAAGCCGCGAGCCCGGCCATGCCGCCGCCGACGATCGCGACGTCGAGCACGCGCGCGCCGTCGGCCTCGCGCGGCGGCACCCACGACGGCGCGGGCAGGTCGAGCCAGCGCAGGTCCTGCGCGAGCCGTGCTTCGAGGGTGTCGAGCGGCGTCGTCATGCGGCCTCCGGGCGCGTGCGGCGCGTACGTGTCGTGCGTTGCGGGCGCGGTGGGCGATCGCTGCGCAGCCGGTCGCCGCGCAGCAGCGCGTCGTGCGCGGCGGCTTCGTGAAAGATCACGTCGTCGAGCAGCGCGCGCGTCGTGCGATGCAGCGCGTCGAGCAGTGCGTCGACGGCCGCCGTGCGCGTCTTGCCGGCCGGCGTCGCGACGCCGAACGCGAACGGGATGTCGACGTCGAGCGGGCGCGCGACGACACCGTCCACCGGCAGCGCGACACCCGTGGCCGGATCGACGATACCGACCCCGATGCCTGCCCGCGCGGCCATCACCGCATTCAGCGACGCATTGGTTTCGAGGAACACGCGCGTATCGACGCGTGCGGCCGCGAACGCCGCATCGATCCGCTGGCGCAGCCGGTGCCGGTTCGCGACCGTCACGATGCGGCGGCGCGCGAGATCGCGCAGCGCGACGCGCGGCTTCGCCGCGAGCGGATCGCCGGCGGGCAGCACGGCGACGCACGGCGTTTGCGCGATCCAGTGCAGGTCGAGCCCCGCGTGCGCCATCGGCAGCGTGACGACGCCGACATCGGCAGTGCCGGCCAGCACCTCGTGCACGACATGCTCGGCCGACTCGCTGCGCAGCTGGTAGTGCGGCGCCAGCGCGCCGTCGGGCAGCGCGGCGAGCGCGGCCGGCACGAGCGTGGCGGCGAGCGATGGCGTCGCCGCGATGCGTACGGGTTCGGCGGTTGCGTCGCCGAGCGCGCGCGCCCGTGCCTCGATCGCGCGCAGGCCGACCAGCGAGCGCTCGACTTCGTCGTACAGCAGGAACGCGCGCCGCGTCGGCGTGACGCGCGGGCCGTGCCGGTCGAACAGCGCGTAGCCGAGATCGGCTTCGAGCTCCTGGATCTGCCGCGTGACGGCCGGCTGCGAGCGGCCGAGCAGTTCGCCCGCGCCGGTCACGCTGCCGGCCGACATGACCGCGGAAAAGGCTTCGAGTTGATGCAGCTCCATGACGCGTTCCGATGATGCGATTTGCGCATTGTAGGAGTGCGAGCATGCGCGATTCATATAATGATTTTTGCTATCGACAGCGCGAAAACTGCGAAGCGCACGATCGTCGCGGCGGCCGGCCGTGCACGCATGCGCATCGGTTTCCCGCGGCGCCGCGCGCGAAACGCCAATCGAATCAACGCGATGCGATGCATGTTCATGCACCGCGCGATGCGCCGCATGCGGATGGCCGTGCGCGAGCGTCATCCGCTTCGCGCCGCGCGCGATATCGATATGCGCAAAACTTCGTTGGATCGTCCTGAACCGGATGGTTACATGCCCTCACTCTTTTCGACTGGCTGAAGCTGGGGGACGCATGAACGTTTCGGGGAACGACGCACGCGGCGCATGGCGGCGCGTGCTGGGCACGGTGGCGGCGCTCGCCGCCGCATGGGGCTTGTCGACGGGCGGCGCGCTCGCGGCGGGCGTGTCGGGCGAGCCGGTGGTGGTCGGCGTGAGCGGGCCGCTCACGGGCCAGGACGCGCAATACGGCGAGCAATGGAAGCGCGGCTTCGAGCTCGCGCTCGACGAGATCAACGGCAGCGGCGGCATTCACGGCCGGCCGCTCGCGGTCGACTTCCAGGACAGCCGCAGCGACCCGCGTCAGGCGGTGGCGATCGCGCAGAAGTTTGTCGCCGATCCGCGCATCGCGATCGAGCTCGGCGATTTCTCCAGCGCGACGTCGATGGCCGCGTCGCCGATCTACCAGCGCGGGCAACTGGTCCAGTTCGGCTTCACGAACTCGCATCCGGATTTCACGAAGGGTGGCGATTACCTGTGGAGCACCGCGCTGAGCCAGGCCGAGGAGCAGCCGCTGCTCGCGCGCTACGCGGTGAAGGAACTCGGCTTCAAGCGGATCGCGGTGCTGTACCTGAACACCGACTGGGGCCGCACCAGCAAGGACATCTTCGCGAAGGCGGTGGCCGGGCTCGGCGCGCAGGTCGTCGCGGCCGAAGGCTACCAGCCGGCGGAGAAGGATTTCCGCTCGACGCTCGTGCGGATCGGTGCGTCGAAGCCCGATTCGATCGTGCTGATCTCGTACTACGCGGACGGCGCACAGATCGTGCGGCAGGCGCGCACGTCGGGCGTCGTGCTGCCGATCGCGGCGGTCGGCTCCGTGTATTCGCCGAAATTCCTCGAACTGGGCGGCGCGGCCGTCGACGGTGTCTATACGGAATCGAACTTTTTCCCGGCCGAACCGCGCCCCGAGGTGCAGGCGTTCGTGCAGCGCTATCGCGCGAAATTCCACGCCGATCCCGATTCGTTCGTCGCGCGCGCGTACGACGCGCTGATCCTGTCGGCCGAGGTACTGCGCCGCTACGGCACGACGCGCCAGGCCGCGCACGACGGCTTCGCGAAGGTCGGCGACGTGCCGAGCGTGATCTTCGGCAAGGTGCGCTTCGATCCGCAGACGCGCCGCGTCGCGGGTGCGCGCACCGTGTATCTCGTCGTGAAGCAGGGGCAGTGGGCGCTGTGGGATGGCGCGAAGCCGCCGCTCGCCGCGCGCTGATTCCGAACCGCATGCAAGTGACGGACGCATCGTGATGGCTTCCTGGCTCGACTACACGCTCAACGGCCTCATCGTCGGCAACATCTACGCGCTGCTCGCGGTCGGGCTCGCACTGATCTTCGGCGTGTCGCACCTGATCAACTTCGCGCACGGCTCGGTCTACATGGTCGGCGCCTTCATCGGCTGGCTGTGCCTGACGCGCTTCGGGCTGCCGCTGCCGGTCGCGCTCGCGGCGGTCGTCGTCGGCTGCGGCGCGCTCGGCGTCGCGATCGAGCGGATCGGGCTGCGGCCGCTGCGCCACGCGGCGCGGATCGCGCCGCTGCTCGCGACGATCGGCATCAGCTTCATCCTCGACCAGCTTGCGCAGCTCGCCTTCGGCGCGGACCCGCGCGCGGTGCCGACGCCGCTGCCCGACTGGCACGTGCGGATCGCCGGCGCGACGCTCGGCTCGCTCGACCTGCTGATCGCGGGCATCGGCATCGCGGCGGCCGCGCTGCTGTACGGCTTCCTGCGCTTCACGCGGCTCGGCTGGGCCGTGCGCGCGACCGCGCAGGATCGCGACGCGGCGCTGCAGATGGGCGTCGACGTGGACCGCGTGAACCAGACCGTGTTCGCGATCGCGTGCGCGCTCGGCGGCGTGAGCGGGCTGCTGGTCGGCATGTACTACAACAGCATCGATCCGGCGATGGGCTTCCAGGCGACGCTGAAGGGCGTGGTCGCGCTGCTGATCGGCGGGCTCGGCAACGTGCCGGGCTCGATCGCCGGCAGCCTGCTGCTCGGTCTCGTCGAAAGCTACGGCGTCGCGCTGTTCGGCACGAGCTATCGCGACCTGTTCGCGTTCGGGTTGCTGATCGTGTTCCTCGTGTGGCGGCCGAACGGATTGTTCAGCGCAAACCGCGCGCTGCCGCCCGAGCCGATGACGGGCACCTTCCTCGCGGCCGCGAAGGCCGTGCGCGTGCCGCGCCCGGTGCTCGCCGTACTGCTCGTGCTGGCGGCCGTGCTGCCGTGGCTCGGCGCGTCGCCGTACGTGCTGCAGACGCTGACCAACGCCTGGCTGTACGGCCTGCTCGCGCTGAGCCTCACGCTCGTCGCGGGCACGGTCGGGCAGATATCGCTTGGGTCTGCCGCGCTGCTCGTGATCGGCGCGTATGCGTCGGCGCTGCTGTCGTCGGATCTCGGCTGGTCGCCGGCCGTGACGATCCCGTGCGCGGGCGCGATCACGGCCGTGCTCGGCACGCTGCTCGTCTATCCGGCGTTCCGGCTGCGCGGGCACTACGTGTCGATCGCGACGCTCGGCATCGGCGAAGTGGTGGGCCTCGTGATCCTGAATTGGGACGGCCTCACGCGCGGCCCGCTCGGCATCGCCGGCATCGCGCCGCTGCCGTGGGCGACGACCGCGCGCGCCGCGTACTGGTTCACGTTCGCGGTGCTCGTCGTGTTCGCGCTCGTGCAGGTGCGGCTGCTGCGCTCGCATCTCGGCCGCACGCTGCGCGCGGTGCGCGAGGACGATGTCGCCGCGCGCGCGCACGGCATCGCGCCGAACCGCTACAAGGCGATCGCGTTCGCGGTCGGCGGCGTCGCGGCCGGCGTGAGCGGCGGCATCGCCGCGCATCTGTACAGCTACATCAATCACCAGACCTTCGATTCGCAGGTGTCGATCCTTGCGCTGACGATGGTGATCCTCGGCGGGCTCGGCAACGTGCTCGGCGGCATCGTCGGCGCGATCGCGCTGATCGGGCTGCCCGAGCTGTTCCGCTGGGCGGCCGATTACCGGATGCTGATCTACGGCCTCGTGCTGCTGCTGCTCGTCCGGTTCCGGCCGCAGGGCCTGCTTGGCACGGTGTGAGGAGGAATGCGATGACTACCCCCCGACCCTTGCTCGACGTGCAGGGTTTGACGCGCCGCTTCGACGGCGTGACCGCGCTCGACGGCGCGAGCCTGACGCTTGCCGACGGCGAACTGCTGAGCGTGATCGGGCCGAATGGCGCCGGCAAGTCGACGCTGTTCAACCTGATTGCGGGCGCCGACCGGCCCGATGCCGGCCGCGTGACGTTCGACGGCCGCGACATCACGGGCACGGCGCCCGAACGGCTCGCGGCGCTCGGCATTGCGCGCACGTTCCAGCACGGCCGCGTGTTCGGCAACCTGAGCGTGCTCGACAACGTGCTGATCGGCGCGCATGCGCGGCTGCGCGCGGCGCGGCCGGGCTGGCCCGCGCTCGGTGCGGCGGCCGAGGTGCTGCGCGCGCTCGTGCGGCCCGCGTCGGTGCGGCGCGAGGAAGCGGCGCTGCGCGACGAGGCGCGCGCGATCGTCGCCGGGTTCGGCGAACGGCTCACGCCGCGCATCGATCATCCGGCGCACAGCCTGTCGTATGCGAACCGGCGGCGCGTGGAGATCGGCCGCGCGCTCGCGCTGCATCCGCGCCTGCTGCTGCTCGACGAACCGACGGCCGGGATGAACGAGACGGAGACGGCCGAGATGCTGCAACTGATCCAGTCGCTGAAGGCGCGCGGCCTGACGATCCTGCTGATCGAGCACAAGCTCGAACTCGTGATGCGCGTATCCGACCGCGTGATGGTGCTCGACAACGGCGTGAAGATCGCCGAAGGCGCGCCGCGCGACGTGCGGCACGATCCGCGCGTGATCGAAGCGTACCTCGGCCGCCGCCACGCGGGCGGTGCGCCGGTCGATCTCGCGGCGCAGGTGGCCGCATGAGCGCGCTTTCTTCCGGACCCGATACGACCATGACCGATGCGCTGCTGAAACTGGAACACCTCGACACGTTCTACGGGCCGGTACAGGTGCATTTCGACGTGAACTTCGAAGTCGGTCGAGGGCAGATTGTCAGCCTGCTCGGCGGCAACGCGAGCGGCAAGTCGACGACGATGAAGCTGATTCTCGGGCTGATGCGGCCGCGTCGCGGCGTCGTGCGTTTCGACGGCGACGACGTGACGGCGCTCGCGACGCCGCAGCGCGTGCGGCGCGGGATCGCGGCCGTGCCCGAGGCGCGGCGGCTGTTCGGCGACATGAGCGTGCGCGAGAACCTGCTGATGGGCGCATACACGCGCGGCGACCGCACGGCGGTGGCTGAAGACTACGAACGCGTGCTCGACCTGTTTCCGCGTGTGCGCGAGCGACTCGCGCAGCGCGCGGGCACGCTGTCGGGCGGCGAGCAGCAGATGCTCGCGATGGCGCGGGCGCTGATGGCGCGGCCGAAACTGATCTGCATGGACGAGCCGACGATGGGGCTGTCGCCGCTCTACGTCGACAAGGTGCTCGAACTGATCGACGCGATCAACCGGCAGGGCGTGACGGTCTTCATGGTCGAGCAGAACGCGAGCCTCGCGCTGGAGATCGCGCATTACGGCTACGTGCTGCAGACGGGGCGCGTCGTGCTCGAAGGGCCCGCGAAAGCACTGCTCGACGACGAGCGCGTGCGCGATGCGTATCTGGGCGGGGAGGCGGTGGCGGCGTAGTGCGCAGCGTGCCGCACGTCCGAAGCAGCCGTCAATCGAATGCGTCGACGCGCGCACGCCAGTCGCTTCGTGCGAACGACGTCGTCAGGAACTCGATGAACGCGCGAACCTTCGGCGGCGTCAGGCGTGCGTGCGCGTAGTACACGTGGATCGTGCCGGCCGTCGCCGGAAATGGCGTGAGCACCCTGACGAGCCGGCCGTCGTCGAGATATGGCAGCACGTGATGCACGCCGAGCCGCGCGAGCCCCAAGCCGGCCGCGGCCGCATCGCAGATCGCGTCCAGGTCGGTCAGCACGACGCGCCCGTCGATCGGCACCGTCACCGTTTCGCCGTCCACCGTGAACGCCCAGTCGCGCACGCGGCCCGTCGTCGCGGAGCGCAGCCGGATGCAATCGTGGTGCGCCAGATCAGCCAGCGTCGCCGGTGCGCCGTGCCTGGCCAGATACGCGGGGGACGCGACGGTCAGCAGCCTGATCGGCACCAGTTCGCGTGCGACGACGTTCGCGTCGTCCTCGACGCCGGAGCCGATCGCCGCGTCGAAGCCTTCCTTCACGAGATCGACGTGGCGGTTCTCGAAGCTCCAGTCGAGCCGGAGGTCGGGATAGCGTTCGAGAAACGCCGGCATCAGCGGCAGCACGTACTGGCGCCCGAACCCGGGCGCGACGCTCACCCGCAGCGTGCCGGCGGGGCGCGCATCGCGCTCGGTCAGCGTCGCCATCGCCTGGCTCAGCGCGCGGGCCGCCGCCGACGTTTCCGCGTACAGGCGCTCGCCGGCTTCCGTCAGCGTGAGACTGCGCGTCGTGCGGCGGAACAGCCGCGTGCCGAGACTGCGTTCCAGCCGGGCGACATGCTTGCTGACGGCGGCCGGCGTCACGCCCAGCCGGCCGGCTGCCGCCGAGAAGCTGCCCGCCTCGACGGTCCTCAGAAAGCTTTCCAGCACACGCAGATCGTTCATCGCGATTCGATCCGGATCGTTGAAATTGATTCGACAGATTATGGCCTACCCGGCATGAATCGGGGCGACTAGGATGAGGTTCGTCGCGTCGTGCTCCGGCAGCCGGCCACGCCCGGCCACGCCGGCGCGGCGCGCATTCCCTTTGCGATCAGGAGGCACCTCATGTCCCACACCATTCTCGTGACCGGCTCGACCGGAACGATCGGGCGCGAACTCGTCGCGCAATTGAAGGCGGCCGGCGCGGACGTGATCGCCAGCTCGAACAGCGGCAGGGCGGTCGACGGCGTCGAAACGCGCCGCGCGGATCTCGCCGATGCCGCCGGCCTCGCCGGCGCGTTCCAGGGCGTCGACACGCTGTTCCTGCTGCTGCCGTTGCAGGCCGACATGGTCACGCTGGCCGGCAATGCGGTCGCCGCGGCGAAGGCGGCCGGGGTCCGGCACATTGTCCGCTCGTCGGGTGCGGGCGCCGATCCGGATTCGCCGTTCGCGATCGGGCGCGTGCAGGGCGAGATCGACCGGCTCGTCGCTCAGTCGGGGATCGCGTACACGATCACCCGGCCGAACTGCTTCATGCAGAACTTCGTGACGTTCTATGCGGACATGATCCGCGCGGGCGCGCTGTACCTGCCGCAGGGCGACGGCAGGGCGTCGTTCGTCGACGTGCGCGACATCGCCGCCGTCGATGCGGCGATCCTGCTGCATCCGGCCGATCATTCCGGCCGCACCTATGACCTGACCGGCGATGCGGCACTGTCGAACACCGATGTCGCGGCGCGTATCGGCGCGGTGCTCGGGCGTCGCGTCGAGTACGTGGCGGTGGCGGACGACGCGGCGATTGCGTCGATGCGCGACGCGGGCGTCGACGCGTGGTCGATCGATACGCTGATGAGCCTGAACCGGATGATCGCGGCCGGCGCTGCGGCGGCCGTCAGCACCGACGTGCGGACGCTGCTGGGGCGGGCGCCGATTCCGTTCGAGCAGTTCGCTGCGGATCATGTCGGACGCTGGCGCTGAGCGGCGACCGCATCGTTGCGCGCGGGGGCGGCGAGGCGGTGGCGGTGGAACGCGTCCGCGGTTCAGCGCGTATCGCCGTGTTTCGAAACGCTGTTCCCATTGGCCCGCGGAAACGTCAGCACCACCGCGAACCCGCCCGCATCGGGAAACGCGAACCCGATGCGCCCGCCGTGCGCCTTCATCACTTCCTGCACGATCGCGAGCCCGAGGCCCGACCCCGTGCGCCGCTCGCTGCCGTCCGGCGCGATCCGCACGAACGGTTGCAGCGCGGCGTTCCAATGCTCGCGCGGAATCCCCCGGCCGTTGTCGGTGACGGTCAGCGTCACCACGTTGCCGGCGTCGCCGGCGTGGCCCGTGGTCGCGACCGATACGACGATGTCGTCCGCATGACCGTGCAGCAGCGCGTTGTGCAGCACGTTCGACAGCGCTTCCTGCAGGCTGATCGCGTCGCCGTCGATCCATGCATGCGGCGCGTCGCTCGCGAACGCGACGGCGACATCGCGCTCGCCCGCGAGCGGAATCGTGCGGCCGAGCACGTCCTTCGCGAGCGCAACGAGTTCGACGGGTTGCAGCGGCACGGCCTCGGTGCGATGGATCACCATCGCGTGATTGAGCAACTGGCCGGTGAGCCGGCCGACGTCCGAGCAGGTTGCGCGCAGCGCGTCGAGCCGCGCCGCGTGACGCGCGGGATCGGACTCGCCGTCGAGCAATTCGATCTGCGCGTCGAGCCGGGCGAGCGGCGTGCGCATCTGGTGCGCGGCGTCGGCGATGAAGCGCTGCATCGCGTTGATCCGCTCGGCAAGGCGGTGTATCAGCCCGTTGATCGAACCGATGATCGCGTCGATTTCGCTCGGCGTGTCGACGGCCACGGGCCGCAGGTCGGCCGGGTCGCGCGCGGCGATGAGCGTGCCGATCTGCGCGAGCGGGCGCAGGCCGCGCCGGATCGCGAGGCCGCTCGCGCCGATCGCGAGCACGCTCATCAGCAGGATCAGCGTCCATACCTTGATGCTCATGTCGTTCGTGAGCTGCTGGCGCGCGTGGGTGGTTTGCGCAACGGTCACGAGCGCCCAGCCCGGCGTGCTTTCCTCGGGCATGTAGCGCGCGATGGTCGCGGTGCGGATCCGGTGCCCCTGGTAGACGGCGTTCGCGAACGCGGGGCCCTGCTTCGCGGCGGCGAGCGTCGCGGGGCTCGCGAGGTCGTTGTAGCCGGCCACGACGATGCCGCGCGAATCGACGACCTTGTAGTAGACGAGGTCGTAGCGCGACAGCGTCGACAGCGCGGCCACCGGCGGATTCAGCGCGAGCACGCCGCCCTGCACGTACAGGTTCTCCGCGACCTGGATCGATGCGCCGGCAAGCAACTGGTCGTACGCGCGTTCGGCGGCGACGCCCGCGTAGTAGCGCGCGATCGCGGCCAGCGCCAGCGCACCCGACGCGACGACGAGCGCGATGAACAGCAGCGTGCGCCCGAACAGCGTCTTCGGAAACCAGTTATTGCGCGGCAATCTGATACCCCATCCCGCGCGCGGTGCGGATCTCGACCGAGCTGCCCTGAAGCTTCCTGCGCACGCGCGTCACGTACTGCTCGACCGCGTTCGCGGTCGGCTCGTTGCCGAAGCTGAACAGCTGGTTCAGCAGTTCTTCCTTCGAGAAGATGCGCTGCGGGCGGCTCGCGAGGATTTCGAGCAGCGCGAATTCCTGGCGCGACAGCGACAGCGGCTGGCCGTCGAGTTCGGCGAGGCGGCTGCTGCGGTCGATCACGAGGCCGCCGAGCGTCAGCACGTCGTTCGCGTGGCCGCTGTTGCGGCGCAGGAGCGCCTGCACGCGCGCGTCGAGCTCGCGATAGTCGAACGGCTTCACGAGGTAGTCGTCGGCGCCGAAGCCGAGGCCGCTCACGCGGTCGTCGATCGCTGAGCGCGCGGTGACGAGCAGCACGGGCGTCGTGCTGCCGGACGCGCGCAGGTTGCGCAGCACCGCGAAGCCGTCCATGCCGGGCAGGTTCGCGTCGAGCACGACGAGGTCGAAACGCTCGACGCGCAACAGCCCGTTCGCGGTCGCGCCGTCGGTTTCGAGATCGACGGCGTGGCCGAGCCGCGCCAGGCGGCTGCGGATCGCCGCGCCGATTTCGGCATCGTCCTCCACGACGAGAATGCGCATGGTGCCGTTTTGCAGGTGGGTGGATTAGGGGTTTTCCCGGGGCCGGGATGTCAGCATTTTCTCAGACTCGGTCGATAACCTGTGTCGAGCCGGAAGCAGCACGCAAGGACGGCATTAATACCAGAAATATTCAAGGAGACGGCAACATGCAGCATGTCACGGGCACGACGAACGCGCGGCGCAGCGCGACGCGGGCCTTCGCGTTGCCGTTTGCCGTCCGTCGCATGGCGGCGCACGCATGACGACGTCGCCGCGCCGCCGCGCATTGATCGCCGCCGGGCTCGGCGTGCTCGCCGCGCCGTCGCTCGTGCGCGCGAAGCCGCGCACGGTCCGGATCTCGAAAGGCTATGGCGTGCTGTACCTGCCGCTGCTCGTGATGGAGAAGCAGCGGCTGTTCGAACGGCACGCGGCGCGGCATGGCGTGCGCGACGTCGCGGTCGACTGGGTGCTGCTCGACGGCGGCAATTCCGTCAACGACGCGATGATGGCCGGCACGCTCGATTTCGCGGGCGCCGGCGCACCGGGCTTCATCGAGCTGTGGGCGCGGGCGCGCGGCATTCCGAATGTCGAGGTGATCGGCATCAGCGGGCTGTCGACCACGTCGCTGTCGCTGAACGCGAACCGTCCGGGCCTCAAGTCGCTGCGCGACTTCACGCCGTCCGACCGGATCGCGGTGCCGGGCATCCGCACGTCGCTGTCGGCGGTCGTGCTGCAGATGGTCGCAAGCCGGCAGCTCGGCCCCGCGCATTTCGCGCAGCTCGATTCGATCACCGTGAACCTGCCGCATCCGCAGGCGATGCAGGCGCTGATCCGCCGCGAGAACGGCGTCACCGCGCACTTCACGTCGCCGCCGTTCTCGACGCTCGAGTTGCGGCAGCCGGGCATCCACCGCGTCGTGAGCTCGGTCGACGTGCTCGGCCCGATGACGCTCGACGTCGTGTTCGCGCCGAAGCGGCTCGTCGATGCGGAGCCCGCGCTGGCATCGGCCTTTCTCGGCGCGCTCGACGAAGCGAATCGCCTGATCGTGCAGGATCCGCGCGCGGCGGCCACGCTCTATGCGGCGTCGTCGGGCGTCGGCGTGTCGCACGACGACGTGCTGCGGATGCTCGCCGCGCCGGACACGCGCTTCTCGGTGCAGCCGAACCAGTTGATGGACTACGTCGAATTCCTGTACCTGGCCGGCACGATCAAGGCGAAGCCGCGCACATGGCACGAGATGTTCGCGCCGATGCTCGACGACTACCGGTCGGGCTGAACGCCGCCGGCCGCCGGCCCCCATTCATCGAAACACCCCGTGCCCGCGCCTTCGTTGCGCGCGGCGCCGATTCAATCGATTCAACCGACAAGCAACCGATTCACGTAAGGAGCCTGCAGTGACTGCTACCGAAACCCTGGACCCCGCGTCCGCCGAAGAGCAGCGCATCATGTCGAAGATGGCGCGGCGCCTGCTGCCCATCCTCGTCGTGATGTTCCTGATCGCGTTCATCGACCGGCAGAACGTCGGCTTCGCGAAACTGCAGATGGTGCACAGCCTCGGGATGACGGAGGCCGCGTTCGGGCTCGCGTCGTCGCTGTTCTTCATCGGCTACCTGCTGTTCGAGGTGCCGAGCACGCTTGCGCTGCATCGCTTCGGCGCGCGCGTGTGGCTCGCGCGGATCATGCTGACGTGGGGCCTCATCACCGTGCTGATGGGCTTCACGACGTCGATGCCCGCGTTCTGCTCGCTGCGCTTCCTGCTCGGCATCGCCGAGGCCGGCTTCTATCCGGGCGTGATCTATTACCTGACGCTGTGGTTTCCGCAGAGCTATCGCGCGAAGGTGCTCGGCATCTTCACGCTCGGCAGCGCGCTCGCGAACATGCTCGGCTCGCTGGTCGGCGGCGTGCTGCTGGGCCTGAACGGCGTGTGGGGGCTCGCGGGCTGGCAATGGGTATTCATCGCGACGGGCATCCCGGCGGTGATCGTCGCGATCGTCGTGTTCCGCGTACTGCCCGCGTCGTTCCGCGACGCACCGTTCCTCGACGAGCGCGAGAAGCAGATCGTCGCGGCCGCGCTCGAACGCGAGAAGCCCGCGCAGGCCGAGCACGGACAGCCGTGGAAGGCGCTGCTCGATCCGCGCGTGATGCTGTTCGCGGCGACCTACATGCTGATGTCGACGTCGCTGTACGGCGTCACGTACTGGCTGCCGACGCTCGTGAAATCGTTCGGCGTGTCGAGCAGCACGAACGGCTTCCTGAGCATGCTGCCGTGGGCGCTCGCGGTGCTGCTGCTGGTGTGGCTGCCGTCGAAGCTGCGCCGCGCGAAGAGCATCCTGCGCACGATCGCGATCGTCGCGGCGCTCGGCGCGCTCGGCTTCCTGCTGAGCCTCGTGCTGCCGTCGACGCCGCTGCGCTTCATCGCACTCGTGCTCGGCGGCGCGTGCATCCCGCTGCTGTATCCGTGCTTCTGGTCGATGCCGCCGCGCTACTTCACGGGCGCGCGGGCGGCGGCGAGCGTCGCGGCGATCAACTCGATCGGCAACCTCGGCGGCTTCTTCAGCCAGAACCTGATGCCGTTCGCGGGCAAGGTGACGGGCACCGCGTTCGGGCCGATGATCGTGCCGATCGTGTGCCTCGCGCTGCTCGGGATCGGCGCGCTGGTCGCGTGGACGCGGTCGGAGCGGGGGATGGTGGCGGCGCGGGTGTGACGGTGGGAGGCGTCACCGCATCATCATCTGGTTCCCGACGAACTTGAAGTTGGTCGATACGTGCGCGTTCGACAGCAGGTACTTGAGCGCGTCGATGTCGGGCGCGGTCGTCGAAAAGCGGTTGTCGCCGTCGAATATGAAGTCCCACGTGATGATGCCGCGGCTGTATTCGGGCATGTCCACGTGGATCGCCTTCAGCGACGCAAGCGGATACGCGCGCTCGTGCCAGTCGAACAGGTGCCGCACGTAGAGGTGATCCTGCGTCACGATTTCGTAGCGCCGCAGGAATGGTGTCGCGACGATGAGGAGCACGGCGGTGAAGATCAGCAACGAGCGGGCCCCGCGCCACAGGACGGCCCGCGATGCGCGGCCGCGCGGCTTGGTGCGATAGCGCTTGTAGGTGGACGGCACGATCATCAACACGCTAATCCACCAGATGATCGCGATGAACCCGAGCGGCACGTTCATGAACGGCACCGAATAGGCGCCGACGAAGCTGGTCGGAAAATCCATGAGCCGCGCAGTCGACACGAACCCGAGCCCGATGTAGCTGCCGGCCGGATGCGGGATGAGCAGGGCCGTCGTCAGGGCTTGCAGCGCGAGCAGGACGGGCCAGCACAGCAGCGATACCGCAAGCCAGCCGGCCAGGGCGGCGAGGCAGCAGAGTGCGTAGGTCAGGATGGTTTTCATCGTGTCGAAGGGGCGAGATACGGGCGGCCGGCGTATCGGCGCGAGATGTGCGGAGTGGCGATGGCGGTGGATTGTAGCGCCTCCATCACCCCGC
This sequence comes from Burkholderia pyrrocinia, assembly GCF_003330765.1. Taxonomy (NCBI): domain Bacteria; kingdom Pseudomonadati; phylum Pseudomonadota; class Betaproteobacteria; order Burkholderiales; family Burkholderiaceae; genus Burkholderia; species Burkholderia pyrrocinia. Next base: position 2,573,112 of record NZ_CP024903.1, on the reverse strand, counting down.
CCAATCCGTTACCCGTCCGCTCGCGAAACCCCGTCCCCGCCATGCGCGACCGCGACCGGCGCGTGCGGCAGCGGAATGTCCACCTCGACCGTCGTGCCCTCGCCGAGCGTCGTCTCGATCCGCAGCGTGCCGCCGACGAGATACGCGCGCTCGCGCAAACCGACCAGCCCGAACGAGCTCGACTTGCGCGGCACACCAGGATCGAATCCCGCGCCGTCGTCGCGAATCGTCAGCGCGATCGCATCGTAGCCGTACAAGAGTTCGACGTTCGCATGCGACGCGGCCGCGTGCCGCGCGATGTTCGCGAGCGCTTCCTGCGCGATGCGGAACACGGCCGTCGCATACGGTTCGTCGAGCTGCAGCTCCGGCGGCTCGACGTGCAGCGCGCACGCAATGCCGTGACGGTGCCGGAAATCCTCCACGAGCCATTGCATCGCCGCGGCGAAACCGAGATCGTCGAGCATCAGCGGGCGCAGGTCCGACGCGATGCGGCGCGTCGCGGCCACCGCGCCGCGCGCCAGCATGTGCATTGCCGCGATCTTGCGCGCAAGCAGCGCATCGTCCTGCGGCACCTGGTCGATCAGCCATTCGAGATCGTTCTTCAGCGTCGCAAGCGTCTGCGCGAGTTCGTCGTGCAGTTCGCGCGCGATGCGGCGCTGTTCGGCCTCGCGCGCGGTCGCGCTGATCGCGGCAATCTCGCGCAGTTCCTCGCGCGAGGCCTGCAGCGCACGCTCCGCGCGCACGCGCTCCTCGACTTCGCGCCGCAAGTCGCGGTTCGACGCGCTCAGTTGCGCGGTGCGCGCGGCGACGCGCTGTTCGAGCCGTTCGTTCGCATCGTTGAGCTGCGCGCTCTTCTGCGCGACGAGCAGATGCTGGTAGCGCGCGCCAGCCAGCGCGCGCACCGTCTGCGCATGCAGCCGGCCGTTCTCGAACAGCATCGCGAACAGCACGACGCCGGATGCGACGAGGCCGTACGCGCGTCCCGCGTAGAAGCCGAGATCGAAGCGCCCGTGATTCAGCATCGACGACAGCGCGATGTCGAACAGCCAGGCGACGAGCACGGTCATCACCCACAGGTCGAGCACGGAATGGCGGCGCCGCTGCCGCCACATCAGCATCAGCGCGACCAGGTTCAGCCCCCAGACGACCGTGATCGCGTTCGTCATGGTCGCGGCCATCCGGTTGCCGTTCATGATGCGCGGCAGCAGGTCGTGGCCGGCGGTCGCGAGCAGCGCGAGCGCGACCGTCGCGCCGACCGCGGCGGCGATGCAGAGCACCACCGGAATCGCCGCGCGGCGCTGGGGCGCCGGGATCGGGCGCGCGCGCGACGCCGCGCGCAGCAGCGCGTAGGCGGCGACCGCCAGCGGAAAGCCGCCGTGCCAGAACAGGTACAGCCACGCGGTGGTCTGGTCGCCGGCGCCGAGCAGGCCCGTCGGCGTGAAGAGCCCGGGAAAGGTCAGCATGTGCGTGCCGGCCATGAAGCCCGTGAACAGGTAGCCGCCCGCGAGCACGAGCAGCGATTTCTCGCGCAGGATCGCGTACTGGCCGAGCAGGAGGCCGGCCGTCACCATGTCGTTGACGACGATTGCCGACTGGTACACGGGGATGAACGCCCAGCCCGGCGCGAGCGGCATGCCCGCGAACGGCGCGAGCGCGGCGAAGATCACGGCCGACACGATCACGGTCGCGAGCGCGAGCCGCCGCTCGCGCCGGCCCGGCGGCAGCGACGACATGAACAGGTGCGACGTGTCCGGATCGTCGTTGTCCGGGGGAGCGGGCGGGAAGCGGGGGGTGGCCATCATGCGTCGTCGACGCCGGGGTCGAGATCGTGGCGCACCGCGTAGCGGACCAGCGCGGCTTCGTGCGGCAGCTCCATCTTCTCGAGGATTCGTGTCTTGTACGTGCTGACCGTCTTTGCGCTCAGCGCGAGTTCGGACGCGATCTGCGTGACGGTCTGGCCCGCGACGATGCGGCGCATCACGTCGAGCTCGCGCGCGGACAGCCGTTCGTGCGGCAGCGTTTGGGCCGGCGCGCGCAGCGTGAGCGCGAGGCTTTCGGCCGCCGACGGGCTCACGTAGACGCCGCCCGACGCGACCTTGCCGACGGCCTCGACGAGCTCGGCGGTCGCGCTGTCTTTCGTCAGGTAGCCGGTTGCGCCGGCCTTGAACGCGCGTGCCGCGTATTGCGCTTCAGCGTGCATCGTCAGCACGAGCGTGCGCAGCGACGGCGCGTGGCGCTTGACCAGCCGGATCAGCTCGATGCCGGTCGGCGCGGGCATCGACAGGTCGAGCAGCAGCACGTCGGCGGCGGCGCGCTCGGCCAGCGCGAGCGTGGCCGAGCCGTCGCTCGCCTCGCCGACGATTTCGAAACCGCCGGCCATTTCCAGGATGTGACGCAGTCCGTCCCGCATGACTGCGTGATCGTCAGCCAGAATTACCCTGATCATTAGCGATCCTCTTCGGGATGACGCCGCGAACTGCTGTCCGGTTGTCGCCGCTACCGTTCTTCTGATCAATACAATATATTCCGTCGAATCCGAAAACGGTACACATCCTGGAAATTTTCGAGATAGCCGACCGAGGAATCTGCACTGAAACGAAATAATCCACGGTAAAGGGGACGATGCGAAGCGCGAGAGGATCGGGGTATTCCCTGATGATCGCCGCGACCGGGGCGGGCTGGCACGGCGCCGTGCGAACCGCCCCGCGAACCGTCCTGATTCGGGACTAAACTGGTGCCCGATGCCACTGCGCCACCCGAGGAGCCTCGCGATGATCGATCTTGCCGATATCCTGCCGTCCGCACTGCCCGCCGCCGTCGCGTGGGCTGAAGCGGAGGCGGCGCGCGGGATCGCGCAGGGCGCGCCGCTGACGCCGGCGCAGGCCGACGACGCGCGCAAGGTGGGTGTCGCGCAGCCGGAGCGGATCCGCGTCGTGACCGTCGACCGCATGCCGTTCCCCGAGACGCCTTCGCTGGCCGCGATCGCCCGCGACACGGGGCTGCTGTCGCCCGGGACGATCGGCCTGACGCTCGGCCATGCGGTGTACGTGCTGCGCGGGCAAGACACGCGCCGCCTGCTGACCCACGAATTCCGCCACGTGCATCAATACGAGGCCGCCGGATCGATCGGTGCGTTTCTCGCGCGCTATCTGCAGGAGATCGCGACGGTCGGCTACCACGACGCGCCGCTCGAGGCCGATGCGCGGCAGCACGAGTTCGATTGACCTGTCACGCCAGCGCGACCGCGTGCATCTCGCGATGAACGTTCCCCACCCCACTGCCCGGGCCGCACCGCCGTGGAGCCTGCGATGAGCGACACGATCCACGCATGGATCGGCGCGATCGGCGCGCATCCGCTGCTCGTGCTGGCGATCGTGTTCGTGACCGCTTGCGCGGAGGCGATTGCGCTGGTCGGCACGGTCGTGCCGGCCGGCGCCGTGATGTTCGCGGCCGGCGCGCTGATCGGCGCGGGCGCGCTCGACGGGTGGACGACGATCGGCGTCGCGGCCGTCGGCGCCGTGGTCGGCGACGGGATCAGCTACGAGTTCGGGCGGCGCTACGGCGGGAAGATCCGCAACCTGTGGGCGCGCTTCGGCTACGCGGCCGCCTACGCGCGCGGCGAGGAGTTCGTGCTGCGTCACGGCATGAAGAGCATCGTGCTCGCGCGTTTCCTCGCGCCGGTGCGCGCGGTCGTGCCGGTCGTCGTCGGCTGCGCGACGCTGCCGCGCCGGTCGTTCTATCCGGTCAACGTCGTCTCGGCACTCGTGTGGGCGCCCGTACACGTCGCGCCGGGCATCCTGTTCGGCGCGTCCGCCGCACTGGCCGCGGCGATCAGTGTGCGGGTCGCCGTGATCCTGCTGGTCGTCGCCGCGCTGGTCGCGCTCGTGTGGATCGGTGTGCGCGTCGCGCTGCGGCGCGGCTGGCCGCTACTGCACCGCGCGACCGTCGCGGCCATGCACGCGTGTGCACGCCGCTGGCCGCGGTTCGGCGCACGGCTGAACGACGCGATCGCGCGCGTGCGCCGCCTGCCGGGCACGGTGCCCGTGCTCGCGCTGCTGTTCGTCGGCTGCGTGTGGCTGTTCGCGGGCCTCGTGCAGGATGTCGTCGCGAACGATCCGCTGATGCACGCGGACATCGCGCTTTACGCGTTCCTGCAGAACCTGCGCACGCCGCCGGTGGACGCCGTGTTGCGCGCGCTTGCCGTGCTGCACGGGCACGATACGGGGCTGATCGTCGCGGCCGCGTTTCTCGTCTGGCTGCTGATCCATCGCTGCTGGCTGACGGCCGCGTGGTGGCTTGCGACGGTCGGCATCGCCGTCGTGCTCGTGCCGGTGTTCGGCGCGGGCGTGCCCGGCGCGACGCCCGCGAGCCTGCCGCCCGGCGCGCCGCACGTGCCGCTGCCCGATGCCGAAGCCGCGTTCGCGATCCTCGCGAGCAGCGGCCTCGGCTGGGCGCTGACGCGCGACCGGCCCGCGCTGTGGCGCATTCCGGTCGTGACGGCGGTCGTGCTGTGGGTCGTGCTCGGCGGCTTCGCGCGGCTGTATGTCGGCGACACATGGCTGTCGGGTTTGCTCGGCGGCTGGAGCCTCGGGCTGGCCTGGTTCGCGTTGCTCGCCGGCGCCTATGCGTACTGGCGCGTGCGCGAGCATGTGCAGCCGAGAGGCGCGCTCGTCGCGGTGGTCGTGGTGCTCGCGACGGCCGGCGTATGGACGGTTCCCGCGCAATGGCAGCTCGATCGCGCGTCGCGCCCGCATGTCGGCGACGTGGTCGCGATGACCGTCGATCAGTGGATGCGCGGCGGGTGGCAGCGCGTGCCGACGCGGCGCACCGAGATCGGCGGCGATCGCGAGGAATACCTGCCGCTGCAATGGAGCGCGACGTCGGACACGCTCGACCGGCATCTCGCGCAGGCCGGCTGGCAGCGCGCGACGCCGTGGTCGCCGGCCACCGCGCTGCGCTGGCTGTTGCCGCAGGCGCCGGCCGACGCACTGCCCGTGCTGCCGCGCTACACGCACGGCGAAAGCACGCGCCGCGTGTTCGTCCACGTCGATCCGGGCCGCCCGGAAAGCCGCCTCGTGCTGCGGCTGTGGCGTTATCCGTACGTGTTGCAGGACGCGCTCGGCATGCGGCCGCTGTGGTACGGCGCGCTGTATCGCGAGACGCTGCACCGGCCGGCGGGGCTGATGACGATCGTGCGCACGACGCCGATCGACGATGCGGCGGCAATCGCGCAGGCGCTGGCGGTCGAGCCGACGATCGAGCATCCGCCGGCGGAGATGAGTGCCGCGCCGGCCGAGATGCTGCTCGTATGGATGGTCAGGCCGTGAGCGGGCCGTGCGCCGCTTATGCGTGCGCCGGCTGCGCGGGGACGACGGACAGACGCAGGCCGACGGTCTTGAGCACCGCGAGCAGGGTTTTCAGCGTCGGGTTGCCGTTGGGGGACAGCGTGCGATACAGCGATTCGCGGCTGATGCCGGCTTCGGCCGCGACGGCGCCGAGCCCGCCGTATGCTTCGGCGACCGTGCGCAGCGCGAGCAGGCCGGCCGCGCGGTTGTCGGGATCGTCGAGCGATTCCATAGCGACCTGCAGATAGGCCACCGCGAGTTCGCGGTCGGCGCCGAGTTCGGCGACTTCCGCGTCGTGGTGCGATACCGCGCCTTTGAGCTTGTTCACATTTGCCTCCGTTTCCAGTTTGACCAGTGTTCCCTTGCGCGCTTGATGTCGTCGGGTTGACTGCCCTTGTCACCGCCGGACAGCAGCAGCACCAGTGCGCTGCCGTGCCGGCCGAAGTACACGCGATAGCCGGCGCCGACGTGGACGCGCAGTTCGATCACGCCTTCGCCGACAGGCACGCAATCGCCGAAGTTGCCTGCCTGCACGCGGCGCAGGCGTTCGCGAATCCGTGCCTGGGCGAACTTGTCGCGCACGGCGTTCAGCCATTCGGTGAAAGGCTCGCGACCATCGTCGCGCTGATAGCGAAGCAGTTCGAACTTGGATAGCATTGTAACTTATAAGCTACAAAAAGAGGTGATGGAAACGAGGCGGTCGTGCGGTCTGCCAACGGTGTTAGCCGGGGGGCGGTGCGTGCGTTGCACATCGCCGATTGCCGGATCGGGGCGGTGCCCAACGCAAGGGCGCTGTGGCCGGAGCGCATGCGGCGTCTTCAAGGTTCGGGATTTCAGGCAGCGAAACCGGCTTCCCGGACGACGATCATTCTTTCATCCGGGGGGGGACGGCGGCGATTCGGCCGAATGGCCTGTGTCGATGGCGCGATGACGGGGCACGCGCCGTGGGCGGGGTATCGGGGGGAGTGACGTGAGCGGCAAACCTGCCGGTGCATTGCGCGACCGGTGGGCCGACAGGTGTTCCCGCGTTACGGCTTCGCGGGCGCGGCGCTCGCGACCTTGTCGAGCGCGGCCGGAAGATACGTGTCGAGCTGCGCGGTCACCGATTCGTAGAAGTCGATCGGCTTGCCCCATGCGTCGGGCACGTCGAGGTGCTTCCCGGTCGCGTATTCGGCGAGCGTGAACACCTTGCCGGCGGCCGACGGATAAAGCGCGAGCACCTTTTCCTTGTGCTTGTCGGTCATCGTCAGGATCACGTCGGAATGCTTGACGTCGTTCGCGTTCAACTGCACCGAGCGGTGCGCGGACGTGTCGAGGCCGCGCCGCTTCATCAGGATCACGCCGTTTTCCTCGGGCTTTTCGTCGTACGGATCCTCGTCGACCGCACGCGAGATCACCGCGACATGCGCGTGGCGCTGCGCGATCAACTGGCCGGCGATCGCTTCGGCCATCACGCTGCGCCCGGTGTTGCCCGTGTCGACGAACGCGACCTTCTTCGGTTCGTCGGCGAACGCCGACGTCGCGCACTGGATGCCGACGCAACAGAGCAGCGCCAGCGCGTTGAGTGTGTGGCTTCTTTTCATGATGTCTCCGCCAGGGTGGGGTGTTGTCGCCCCGGCGGCGCGCCGAGGCTCGGGGGAGATCATGACGGTCGCCGGTGACGGAAAAAAATAAACGACCGGTTTTTGCAAGACGGCGTCGCTTCGTTGCAAGCGGGCGTGGCGGTCGCGCACGCGCCGTCCGGCCGCCCGGGGCAGCCGTGCACCGCTGCCCCGTTCGCCGCGCGTCACTGGCTCGTCGTCACGGCGTCGCGGCGACGCGTTCCGACGCAAACCCCGCCAGCGTCCGCAACGCGTCCCGCGCCGACCGCAGGTAAAACGCCTGCAAATGAAACACATGCCAGCGCGCCGCATGAATCTCCAGCCGGCACGGCACGCCGCACGCGGTCGCGTGATGCGCGAGCCGCTGCGCATCCGACAGCAGCACCTCCTGGTCGCCGGCCTGGACCAGCATCGGCGGCAGGCCGCGCAGGTCGGTGTCGAGCGGGCCGCGCGCCGCGGCCGAGCCGGCGCCGTGATACCAGCGCAGCCCCTGTTCGAGCCAGCCGCGACGGATCATCGGATCGTCATGGCGGCGCGACGCCAGCGTCGCGCCGCCGAGCGCGGGGTCGGTCACGGGCGAGATCAGCAGCAGCGCGGCGGCGGCCGGCTCGCCGCGCTCGCGCAGCGCGATGGCGAGCGCCAGTGCCAGCGCGCCGCCGGCCGAATCGCCGGCGATGACGATCCGGTGCGGCGCATGACCCTGCGCGCGCATCGCGTCATACACGGCCAGCGCGTCGTCGAGCGCGGCAGGGCTCGGATGCTCGGGGGCGAGCCGGTAATCGGGCACCCACACCGGCAGGCCGGCGTCGTGCGCGAGCCGCGTCGTCACGCCGCGATGCGTATGCGCTCCGCCGAGACAGAAAGCGCCGCCGTGCAGATAGAGGATCGCGCCGCCCGCATCGCCGCGTTTCGGCGCGACCACTTCGACCGGCACGCGGTGCGCGGACGTGCGGTAGCGCAGCGTGCCGCCCGCGCCGGGCATCAGCGGCGACAGCAGCGCGACGACGCGGCGCTGCACGCGCGCGCTGAACGGCGGCCCGATCAGCGGCCGGAATGCCACGCGCAGGAAGCCGCGCAGCGACGCGGCGGCGAGCGCCTCCAGCCCGCCGGCGGGTGGCGCGACCACCACGCCATGAGTCGGCGCGGCGGGCCCGGGCAGCGGATGCGTGAAGCGGTACGCGGACAGCCCGGTGAAGCGCGTGAGCCACCGGTAGGTCAGCGTGAAGCCTGGCCAGTTCGTGCTGTTGCGCCCCGACGCATCGACGTACCAGCTCTGGCAACTGCTCCACACCGAACCGTCGAGCCGCTGCTGCACGTGCGCGTTGAAGCGCCGGTAGCGGCGCGCGTCGACATCGATCGCGCTCGCGCCGCCGCGCCGCATCGCGCGCACGCAGCGCATCACGTGCGCGATCTGGCTCTCGAGCATGTAGACGATCGAGTTGTGACCGAGGTTGGTGTTCGGGCCGTACAGCATGAAGAAGTTCGGAAAGCCGGGCACGGTGAGCCCGAGGTACGCCTGCGCGCCGCGTCGCCATGCGTCGTTCAGGTCGAGCCCGTCGCGGCCCGTGATGCGCATCGGCGACAGGAACCGGGTCGCCGCGAACCCCGTGCCGTAGATGATCGCGTCGACCGGATGGTGCGCGCCGTCGACGGTCTCGATCCCGTCCTCGGTCACGCGCCGGATCCGTTGCGTGACGAGCTCGACGTTGTCGCGGCTCATTGCGGCGAGGTAGTCGCTCGACAGCAGGATGCGCTTGCAGCCGATCGGGTAGTCGGGCGTGAGCCGCGCGCGCAGCGCGGCGTCCGGCACGTCGCGCGCGAGCAGTTTGCGGAACGGCCGACCGACCGCGATATCCATCAGCCCGTGCAGGCGCGTGAATGCGATCGCGCGCGCTTCGTAGCGCAGGTAGATCGACGCGCGATGCAGCTTCATCGCCCACGGCAGCCGGCGAAACAGCGTCTTCTCCCATGGGCGATACGCGCGGTCGGGGCGCGGCATCACATAGGCCGGCGAACGCTGGAACACGACCAGGCGCTGCACGTCGTTGGCAATCGCCGGGACGAACTGGATCGCCGACGCGCCGGTGCCGACCACGGCCACGCGCTTGCCGGCGAGCGGATAGTCGTGATCCCAGTGCGCGGAGTGGAATGCGCGGCCGCGAAACGTGTCGATGCCGGGCAGGTCGGGCATCGCGGGGCGGCTCAACTGGCCGGTGCCGCTGACGAGCACGGCGGCGCTCAGCGTCGTGCCGTCGGCGAGCGTGACGCGCCACAGCGCATCGGCTTCGTCGTACCGCGCGCGCTCGACTTCGGCGCCGAAGCGCAGATGGCGCGCGAGACCGTACTTGCGCGCGCAATGCTGCAGGTACGCATGGATTTCAGGCTGCGGCGCGAATACGCGCGACCAGGCCGGATTGGGTTCGAACGAGAACGAGTACAGGTGCGAGGGCACGTCGCATGCGGCGCCCGGGTAGCTGTTGTCGCGCCATACGCCGCCAACGTCGTGCGAGCGTTCGACGATCACGAAATCGTGGATGCCGGCGCGTTGCAGCGCGATCGCCATGCCGATGCCGGCGAAGCCGGCGCCGATGATGATCGCCGCAAGCGGCGCGGCGGATTCGGTCAGGCGGGAAGCATCAGGCGACGACATGGCGGGTTTCCTCCGGCTGGATGGCATCGTGCGCGGTGCACGACGCAAGAACCGTGTCGCGATCCATCGCTGCGCCGGCGGTCCCGGCGTGCGGCCGCGCGGACGTGCGGCAAACGCCGCGGATCAGGTCGACGGCCTTCTCGGCGATCATGACGGTCGGCGCATTGGTATTGCCGCCGATGAGCGTCGGCATGACCGACGCATCGACGATGCGCAGCCCTTGCAGGTCGCGCACGCGCAGTTGCGGATCGACGACGGCGAGCGCGTCGTGTCCCATCCGGCACGTGCCGACCGGGTGATACACGGTGTCGGTGCGCCGGCGCAGCACATCGCGGATCTCGTCGTCGGTCGTGACGTTCGCGGCGAACAGGTCGCGGGTGATCCAGGCGGCGAGCGCCGGCGCTTCCATCAGCCGGCGCGTGAGCCGGAAGCCCGCGACCATGTCGTCGAGGTCGCGCGGATCGTCGAAGAACGCGGGGTCGATGCGCGGCGCCGCGAGCGGATCGGTGCCGTGCAGCGTCACCGAGCCACGGCTGCGCGGCCGCAGCAGGCACACGTGGCACGACAGCCCGTGGCCGGCATGCAGCTTGCGCGCATGATCGTCGACGAGCGCGACGACGAAGTGCAGCTGGATATCCGGCGCGTCGAGGCCGGCGCGCGTCTTCAGGAAGCCGCCGCCTTCCGCGAAATTCGACGTCAGCATCCCGCGCCGTTCGCGGCGAAAGCGCGCGAGCTCGCGCAGCATGCGCAGGCCGCCGCGTGCGGACACGCCCATCGTGTCGACGCTGTGCGAGCGGTAGCCGAGGATGAAATCCGGATGATCCTGCAGGTTGCGGCCGACGCCGGGCAGGTCGGCGTGCACCGTGATGCCGAGCCGCTGGAGTTCGCGGCCGGGGCCGACGCCCGACAGCATCAGCAACTGCGGCGTCTGCAGTGCGCCGGCCGCGAGCACGACTTCCCGCCGCGCGCGCAGCGTGCGGACTTCGCCGTGCTGCCGCACTTCGACGCCGACGGCGCGCGTGCCGTCGAACAGGATGCGCAGCACCTGCGCGTGCGTCTCGACCGTCAGGTTGTCGCGGCGGCCGACGTGCGGCAACAGGTACGCGCGCGCCGCGCTCCACCGTTCGCCGTGCTTCTGCGTGACCTGGTAGATGCCGACGCCTTCCTGCTGCGCGCCGTTGAAGTCGTCGGTGAGCGGCAGGCCGGCCTGTTGCGCGGCTTCCAGATAGCGCGCATGGAACGGGTTGCCGGTGCGCAGGTCGCTGACCCACAGCGGACCGTCGCGGCCGTGCCACGCATCGTCGAAGCGTTCGTTGTGCTCGCTCAGGCGGAAGTACGGCAGCACGTCGTCGTACGCCCAGCCCTCGTTGCCGAGCGCGGCCCAGCCGTCGTAGTCGACGCGATGGCCGCGGATGTAGACCATCGCGTTGATCGCGGACGAACCGCCCAGCCCCTTGCCGCGCGGCTGGTAGCCGATGCGCCCGCCGAGCCCCGGCTGCGGCGCCGTGTCGAATGCCCAGTTGTTCACGCGGGTCGGCAGCATCGCGACCGCGCCGGTCGGCACGTTGACGATCGCGCCGTCGCCGCGGCCGCCGGCCTCGAGCACGCAGACGGTCACGGCCGGGTCCTCGGTCAGTCGCCCTGCGACGACGCACCCGCCCGAACCGCCGCCGACGACGATGTAGTCGAAAGTCTTGCTCATGGATCGTTTCCTGATGGTCGATGGATCAAGCGCTGCGCGTCGGTACGCGGTCGCGGGCGCAGGCTTCGCGCTGGCGTTCGCAGCGGGCTGCGGGATCGGTCGGGCGACTCGGTCGCATGGTGTCTCCTCCGGGGGGGCGATGGCGTCGTTCGGACGACGACTGGATGACGCCGATGGTGCTGGTCGCGTGGGAAAACACCAATGCTGCTTCGGGACAATTGTTTTAGTATTTGGGCCAAATCGGCGCTTCGAGGGTTTCTCCGCATGAGCTTCTGGGACTTCACCCGGAGTCCGGCCAGCGCCCGGCTGCTGGTCGATTTCGGCGACGAGCGCGGCGTGCCGCACACGACCCTGCTGGCCGGCACAGGGCTCGCGGATGCGCAGCTCGACGATCCGAAAGTCGAGGTGACGGCCGCGCAGGAGCTGCGGCTGACCGGCAACCTGCTGCGTGCGCTCGGGCGCGCGCCGGGCCTCGGGTTCGAGGTTGGCCTGCGCTACCACTTCTCCGCGTACGGGGTGTGGGGCTACGGGCTGATCGCCAGCGCGACCGGGCGCGACGCACTGGCGCTGGCGATGCGCTTCCTGCCGCTCACGTATGCGTTCACCGTCATCACGTACCGCGAGGAACCCGACACGGGCGTGCTCAATTTCGGCGCGCCGGAACTCGACGGCGACCTGAGCCGGTTCCTCGTCGAACGCGACATGACGGCCGCGGCCGTGCTGCTGCAGGAAATCGGCAGCGGCGATTTCGCGTTGTCGCGCTTCACGCTGCAGGCCGCGCGCGCGCCGTTGCTACCCGCACCCCGCATCGCCGGCATCGAACCGGCTTTCTCGGCGCGCTCGAACAGCCTCGCATTCGACCGCGCGTTTCTCGACCGGCCGCTGCCGCACGCGAATCCGCTGACGGTGTCGATGTGCGAGCAGATGTGCGGCCAGCTGGTCGAAACGCGGCGCGCGCGGGTGGGCACGTCGGAGATGGTGCGCCAGTACCTGAGCTCGACGCCCGGCGCCGCGCCGTTCTCGCTGGAGGACATGGCGCGGCTGATGAACACGAGCCCGCGCACGCTCAAGCGCCGGCTCCAGGAGGAAGGCACGACGTTTCGCGCACTGCTCGCGCAGGCGCGCGGCGCGATGGCCGAGACGCTGCTCGGCGATGCGCGCCTGTCGCTCGCGGAAGTGGCCGAGCGGCTCGGCTTCAGCGACCTGTCGAGTTTCTCGCAGGCGTTCAAGCGCTGGTACGGCGTGCCGCCGGGCGCGTATCGCAGCGCGGCGCAACGGGACGGCAGCCAATCTTGAATCGCGGTACGATCGATTGCTTTCCTGCCGACATCCCCCTGACGAGAGAACCCGCATGATCACGCTTCGCCCGATGACCGAGGACGATTTCCCGCGCTTCTGGCCGACCTACCGCGCCATCGTCGCTGCTCAGGAAACCTACGCATTCGATCCCGCGCCGGCACCCGAAGCGGCGCGCGCGCTCTGGCTCGACGCGCCGCTCTGCACGTGGATCGCCGAACAGGATGGCGTGCTGCTCGGCTCGTACTATCTGAAGGCGAACGCGGCCGGGCCCGGCAATCACGTGTGCAACTGCGGCTACATGGTGAGCGACGCCGCGCGCGGCCGCGGCGTCGCGCGCCTGATGTGCGAGCACTCGCAGCAGGTCGCGCGCGAGCGCGGTTTCCTCGCGATGCAGTTCAATTCGGTGGTCGCGACGAACGAGGTCGCGGTCGCGCTGTGGCAGAAGCTGGGATTCGAAATCGTCGGCCGCCTGCCGCGCGCCTACCGTCACGCACGGCTCGGGTTCGTCGATTGCCTCGTGATGTTCAAGTGGCTCGGCGACACCGCTGCCGCCGAAGCCTGAGCACGCAGCCGCTTCGTCAGACGGCGAACGCGCCGTCGAACACGATCCGCTCGTCGAGCGCGAGCGTGCCGCGCGCGAAGATCAGGTCGAGATGGTGGCTGCCGTTTTCGCCGCCGCCGAGCCCGAGATGCAGGCCCGGATGGCGTTCCTCGAACCCCGCGTTGCGGCCGTACAGGCCCCGGATCCCGAGGTTCGTGCCGATGCCGAATTCCTCGATCCGCCGGTGATTCGCGTGCCGGTCGAGATAGGTCGAGAAATCGCGCCGGAAGCCCGGATCGTCGCTGTCGAAATCGACGATCGTGCTGCGTTCGACATGCAGCGTCGCGAGCCGCTCGGCCACCTTGTACTTGATCGCGAACGGCACGGTGCCGAGAAACGTGCCGCTGAACACGACCGAGCCGCTGAGGTCGGTGACGTGCGTCGCGATCTCGCCGGGCACGACGTCGAGATTGCCCATCCCGTCCACGCTCGTCCATTTCTGGTCCGGCGCGAGCGAGCCCGTCAGCGTGTTGCCGGCTTCGTCGATGAAGCGGATGTGCGATGCGCGCGCGGCCGCGTCGATCAGCCGGCCGTTGCGCGCGGCGATGTCGTCGAGCGATTCGGCGAAGGCCTCGTCGAGGTGCGGGCCGTAATCCTTGAACAGTACCGACTTGCTCCAGTGCTCGACGATCGCGGGGCGGATCGCGGCGAGGAACGGTGGCCCGCTCGGCGACGGCGTCGGCAGGCACGACGAGTCGTACAGCAGCACGAACAGGTCGGCGGCATTGAGCGCGGCGGCGATGTCGGCGGGTGGGGTGGTTTCGAGGCAGACGGTGGTCGCGTCGAGCGAATCGGGCAGGGCGGAAAACGCGCGCAACGCGATGTCGCGGTTGCGGATGTCATAGCCGACCAGCAGTTTTCCCGTATCGCCGCGCGCAAGCTTGTCGCGCAGCGCGGGGTGAAAGCCGAGCGCGCGGTGCAGGTTCAGCATGCGTGTCTCCGGAGGCGGCGGAAGGGCGGATGCCCTTCCGCGAGAACGGGTGGCCCGCTCAGACCGGCCAGAGCGCGGTGCCGAACGGCACCACGGCGTCCTCGACCATCATATCGATGGCCTCGGGGTGCGTATCTTCCTGCATCCAGTCAAGCAATTCGATCTGCTGGGTTTCCTGCATGTCAATTCTCCTGTGGTGAACATGAGTGATTCAACATGAAAGCGCGGCGAATGGATTGCCGCCACTCATCCGCTATTTCGTGAATACCGGATGAGTGGCGTCGATATTAGTCTGATGATTTAGCGAAGGCAATGCACTGCAAGGTTTTTAGCCGAGGGGTGCTAAACATCGGACGTGCGCGATCCGGCGCGGCAAAGGAAGCAGATAACGCGAATCGCGCAGGTACCCAAGGAGGCCGCTGCCCGCATCAACCGAGCAGCGCTTTCCCGAGCGGCTTGGCCGGCTCGGATCGGAGTACCAGCGAAGTCGTGACCGCGCCGAAGCGGGCAATCGCGTCGACGATGGTTTCCAGTTGCTCCGGTGTCGGCACCCGTACCTTCAGCAGGAAGCAATCCTCGCCGGTCATGCGGTGGACTTCGATGACATGCGGCATGTCGGCGAACGCGCTCAGGGCGGGCTTGATGTGTTCGTGCGTCGTTCTCAGCCGGATGATGGCCATCATCCCCAGCCCCAGTGCCGCCGGATCGATCCGCGCGCCGTAGCCCGTGATGACGCCGCGCTCTTCCAGGCGTTTGACGCGCTCCGAGGTCGCGGGCTGCGACAGTCCGATCTGCCGGCCCACTTCGGAGAGCGGCATCCGCGCGTTTTCCTGCAGGGCTTCGAGGATGGCGATATCCAGGCGATCGAGCTCTCCGTTCGGCATTGCTGCGCTCCTGTTCCGTTAAGTCATCGGCATTTTGTCTCAATAACCGATGACTTGCCATTCCGCGCGTGTTTCAGGCAGGCCAGACTGCAAACTCTTGTGTTCATGGAGGCGGGGATGGAACAAACGATTGTCATCGTGCCGGGTATCGGCAACTCGGGAGCGGATCATTGGCAGAGTCATTGGGAGGCGACGCTTCCCGGCGCCACGCGCATTACCCCGGCTTCATGGGACGCGCCCGATCTGAACGACTGGATTGCGGCGCTGGACGAGGCCGTCGCAAAAGCCGCGGTGCCGCCGCTGGTGATTTGTCATTCCCTGGGTTGCCTGTTGTTCGCGCATTGGCATGCTGCTTCGACGCGCAGCTTGCGCGGTGCGTTTCTCGTCGCGGTGCCCGATCCGGGCGGCCCGCATTTTCCCGTCGCCGCAAAGGCGTTTGCGAATTTGCCGACCGGTGATTTCGACGGCCTGCCGGTTCTGGCGATCGCAAGTTCGGATGACCCGTACGACCCGTCGGGGCGAGGCGTTGCGTGGGCAGCAGAGTACGGCGCGACGCCGCTTCTGCTCGGCGCGCGTGGCCATCTGAACGAGGCCGCGGGGTTGGGGGAATGGCGCGAAGGATGTGCGTTGCTCACGGCCTTTACCGCCAGATTGGGCGGATAGAGCAGGCAAGTGGCTGGCGTGCTCCCGAGCTTTTCGTCGCCGCATGGAAGAACCGGAAGCGGTCGCGATCGTCATTGGACTCCGGTCGCCGAGGTACGCCGTCGGGACGAGCGGTCAAGTATGATCGCTCGGCGGCGCCGTCAGCCTCGGCAATCGGGATTGACGCATGCCCGGAGGCGGATTCCGCGTCGACGGCGCAGCGACTCACGTTCGCGACGTCACGTCGACGTTGCGGGTGCGCGCGTCCTGGCCTGGAACGACAACGGAGACAACCTGATGCCCACAGCGACGCAACCGGAGCGAGCCGGCCCATCGCGGCCGGACGCCGGCACGACCGACCCCGACCGCATGGCCGCGTGGCGGCTTGCGATCTGCCTGTCGCTCGGCAGCGCGATCGCGCTCGGCCTCGCGCGCTTTTCGTATGCGCTGCTGCTGCCGCCGATGAAGGCCGATCTCGACTGGACGTTCGCGCAGGCCGGCGCGCTGAACACGGCGAACGCGGCCGGCTACCTGATCGGCGCGCTCGCGTTTCCGCTCCTGTCGCGGCGCTGGCGCACGGGCACGCTGCTGGCGGCCGGCTGCGCGCTGACCGCGTTGCTGATGGCTGCGTGCGGGTTCACGTCGGACATGCACGCGCTGCTCGCGCAGCGGCTCGCGACGGGCGTCGGCAGCGCGCTGATCTTCATCAGCGGCGGCGTGCTGGCCGCGCGGCTGGCGTCGGCGTCGCCGCGCGATGCAGGGTTGCTGCTCGGCCTCTATTACGGCGGTACCGGGTGGGGCATCGTCGCGTCGTCGCTGCTCGTGCCGGCGACGCTCGCGCATGGCGCGCACGGCTGGCAGCCCGCGTGGTTCGCGCTCGCGTTCGCCTGCGTGCTGTTCTCGGCGGTGGCCGTGTCGGCCGCGCGCCGCATCGAGCGCGCGCATGCGGCACCGGCCGCGCCGCGCGACGGCGCGGTGCCTGCCGCCAGCGCGAGCCCGACCCGCTTCGCGCTCGCGCTGGCCGGCTACGGCCTCTTCGGCGTCGGTTACATCGGCTACATGACGTTCATCGTCGCGCTGCTGCGCGGTGCGGGGATGAGCGGCACGGTGGTCTCCGCGTTCTACGTGATGCTTGGCGTGGCGACCGTCGTGTCGGCGCGGCTGTGGTCGGGGCTCCTCGACCGGATGCGCGGCGGCCAGGCGCTGGCCGTGCTCAACGCGCTGCTCGGCGTCGCGACGCTGATGCCTGCGATGTTCGTGCATCCGGTCGCCGCGTTCGCATCGGGTGTGCTGTTCGGCGCGACGTTCCTGTCGGCCGTCGCATCGACGACCGCGTTCGTGCGGCACAACCTGCCACCCGATGGTTGGGCGAAAGGGATCAGCGCGTTCACGACGGTCTTCGCGTTCGGTCAGATTGTCGGGCCTGTCGCGATCGGCTGGGTGTCGGACAGCGCGGGGCTCGCGCGCGGGCTCGTGTATTCGGCGCTGACGTTGTTTGCGGGTGCCGCGCTTGCGGTGGGGCAGCGCGCGTTGCGTGCGTCCGCGTAGTCAGGCCCGGGCGGGCCGCCGGGCCGTCACCGCACGCACGCCGTGCGCGACACGCGATGAAACGCGCGGCTGAAGTAGATGAGGCTGTCGCCGTCGTCGCGCACGCGGATCGACGTCGCCTCGATGAACATCACCGAATGCGAGCCGACTTCCTTCATCTCGGCGATCGTGCCCTGCAGGCTCGCGAGCGCGTCGCGCAGCACGGGCACGTCCTGCTCGCCGCGATCCCACACGGGCAGGTCGAAGCGCCGCTCCGTCGGCAGATCGGTGAGCCCCGCGAAATGCCGCGCGAGCAGTTCGTGCTCGGCCGGCAGCACGTTGATGCAGACATGGCGGTTGCGCTCGAAGGTCGCGTGCATCGCGCTCGACCGGTTGAGGCACACGAGCAAGGTCGGCGGCGCATCGGTGACGGAGCAGACGGCGCTCGCGGTGATTCCGCAGCGGCCGTGCGGCCCGGCGGTGGTGATTACGTTGACGGCCGCGCCGAGGTGGGCCATCGCTTGCCGGAAGGCCTTCTGCGCGTCGGACGGTTCGACGCGCACCGGTCGCTGGATATCGGTCGTGGAAGACATGGGCGCTCCTGGTTGGACGAAAGCGGCGATCGCGCGCGCTGTCGGTACAGCGGCGAATCGTCGACGATGACCCAAGCGTACGTCGCGAAAATGCGGACGACCATTCGCACGATTGACGATGGAGATGGCGTTCTCGCCAACGCATCTAAAGGTTCTACCTAGATGCGCGGCGCATCGCGCGAAAAAAAGCGCGATTGCGCGTTCGTGCGGCACTTGAAGGGGTATTCAGCGGGTTTTCGGCTCGTTATGATGTGCCGCACACCCCCAGCGAACGACGCGCGCAACAAGCCGGCAACCGGCTTCGTGCGCGCCGCGTGCGATACCCATACCGATACTCAGCGAGACACCCGCGATGACGCCACCCGCTCCGATCGTATACATCGTCGACGACGACAGCGGCATGCGGACGTCGCTCGCGTGGTTGCTCGAATCGGTCGGCATCGCGTCCGAAGGGTTCGCGAACGCCGCCGACTTTCTCGCGCGCTTCGACGTGAACCTGCCCGCGTGCCTGGTGCTCGACGTGCGGATGCCGGAGAAAAGCGGCTTCGACGTGCAGGCCGAACTGAATGCGCGCGGCGCGACGCTGCCGGTGATCTTCGTCAGCGGGCACGGCGACATCCCGATGTCCGTGCGCGCGCTGCAGAACGGCGCGATCGATTTCGTCGAGAAGCCGTACAACTCGCAGCAGATGCTCGAGCGCGTGCAGCGCGCGCTGCGGCTCGCGCAGCAGCGGCATGCGGTCGGCCAGCGTCATCGCGAATTGCGGCAGCGGCTCGATGCGCTGACCGCGCGCGAGAAGGAAGTGCTGCGCGGCGTGGTCGACGGCAAGGGCAGCAAGCAGATCGCGTCGGACCTGTCGATCAGCGTGAAGACCGTCGACGTGCATCGCGCGAGCATCAAGGAGAAGCTCGGCGCAACGTCGATCGCCGCGCTCGTGCGCGACGTGATGGTCGTGTGGGGCGACGACGGGGAGTCGTTGCGATAGCGGTCCGCATGCACACGGACGCAGCCGCACCCGAACGTGCCTCGCGCGCGGCACCGGTCGGCACCGCGCAATCGATGCTGACCGCCGCTCAGCGCATGTACAGCCCGCCGTTGATGTCCCAGCATGCGCCGTTCGCGAAATGCGCGTCGCCCGACGCGAGCAACACGGCTGCGTCCGCAACGAAACCGGCTGACCCGAGCTTGCCGCCCGGCAGGCTCGCGAGCACCTGACGCAGTTTTTCCGGCGCGACGCTTTCATGGACGATCGGCAGATCGAGCGGGCCGGGCGAGATCGCGTTGACAGTCACGCCCTGCGAAGCGAGATCGCGTGCAAATACCTTGGTCAGCGTCAGCGTGCCGCCTTTCGCCGCTGCGTAGTGCGCGCCCGTCGCCGAGCCGCCGTTCTGCCCGGCGAGCGACGCGATGTTGACGATGCGGCCCGCGCCGCGCGTCGCGAAATACTGGCCGAACACCTGGCACCCGAACAGCACGCTGCGCAGGTTCACGTCGATCACCTGGTCGAACTGCTCGGCCGTGATCTCCATCGCGGGCACGACCTTCGATGCGCCCGCGTTGTTGACGAGCACGTCGATCGTGCCCCAGCGCGCGACGAGCGCATCGCGCGCGGCTTCGAAATCGCGCTTCGACGTGACGTCGAGCGGCAGCGCGATTGCGCGTTCGCCGTTGGGGTCGAGTGCGCGCGCATGCGCATCGATGGCGTCGGCGGCGATGTCGGCCAGCGCGACGCGGTAGCCGGCCGCATGAAAGCGCTCGGCGATGACGGCGCCGAGCCCGCGCGCGGCGCCGGTGACGAGGACGACTCGATCTGACATGGTGCGTGATTCCCTGGTTCGCGTGCGCGCGCATGTCGAAGCGGCGCACGCATCGTGGTTCATGCGGCGAGTGCCGCTTCAAAATGCGCGGCGATCGCGCACACGTGTTCGTCCGCGCCCTTGCGCCCGACGATCTGCAAGCCGGCCTTCAGCGGCGAACCGGCCAGCGGCAGCGGCATGCTGAGCGCCGGATGACCGCTCAGGTTGAACGGCCGGATCAGCGACGACATCGCGATGACCGATACGCCGTCGCGCGCTTGTTGCAGCGTAATCGGCAACGCGGGCAGCGTCGGCAGCACGAGCACGTCCGCGTGTTCGAGCGCGGCGTCGACCTGCGCGGTGAAGCGTGCGCGGACGGCTTCGGCTTCATCGAGCGCGGCCGGTGTGGTCGTCGCGGCCATGCGCAGCCGCGCATCGAGATCGGCGCCGAGCCTGCCCGTCGCGACCAGATGGCCGAATGCGCGCGACGTTTCCGCGTTGATCACGGCGAGCCCCGCGGCGAACGCGGCCGGCATCGCGTCGAGCACGATCGCGTGCGAGCGCAGGCCCGACGTGCGCACCGCCGCATCGAGCGCGGCGGCGATCGCCGGATCGGCATCGACGGCGACGTGCGCGACCGTGCAGCCTGCCGAAGAGGCCGCCGCGCGCGCACGATCGAAGCCCGGCGCGATCGCGGCCATCACCGCAGCCAGCGTGCGGATCTCGCGTGCGAACGGCCCGACGCAATCGAGCGTGGTGTCGGCGGGCGCGACGCCGCGCCGCGACACGCGACCGAACGTCGGCTTCAGCCCGGACACGCCGCAGCACGCGGCTGGCCCGCGAATCGAGCCGCCCGTGTCGGTGCCGAGCGCCGCGTCGACGATGCCGAGCCCGACGAGCGACGCGGAACCGCTCGACGAGCCGCCCGGAATGCGCGACGCATCCTGCGGATTGACCGGCGTGCCGGTGTAGTCGTTGATGCCGGTCATGCCGAACGCGAGCTCGTGCATGTTCGCCTTGCCGGCGATCTGCCAGCCCGCGTCGAGCAGCAGGCGGACCACGTCCGCGTGCTGTGCGGCGGGCGGCGCATCGGCGAGCGCGCGGCTTGCCGCGCGGGTCGGATGGCCCGCGATGTCGATCGTGTCCTTGATCGCGATCGTCGGGCCCGGGCCGCCGAGCGTGAAGGTGTCGATGAAGCCTGTCATGGTCGGTCTCGTGCGGAAGCAGTGGGAAGCATCACGACCGTGGCGCGGCGGCGAGCGGCCACGGGCCGTCGAGCACGCGCTCGGTGCGGAAATGGCGGATCAGCCAGGTCGAGCCGTCGCTGGCCGGCGCGAAATCGACGGTCAGCCGCGCGGCGATCAGCTCGGCCGTGCCGCTCGCATAGCGCGACGCCTGCAGCATGATCCAGCGGCCGCGCGCGGTCGCGTTGCCGGTGCCGACCTCGATCGACTCCGACGTCAGGAAATGCAGGTTTGCCGAGAAGTGCGGATCGGGCGGCAGATAGCGGCGCAGCATCGCGACGATCGCGGCCGTGCCTTCGAGGCGGCCGAACTTGCGCGCGTACTGCGGGCCGATGCCTTCCCACACGGCGTCGGCCGTGAACAGGCCGGCGAGCGGCGGGCCGTCGCCGGCATCCTCGGGCACGTCGCACAGCGCCATGTAGCGCGTGATCGTCGCGCGCACCGCGCGCTCGGCGTCGAGCGCCGCCACACGCTGCGCGAGCGCGGCGATCACGTCGGGTGACAGGTCGGTCATCGCATGCCTCACGACGCGGGCCGCGCGGCCGGCGGCACGGTCAGCGCGCGGCCGACCCGCGCCTCGATCTTGCCGTAGCGCCACAGGTTGTATTCGCCGACGGGCGTCGTGCGATACAGGTTGCACACGGCGACCGTCGTGTCGAAATCGGCGACGTCGGCCATGATGTAGAAGGTCCACGGCGCGCCGTCGGCCTGGCCGACCACGAGGCGATCGTCGTCCATCACGCCGAGCACGCGCACGCCGGGCATCGCTTCGACGGCGGCGAGCATCGCGCCGTACGCCTGCCACACTTCGCCGATTTGCTCGCGCGGCAGGTCGAAGAAGTTTTGCGACACGCCGCAGCAGAACAGGACGCGCAGCGGCAGCGGATTCGAATCGGACATAGCAGGTTCTCCAGAGGAATCGGTTGCGTGCATGAGCCGGCCGGCGACGGTGCTTCGGCATCGGCTTCATGCACTTTCAAGGAAGCGGCTTCAGCCGACGCAAGTTACAGATAGCCGGGAAACGGCGTGACGCCGGTGAACACCGCGCCGGCGCCGTCGAAGTTGCCTTCGGCGAGAAACGCGTGCTGCGTGACGACCATCGCGTCGCGCAGCAGCCGCTGCAACGGATGCGACCGATAGATCGCCGCCGTGCCGCCGAGGCGGTACGCGCGTTCGACGACGCTCGCGCCTTCGCGCGCGATGTGCGTGGCCGCGAGCCGCAGCAGGCTGACCTGGTCGGGCGTCACGGGGTTGCCGGCGAGGATCGATTGCCAGACCGTGTCGGTCGCATCGTAGAAGAATGCGCGCGCCGAGCGCAGCTGCGCCTCGGCCTTCGCGAGCTCGATGCGGAAATATGCGCGATCGGCGAGGCGCGGCGCGCCGGTCGTCGTCTGGCGTCCGCCCGACATGCGGTTCGCGACATCGAGCGCCGCACGTGCGAGGCCGAGGTTGACGACGGCCAGCACCTGCGCCGCATACGCGACGGTCGGATAGCGGTACAGCGGCTCGTCGACGGTCGGCTCGCCGCCGCGCACGAAGGTCCAGGCCTCGGGCACGAAGCGATCGTCGACGCGCAGGTCGTGGCTGCCGGTGCCTTGCATGCCGACCACGCTCCAGTTCTCGACGATCTCGACCTCGGCGGCGCGGAACACGGCCGTGCGCGGCTTGTTCGGCGCGGCGTCCTGCGTGCCCGGCACGGCGATACCGACGCCGAGCCAGTCGGCGCCCTTGCAGCCGCTCGCAAATTTCCACGTGCCGTTCACGCGCCAGCCGCCGGGTGCGGGCTGCGCCGGCTGCACCGGGAACAGGCCGCCCGCGAACACCTGGTCGGGGCCGCTCGCGTACAGCTCGGCCTGCGTGTCGAGCGGCAGCGCGGCGAGATAGACGTTCGCGGAGCCGAAGCTCGCGACCCACGCGGCCGAGCCGTCGGCGGTCGCGATCCGTTCGATCATGTCGAGGAACGCGGTCGGCGCGAGCGCGTCGCCGCCGAAGCGGCGCGGCGTGCCCGCGCGATAGATGCCGGCCTGCTTGAACAGCGCGATCACGTCGCGCGGCACGTGCGACAGGCGGTCGAATTCTTCGCGGCGCGCGGCGACGGTTTCGATCACGGCGTCGAGCGGCGACAACTGCCCGGCCGGGGGGCCCGCCACAGGCGGCGAAGTCGGCGCGGGTTCGATAGCGAGGACGGCTTGGGGCATGGGTGTCTCCTGGGCGGATAAGGGTTCGAATGCGGGGCGGCATGCGTAGAGATGTGCGGCACGACGATGCAGCCAGTCTAGAAACGCCGAAAACACCCAGCAATTGGTGCGTTGGGCCGTGCGACTGGTGACGTTCTGTGTCGGACTAAAGAAATCTTCAGATGCGGGCGGCGCGCGCCGGTGCTATGTTGGGTTTCCGGTCGCGCGACACCGCGCGCCTTTCTCCGAATCCGCTCATGAGTTTCCCCGACGAAGACGATTTCCACCGGCTGCTCGACGCGCTGACCACCTGCGTGCTGCTGCACGACGCGCAGTCCAAGGCGATCGTGTGGGCGAACCGCGCCGCGTGCATCGCGCTCGGTTTTTCCGTCGAGGAACTGCTGCCGCTGAAGGCGCGCGACATGACGCGTCCCGAACCGAGTGCCGAATACCAGCGCGAGATTGCCGTTAGCGCGATGGACCGCGCGCTCGCCGACGGGCCGCAGGTGTACGAGTGGTGCTACCGGTCGCGCACGGGCGTCGACATGCTGTCGGAGGCGATCGCGACTTATGTGCCGCTGCGCGGGCACGACGTCGTGATGGTGCAGTTTCGCGATATCAGCGCGGAGGAGGCGATCCGCCAGCAGTTGCGCCGCTACGAGGCGCGGCTGCGCGAGTTCATGCAGGATCTCGACGAAGGCGTCGCGGTCGTGTCGCCGCACGGCGGCGCACAGTTCATCAGCGAGTCGGGGCGCCGCGTGCTCGGGCTCGGGCCCGACGAAGCACTCGGCGAGGTGCTCGACTACTGTAGCGAGGCCGATCGCGACCGGCTCGTCGCGCAGTTGCGCGATGCGCCGTCGACGTGCCCGTCCGAGCCGCAACGCTACCGGATCGTGCGGCGCGACGGCTCGACATGCTGGCTGCGCATCACGTGCCGGCAGGTCGAGATCGAAGGCGATCTCGACGGGTTGCTCGTGCATTTCCGCGACGTCAGCGACGAAGTCGCGATCGAGGACGCGCGGCGCGCCGAGGCGCGGATGCTCGAATACGCGGGCCGCTACAACGCGATGGGCGAGATGGCGACCGTGATCGCACACGAGTTGAGCCAGCCGCTCGCGGCCGTGCGCAACTTCATCGAAGGCGCGGTGCGGCGGCTGAACGGGCACGGCGCCGTCGACGACGTGATCTGGGGGCTGCGCAGCGCGGACCGGCAGGCCGAGCATGCGGCGCTGATCATCAAGAGCGTGCGCGAGTTCATCGTGAAGCGCGAGCCGGCCGACGTGGTCGCCGACCTGCGCGACATCCTGGCCGACGTCGCGTATTTCATCGAACTGCGTGCGAAGGAGGCCGGCGTGACGGTCGCGATCGTGCAGGCCGATGCGCCGCTGCCGATCCGCTGCGAGCGCGTGCTGATCGGGCAGGTGATCCTGAATCTCGCGTTCAATGCGATCGAGGCGTTCGCCGGCTGCGAGCGCGTGCCGCGCATGCTGACGCTCGGCACCGCGAACGTGGCCGGGCACGCCGAGTTGCGCGCGATCGACAACGGCCCGGGCATCGCGGAAGGCGCGCACGACCGGCTGTTCGACGGCTTCTCGTCGTCGAAGGCCGGCGGCAACGGCATCGGGCTGTCGCTGTGCAAGAGCATCGTGACGCGTCACGGCGGCCGGATCGGCGCGAGCCCGGCCGAGGGCGGCGGCCTCGACTGCCGCGTGACGCTGCCGCTCGCCGGCGCGCGCGTATAGCGGCTTCGTCGCGTTACGGCGGCTTAGCGACGCCCGACGTAGCGATGCCCGACACATCGTCAGCGTCCCAGTGCTCGCGCGGTCTGGCCGCCGATGCCGAAGTCGGTGTTCGGAATGTCCTTGATGATCACGCGCGTGGCCTGTAGCGGCGCGTCGAGCACGTTCGCGCCGGCATCGGACAGCGCGGCGATCAGCGCGCGTTTCTGCGCATCGGTGCGGCCGGCGATCAGGATCGCGACGATCACGGGCAACGACGGCGGCGCGCCGTCCGCGGCACTGCGGCCGCCGAGGCCGATGTGGGTCGCGGGCAATTCGGTGAGCAGCACGCGCACGGATTCGAGCGGCGCGCCGATCGCGTCGACGGTTGCGCCGGTCAGCCGCTCGATCAGTTCGGCCTTGCGTGCGTCGTCGTGGCCGGCCGGCAGGAAAACTTCGAGTGTGGGCATGGTCGTGCTTGAAGTCGGGGCGCGAAAACGCGGGATGCCGGTCAGCCGCCGCGCATGCGGCGCCCGACCGGCGGCGGCTTACAGCAAAAAGCCGATCGCGCTGAGCGCTTCGGTCGAGTCGATCAGGCGCACGACCTTTTCGGCGATCCGCATCTCGCCGTCGGCATCGACGTGCAGCAGGTGCGTGACGTCGGCCGCGAACAGCGTCGCGACGCCGCGCTTATACGCAACGACGACCTGCGCGGATTTCAGCTCGACGGTATCGGCGCTGCCGCTTTCCAGCGTGAAGCGCGACACGGTGCGCACCGTGCGCGCCGCGTCGGTTGCCGACGCCGAATAGCCGGACAGCATCCGCTGCACGCGCTTCTCGCGCATGTCGTGGTCGTCGAACACATAGTTCAGCGTCGCCGCGAAATCGGTCGCGTCGGGATCGATCGGCACCACGTAGTGGCCGGCCGGCTCCCACAGATCGAGCCACGCGCGATAGTCGCGGCGATCGAGCATCTCGGCTTCGCGCCACACGAATTCGACCGCGCGGGCGAAGGTCTGCTGCGAGAAAAGGGCGTTGCGGTCGTCCATCATGCGTGCTCCATCATCTTGCGCCATTGCTGGTAGGCCTCGCGCATGCCGGTCTCGTCGGTCGCATGCGCGGTCTTTTCGCCGTTCGCGGCGGTCGTCTCGCGGTTCAGCCCGCGATTCACGAGGATCGGCACGTCGGGGCCCGCATGCGCGCCGCGCTGCACGCGCTCCCACGCTTCCGCATCGTCGGGGCTGCCGAAGCCGAACGGGCCCTGGAAGTGCTCGTGGATGCGCAGCCGCTCGCGGTTCGCTTCGTCGGGGCCGCCGTCCATCGCGAGCGCGACGTGGCGGATCTCGGTTTCGTGCGCAGAGATCGGCCGCAGCACGCGGAAGAACGCCATCGACAGCGCGAGGTTCGGGAACAGGTTCAGGTTGAAGCCGACACCCATCAGCGAGCGAACGATGCGGCGCACTTCGTCCGGCGCGTGGCGATCGGCGAGCTTCGCCGCGAGCGGCGCGAAACGTTCGGGCAGCGGCGCGCCGTCGTCTTCGTCGAGGTCGATCAGCTCGGGCATCAGCACCGCGAGGCTGTGGCCGTTGCCGAGCCCGCGGCAGAACGCGTCCTCGCTCGTCATGAAGCTCGTGATCGCGGCGGCCGTTTCGTCGTCGATCGACTTCATCCACGACTTGTGCACGACCGGGAAGTGATAGAGGTCGGTCGTGTTCTCGAGCTGGATCTTCCAGTTGCCCTTGAACCTGAACTTGTGCTCGCCGTTCGCCTTGATCGGGTAGCCGGCGCCCTGCTTCATGAACAGGTCGATCCACGGCTTCGCGCCGCCGAGGAAATCCTCGAGCGGTTCGATGTCGTCGTTGAAGCTCGCGAAGATCAGCCCCTGGTACACGCCGACGCGCAGCTTCACGAGCGGCAGGTCGCCTTTGTCGCATACGCCTTCGTAGCCGTCGCCGTACGGCAGCGCGCGCAGCGTGCCGTCGAGCGCGTACGACCAGCTGTGATACGGGCACGTGAAGCCTTTCGCGTTGCCCTTGTGCGATTCGCACACGGTCGCGCCGCGATGGCGGCAGCGGTTCTGCAGCACGTTGATCTCGCCGGTCTTGTCGCGCACGACGATCACCGGCTGGCGGCCGATCGTCGTCGTGATGAAGTCGCCCGGCTGCGGCAGTTCGCTTTCGTGCGCGACCCAGATCCAGGTGCGGTAGAAGATGCGGTCGAGCTCGGCTTCGAACAGCGCGGGGTCGTGATACATCGCGGGCGCGATGCGGTCGGGCTGCGCGAGACCGTGCAACGCGCGGGTGTCGATCGTCTGGTAGGGAATGTCGCTCATCGTCGTCGTGGGGAAAGAGTCGCGAGGAAGTGCAAGGCCCGGTCGGGCGGACCTCGTGCGGATAGCGGGACCAGTGTCGTCGTCGCGTTGCCATCCGTCAAATTGATCTAAAAGAGTCAATCAAATAAGCCGGATGGATAATTAGGCGGGCGACTCGCGGTCCGTCGTGCGCATGCATGCGATTCATGGGCGCCATTTTTGGCGGGAATTTGACCGGGCCCGGCTGCGCTCTTATCGTTGGTCGGACGCAGTGCACAGATTCGATCGCGGACCTGCCGCCGGATACCGGATAAGCAGGATAACTGACCTTATTCCCGACACCCCATGAACTCACCAGCGCCTCTTTCAGCGGTTACGTTGCCCGTTTCACGCAGCACGAATGCGGTCCGACGTGCGGTCACGACGGCCGTGCTCGGGCAGGCACTCGAATGGTACGACTTCTTCCTGTACGGGACGGCGGCCGCGCTGCTGTTCGGCAAGCTGTTCTTTCCGGTCGGCAGCGATCCGCTGACCGGCACGATCGCGGCGTTCGGCGGCTTCACGGTCGGGTTCGTCGCGCGCCCGATCGGCGGGCTGATCTGCGGCCACATCGGCGACCGTTACGGCCGCAAGACCGTGATGATGCTGACGATGTTGACGATGGGTGCGGCGACGGTCGGGATGGGGCTGTTGCCGACCTATCGCGAGATCGGCATCGCCGCGCCGGTCGCGCTCGTGCTGCTGCGCGTGCTGCAGGGGCTGGCCGCGGGCGGCGAATGGAGCGGCAGCATCCTGCTGATCCACGAGAACGCGCCGGCGGACCGGCGCGGCGCGCTGGCCGCGTGGAGCCCGTGCGGCGCGGCGTTCGGCTTCGTGCTGTCGACCGCGGCCTTTCTGCTCGTGCAGCAGTTGCCGGTGGCCGATATCGAGCGCTGGGGCTGGCGCATCCCGTTCCTCGCGAGCATCGTGCTGGTCGGGTTCGGCTTGTGGATGCGCCGCTCGATCGGCGAAAGCGCGGAATTCGCCGAAGCGCGCTCGGCGCGGCGTGCGAGCGCGACGCCGCTGGTCGACGTGCTGCGCGAGTGCCCGCGCGAGGTGCTGACCGTGTTCGGCCTGCGTTTCGGTGAAGGCGCGGTGTCGTATCTGTTCTTCGCGTTCTCGCTCGCGTACGGGAAGTTCATCGGCCTCGACGCATCGATGCTGCTGAGCGGGCTCGTCATCTCGATGCTGCTGATGATTCCGGTGACGCTGCTCGCGGGCCGCCTGACCGACCGGATCGGCCGCAAGCCCGTCTACCTGCTCGGCGCCGTCGCCGTCGTGCTGATCGCGTATCCGTATTTCACGCTGCTGCAGTCCGGCCGGTTCTCGCACGTGATCGTCGCGCTGATCCTGGCCAACAGTATCGCGATCGGCATCCTCGAAGGCGCGCAGCCGGCGTTCATCAGTGAACTGCTGCCCGTGCACCTGCGGTTCTCGGGGCTCGGCATCGGCCGCGAGATCGCGTCGGTGCTCGGCGGCGGACTGTCGCCGGTGATCGCGACCGCGCTGCTTGCGCACTATCGCAGCGCGACGCCGATCGTCATCTATCTCGTGATCCTCGGCGCGGTCACGGTCGTCGCGACCTGCTTCGCGCCGGAAACCCATCCGAAGGCGATGCGCGATGCGGCCCGATCGCGTTGACGGTCGCATCGTCTTTCGTTCCGATCCTTCGTCCTTTCAGGAAGTCACCATGCAAGCCAATTCCGTGATTCGCGCCGTCGTGCCCGACGCGCCTATTCCGCCGCATCCGGCCGACCGGTCGCCGCTGTCTCTCGACGCAGTGATCGCCGAGGTCGAACGCAGGCGCGACGAATTCGACCGGCTGTCGCACGTGCCGCGCGACGTGATCGCGATGATGAAGCGCGCCGGCATCTTTCGCGCCGGCACGCCGGGCCGGTTCGGCGGCGACGCGCTGCCGCCGCACGTGTTCCTCGCGATGCTCGAACGGATCGCGACCGCCGACGGGTCCGCCGCATGGGTCGCGGCGTTCGGCTCGGCCAATACCTACCTCGCCGCGCTGCCGCTCGACACGCAGCGCACGATCTATGCGGACGGCCCCGACCAGGTGTTCGCGGGCGGGCTTTACCCGCTGCAGCCGGCCCAGCGCGTGCCGGGTGGCTACCGCGTGACGGGGCGCTGGCGCTTCGCGAGCGGCTGTAAGGGCGCGGACTGGATCGGCGTCGGCATCGGCGGCGCGCCGGGCGATGGCGGGGCGCCGGGCAAGCCGTTCACGGCCGTGTTTCCCGCCGGCGAAGTCGAGATCGTCGAGAACTGGCGCGTGGTCGGCATGCAGGGCACCGGCAGCCATGACCTCGCGCTGGATGACGCATTCGTTGCCGAAGCATGGACGTTCGTTCGCGGCGGCGAGCCGACCGTCGACGAGCCGTTGTACCGCTATCCGGCGGTTGCGTACCAGGCGCAGGTGCATGCGGCCGTGAACGTCGGCATCGCTCGGGCCGCGCTCGACCTGCTCACGGCGATGTCCGGCGCGACGAAGACGACGACGGGCGCACCGCGCCTCGCCGATCGTGCGTACTACCGCGAGGGCCTCGCGAAGGCCGAAGCGGACTGGCGCAGCGCACGGGCATTTTTCTACGAGACGGCGGAAGCGGCGTGGGCGTCGCTGGCCGCCGGGCGGCCGGTGTCGCCGCAGCAAGCCAACCTGTTACGGCTGAGCGCGACGCATGCCGCGCAGGTGTGCGCGAAGGTCGTGATGCAGGCGTACCAGCTGGCCGGCACGGCCGCGATCTATCGGGAGAACCGCCTGCAGCAACTGGTGCGCGATTCGATCGTGGTCACGCAGCACGCGTTTCTCGGCGAGGCGACCTACGACGGTTCCGGCGCCGTGTTCGCCGGCATCGCGCCCGTCACGCCGTACCCGTGACCGGCGGTCACAGCGGTTTTACGCAGCAGGAGCTTTCAATGAACGATGCGCTGATCCAGAACGACGTCCGCCAGGATTTTCGCGAGGCGATGTCCCGCCTGCCGGCAGGCGTCAACGTCATTACCACGGACGGCGCGCATGGCCGCTGGGGTATCACGGCGAGCGCGGTCTGTTCCGTGACCGACACGCCGCCGACGATGCTGGTGTGCGTCAATCGCGGCAGCCGCGCGCACGACATCATGCGCGGCAACGGGCGCGTCGCGATCAACCTGTTGCCTTCCGCGTGCCAGGAGGTCGCGAGGGCGTTCGCCGGGATGACGCCGGCGCCGGGCGACGCGCGCTTCGACGACACGCGCTGGCTGGACGGGAAAACCGGCGTCCCGGTGCTGGCGGACGCGAACGTCAGCCTCGAAGGGCGCATCATCGACAGCAAGTCGGTCGGCTCCCATTCGGTGATGTTCGTCGAGATCGACCATATCGCGCTGCATTCGGCGGCCGACGGGCTGATCTATTTCGGCCGCGCGTTCCACCGGCTCGCGCATCCGCTTGCCGCGCAGGCGGGGTGACGCATGGAAGTCTGCCTGTTCCTGGTCGTCGATCATGGCGGCGACGCCGGCGCGCCGCCGCCCGGCACCGACGATGCGGTGGCGGCGCTGCGCGCGGTGCCCGGGCTGACGCAGCTGGTCGTGCATCGGCCCGTCGCGCTGGCCGCCGACCGCGCCGACCCCGTTGCGCGGCCGGCGTCGCCCGCGTGCGTGCTGCAATGCTATTTCGCCGATCTCGGCACGCTCGAAGCGATGCTCGCGCCGACGGGCGCCGCACACGCATGCGTCGCGCGATGGCAGGCGGCGGGGCGGCGCGTCGTCCAGCAGGCGATGGCCGTGCGCCGGATGCCGGTGGCCGCCGAACGCGCGGCCGCGCAGAGCTGCACCTACCTCGTCAGCTACGACGGCGAGGCCGCGGACCCGAACGCGTGGCTGTCGCACTATCTCGATCATCATCCGCCGTTGATGGCGCAATTGCCGGGCATCCGCGCGATCGAGATCTACACGCGCGTCGATTACCGGACGGCGCTGCCGGTGCCGCGCGCGCACGCGATGCAGCGCAACAAGGTCGTGTTCGACGATGCCGGTGCACTGGAGCACGCGCTGGCGTCGCCGGTCCGCCTGCTGATGCGCCGCGATTTCGACGCGCTGCCGCCGTTCACGGGCGCCACGCCGCATTTCCCGATGGCGAGCGAAGTTTTTGAGATAACATCGGCCGAGTAGCCTGCGCCGCGTCGCGCGGCCGCTTGTCCGGCGTTTCGACGCACATCCGCCGCGGCTCACGAGCGCCATGACCAAATCCCATCCGGTCGTCACCGACCTCAACCTGCTGCGGGTGTTTCTCGCGATCTCGGAGCTGCGCAGCCTGACCGCGGCCGGCGAGCGGCTCGGGCTCACGCAGCCGGCCGTCAGTCACGCGTTGCGACGCCTGCGCAATCTGTTCGACGATCCGCTGTTCGTGCGCACGCCGGCCGGCATGGCGCCGACCGATGCGGCGCGCCAGCTGCATGGTCCGCTGACTCGCGCATTCGGCATCATCGATCTCGCGGTGCAGCAGGTCGCGCATTTCGATCCGGCTACCGCGAGCCGCAGCTTCCGCATCTCGATGTCCGACATGTCGGAGTTCTATTTCCTGCCGCCGCTGCTGGCGAGGCTCGCGGAAGTCGCGCCGGGCATTCGCGTCGACATCGCGAGCGCGGCGGTCGACGCGGTCGGCGCCGCGATGCGCAGCGGCGAGATCGATCTCGCGCTCGGCTACGTGCCCGATCCGGGCCCGGGCTGCGTAAGCGAAACGCTGTTCTCGGACGAGCACGTGTGCATGGTGCGGGCCGGGCATCCGCTGCGCAAGCGGACGCCGACGCAGGAGGACCTGACGGCGCTGCGCTACATCTACGCGAGCAGCAATGCGACCGGCCACCGGATGGTCGAGAAGTGGCTCGACGAGCTGCACGTCGAGCGCACCGTCGTGCTGCGACTGCCGCATTTCATCGTCGCGCCGGAAATCGTGCAGCACACCGATCTGGCGATCATCTTCCCGCGCAGCGTCGCCGAGCGTTTCAACCGCGGCCGCGCGTTCCGGATTCTTCCGCTGCCGTTCGTGCTGCCGCCGATCGAGATCCAGATGCATACGCACATGCAGTTCTCGTCGGACCCGGGCATCGCCTGGCTGCGCGGCGTCATCCACGAGATGTTCCATCGTCCGGAAGCCTGACGGCCATCCCGCGCGCATGCCGCATCGCGGCCGGTCGTTCGCCGGCGCGGCGTCGTGCGCGAAAATATCCGCTTCACTGATTTAGAATGCGTTCACGCATCAATTTGACGAATAGTGGAGGCGGTCATGACGTCGGTCGATCATCTCGATCTGAACCTGTTGCGCGTATTCCAGGCGATCGTCGAGGAACGCAGCCTGACGAAGGCCGGTGAGCGGCTCGCGCTGTCGCAGCCGGCCGTCAGCTATTCGCTCGGCCGGCTGCGCACGTTGTTCGACGATCCGCTGTTCGTGCGCACGCGCTCGGGCATGCAGCCGACGCCGGTGGCGCTCGAACTCGCGAGCATCGTCGGCAAGGCGCTCGACATGGTGCGCGTGGCGTTGCGCTACGCGGAACGCTTCGATCCGGCGACCAGCACGCGCACGTTCCGGCTGTCGCTGTCGGACGCGGGCGAGATGGCGTACCTGCCGGCGATCTGCCAGGCGCTGCGCGAGCGCGCGCCGCGCGTGATGCTGAGCGTGCAGCCGCTGCCGGTCGAGGAGATCGAGGAGGCGCTGCGTGCGAGCCGGCTGGATTTCGCGATCGGCAACCTGCCGGAACTGATGCCGCGCACGCGCCACCAGGTGCTGTTCGAGGAAACCTACGTGTGCATGACGGGCCGCCGCCGCGGGTTGCCGACCGGCGCCGCGCTGAATCTCGAACAATTCGTGCGCGCCGCGCACGTCAACGTGAAATCGGTCGAGCACAGCCACCATGCGCTCGACGACGCGTTGCGCGCGCAGGGCGTGGGCCGCAACATCGCGCTCGAAGTGCCGCACTTCGTCGCGCTGCCGAGCGTGCTGTCGGTCACGGATCTGTACGCGACGCTGCCGAAGCGGCTCGCGCAGATCCTGAACCGCGACAACGCGTTCCGGCTCTACGGCCTGCCCGTGACGCTGCCGGCCGCGCCGGTGACGATGCACTGGCACGAGCACTTCCACGAGGACGAGGGCAACGCGTGGATGCGCGCGTTGCTGGCCGAGATCGTCGAGCGTTTCGACGACGCGTGACGGCGCGGCCCGCGCACGTCAGAGATCGAGAACGAGCACCGCCGAGCGCGCGCGCGACACGCAGCAGCAGATCACCGTGTTGCTCGCGCGTTCGGCCTTGCTGAGGCAGTGGTCGCGATGATCGGGCTCGCCGTCGATGACGGGCACCATGCAGGTGCCGCAGACGCCTTCGCCGCATGACGTATCGACTTCGATGCCGATGCGCGCGAGCGCGTCGACGATCGACGTGTCCGGCGTGACGCGTACCGATTGCCCGCTGCGCTGCAGGCGCACTTCGAAGCCGTCGGCCGGGCCAGCATCGGCATTCGCATCGGCGACGGCCGGTTCCGCCGCGAAGCGTTCGAGATGGATCGCATCGTCGGGAACGCGCAGCGCGGCTGCCGCGACGACCGCATCCATGAACGGCGCCGGGCCGCACGTATAGACATGGGCGTGCGCATCGACCAATTCGACGCAGCGGCCGAGTTCGGCCGCGAGCGCGTCGGGCTCGACGCCGTAGTGGAACGTCACGTGCGATGCGAACGGTTCGGCCGACAGTGCGTCGACGAACGCCGCGTGTTCGCGGCTGCGCGCGAAGTAATGCAACTGGTAGCGGGCGCCGCGCCGGTGCAGCGCATACGCCATCGACAGCAGCGGCGTGATGCCGATGCCGGCCGCGATCAGCACGTGCTCGCTCGCGTTATCGGTCAGACGAAACAGGTTGCGCGGCGCGCCGATCGATAGCTCGGCGCCCACCGTCACATCGTCGTGCAGCGAACGCGAGCCGCCGCGCGACTGCGCTTCCTTCTTCACCGCGAACAGATAGCTGCCGCGCTCGTCGGGGTTGCCGCACAGCGAGTATTGCCGCGTGACGCCCGACGGCGCGGTGACGTCGATATGGGCGCCCGGTTCGTACGCGTCGAACGGCTGGCCGTCGACGCGCGAAACCCGGAAACAGCGGATGTCCTGCGCCGCGTCGATCAGCGCGTCGATCCGGACCTGGTGGCGGTTCGCTTGCATGGAAAATTCCGTGGGGTAGGAGGAAAGCGGCGCGGCAGGCACCGCGCCGTCATGCGATCGAGAATAGGGATGGGCATCGCATAAATCAAATCGATTAAAAAGCGATGCCGGAATCAGTGGGATGGATAATCGCCCGTCGCCCGTCGCCCGTCGCCCGTCGCCCGTCGCCCGTCGCCCGTCGCCGGCTGCGATCGGCGATCGGCGATCAGCGGTCAGCGATCAGCGCGCGGCGATCGCGTCGCCGGCATCGGCCGCCTGCGGCGCCGCTGCAGGCGCATGGCCGCGTTCGCGATCGAGGCTGCGGCGATAGTGCCGGCACCCGGCGGTGAGCAGCACTGCAGCGAGCGTGGCCGCCGCGACGTTGACGATCGACATCGAGTGGCCGACCGCCGCCGGCACGCCGAACACGCGATCGGTGAACAGCGCGACGACGGTCGTGCCGATCCCGAGCGCGATCAGGTTCGACACGAGCAGGAACAGCGCGGAGATTTGCGCGCGCATCTGGTTCGGCGCGAGCGTCTGCATCGCGGCGGTCGACGTCGGCATCGGGAACGACGCGAAGAACATCGCGACGACGAGCATCGCGAGCGATGCCGGCAGGTGGTCGAGCTGCGTGAACAGCGTCGCGGGGATCACCATGCACGCGGCGCCGATCGCGCCGGCGCGCATCGGCGCATCGCTTCGGCCGCGCCGCAGCAGCCAGTCGTTGAGCCAGCCGCCGCAGAACACGCCGGCCGTGTTGGCAACCAGCAGCACGATGCCGAGCGTGTAGCCGGCTTCGACGGCCGTCATCCCGAAGCGGCGGATGTAGAACGCGGGCGTCCAGCTCAGCAGGCAGTACAGCGTCATCGCGTAGAACGAGAAGCCGAG
This sequence comes from Burkholderia pyrrocinia, assembly GCF_003330765.1. NCBI lineage: Bacteria > Pseudomonadati > Pseudomonadota > Betaproteobacteria > Burkholderiales > Burkholderiaceae > Burkholderia > Burkholderia pyrrocinia. Next base: position 2,537,996 of record NZ_CP024903.1, on the reverse strand, counting down.
GTAGTGGCACGCGAAGGTCGCGCGGTGCGTGCCGACGAAGCGCAGCGAATCGCGCATCGACACGCGCCGCACGGCGCCCGAGCGGTCCTGCGCGAGCCCCTTGCGCTGCGGGTCGCGCACGGTCGCGGCGAACAGCAGCGCAACGAGCAGCCCCGGCAGCCCGACGATCAGGAACGTGACCTGCCACGCATGCACCTGCCCGACGACCGGCAGCGTGAACGCGCTCGCATGCTTGAGCAGCGCGATCACGTAGCCGCCGATCAGGAACGCGACGCCGCCGCCGATGAACGAGCCGAGCGAATACACGGCGATCGCGCGCCCGAGCTTCTCCTTCGGAAAGTAGTCGGCGAGCATCGAATACGCGCCGGGCGACAGCGCGGCTTCGCCGACGCCCACGCCCATGCGCGCGATGAACATCTGCACGAAATGCTGGCTGAGCCCGCACGTGGCCGTCGCGACGCTCCACAGCGCGATGCCGATCGAGATGATGCGAGGGCGCGCGTAGCGGTCGGCGAGATACGCGACGGGCAGCCCCATCACCGCGTAGAACAGCGAGAACGCGAAGCCGTTCAGCAGGCTGAACTGGGTATCGGACAGCTGCAGGTCGCGCTTGATCGGTTCGATCATCAGCACGAGGACCTGGCGGTCGACGAACGAAAAGACGTACGCGAGCATGCAGATGACGACGACATACCATTCATACGTATAGCGCTTGCCGTCGGCAGCGCGGGCCGTGGGTGCGGACATGCGGATTCTCCAGGAGCGGGCGGTGGGGAAGCGCGGCATCGGCCTGGCGGGCCGGGCGCCGTCGCGGCGCGAAAGCGTGCGGATGGCACGATCGGAGACGCAGCGTAGTCGGCCAAATTCGGCCGCCATAGCCGGAGTGACAGCCGCGCCACACAGACATTTACCGACCCGGATAAAGAAAACACCAGGGCCGTGCGCGCCGGCCGCCGCGCAGCGCGCGTGCGGCGGGGCGCGCGCGCATCATGCGGCGCATCTATAAGCGTTATAGAGCGCGTTGCGTCGACGTCCGAAATTGTCGTTCCTAGACTCGGCCCGTTTTTCATCGGCAGCGTTGGCCCTTTGCGGCGAACGCGTTTCACACCAGACGGCGCGATGCCGACAGGCGCCGGAATTTCTACGGGACGACGAAGATGAACCATCCGAACGGGCGGGCCGACCGGCTTGCCGTACCGCTTGCCGCGCTGCTCGCCTGCATGGCGCTGCCCGCTGCCGCGCAATCGAGCGTGACGCTCTACGGCCGCGTCGACACCGCGATCGAATACGCGAACGCCGGGCCGAACCACGTGACACGCATGGGCAGCGGCAACCTGTTCGCGTCGCAGTGGGGGCTGAAGGGCGTCGAGGATCTCGGCGGCGGCTACGCGACGATCTTCAAGCTCGAGGACGGCTTCAACGCGGCGAGCGGCGCGCTGTCGAACAGCAGCGCGCTGTTCGGCCGCGAGGCGTGGGTCGGCATCACGGGGCCGTTCGGCGGCGTGCAGTTCGGCGAGCTCTACACGATCGTGCACACCACGCTCGTCACGTACAGCCTGCCCGGCCTCGGCGCGGGGCTTGCATGGGGCAACGCGACCAACAACTTCGTCGGGCCGGCGTTCCTGCGCGTGCGCAACTCGATGCGCTACACGTCGCCGCGCTACGCGGGTTTCATGCTGCGTGCGATGGCCGCGCGCGGCACGAACGGCGCGGCCGGGCAGCCTGCGACGCTGGGCGACACGTACGGCGCGGGGCTCAACTACGTGCACGGCGGCCTGTCGGTCGACGTCGACTACATGCAGCAGAAGTTCAGCCCGGTGGCCGCGTCCGCGCTCGGCGACACGAGCCCGGCCGCGAACGGCAACTACACGGTCGGCGCGATTTCGTACGACTTCAACGTCGTGAAGGTCGCCGCGCTGTACCTGCGCCATCGCGGCGGGCCCGACGTCGCGACCGCGATCGACAGCCAGAGCGCGTATCCGCACAGCGACATCATGGAACTGAGCGCGACGGTGCCGATCGGGCGCGCGTCGCTGCTGCTGAGCGTCGGCCATTACCGGAAGGTGGCCGATAGCGAGGGCAACGCCGATTCGTACGGCATCCGCTTCGACTATCCGCTGTCGAAGCGCACGGTGCTGTACACGGGCGCCGCGATGGTGCGCAACGGCGCGCATGCGCGCTTCGTCGTCAACGGCGCGGCGGGCGGCGGCGTCGCGGTCGCCAAACCGGGCGCAACGGCGAGCTCGATCGTCGCAGGCATCCTCACGTCGTTCTGATCGTCGCGGGCGGCCCGATCCGCCCGTGCCTGCGCGCGCCGCTATGCGCAGGCGGGCGGTTGCGGCGCGAGCCATGCGTCGAACGGCGCCTGCTGGCCGATATTGAACAGTTCGAGCAGCAGCGCGCGCAGCCAGCGATGGCCGGGGTCCGCGTCGAAGCGCCGGTGCCAGTACGCGTTGACGGCCCACTCGCCGGCGCCGGCGATTTCGTACAGCGTGCAAGGCTGCCGCGCCGCGAACGTGATCGCGATCGTCTCCGGCAGGATCAGCGCGTAATCGCCGTCCTGCAGCAGCGCGGGCACCACCATGAAATCGGGCAGCGCCGCGCGCACGCGCGGCATCAGCCCGTGCCGTTCGAGCAACTGCATCGACTGCGGATGCGACGTGACCGCGACGAAGCGCAGCGCGTCGGGCGCCGCGCCGTCGAGCACGAAATCGTCGGGCAAGGCGACGCGCTGCGCGGTGCGGCGCGGCATCAACAGCACGCAGCGCTCGTGCAGCAGCGCGGTGCGCTGGAAGTGGCTCGATGCGTCGGCGAAATGACCGAGCGCGAAATCGATGCGCCCCGATTCGAGCGCGACGTTGAGCTGGCATTCGTCGACATGCAGCGTCTCGATCACGGCGCCCGGCGCGCGGCGATCGAATTCGGCGAGCAGCTTCGGCAGGAACGCACTCGCCGCGAAATCGCTCATGTGCAGGCGGAACACGCGTTGCGTGCTGTCCGGCGCGAAGCGCGAGCCTTCGTCGAGCACGTCCTGCAGGATCGCGAGCGCCTTGTCGACCGACACCGCGAGCCGCTGCGCGCGCGGCGTCGGCTCGACGCCGATGCCGGTGCGCACGAACAGCGCGTCGCGGAACATCAGCCGCAGCCGGCCGAGCGCGTAGCTGACGGACGGCTGCGTGACGCCGAGCCGCAGCGCCGCACGGCCGACATGCCGCTCCGTGTAGACCGCGCGAAACGTCTTCAGCAAGTTGAGATCGAGATCCTGCACGCGCAGGCCGTCGGGCGCGTCGCCGTCGTGCGGCGCGGATTCGGCGCGTGGCGGGGCCGCCGGGCGGCCGGTTGCGGGATGCATCATCGTGTTTGCCTCGCGGTGACGGAAGGCGCGTGGCCGTAACGCCGCGCATACGCCTTCGCGAAATGGCCGAAGCCATGGATGCCGTGCGCGATCAGCACGTCGGTCACGCTGCGCGCGTCGCCGCGTTGCAGCGCCACGTGCACGGCGGCGAGCCGGCGCTCGCGTACATACGCGGCCGGCGAGGTGTGCAGGAACGCGCGGAACGCATGCTGCAGCGTGCGCGGCGCGACGCCCGCGACGGCCGCCAGCGCGGCGAGCGCGAGCGGCTCGCCGAGGTGCGCGTCGACGTGGTCGCACGCGCGGCGCACGTGCGCCGGCAGTGGTGGCGTGCCGCGCGCCAGCGCGTCGCTGTACGAATGCGGCAGGTGCGTGAGCAGCAGCGACATCAGCCACGCGGTGAGGTCTGCGCCGAACGCCGTCGCGGCCGTGCCGATGTCCGGTTGCGCGCCGAGCCGGCACAGGTATTCGAACGTCGGCAGCACGAGCGCGGCGCCCGCGCCGGCGCCGCCGGCCGCGAGTTCGAATTGCAGCGGGCGCGTGAGCGTCGCGTGCAGCAGGTCCTGCAGCTTGCGTTCGAGCGCACCGCGTTCGAGCCGCAGCACGAGGTTGCGGCAATCGGGGCTGGTGCTCAGGCGGCTCGCGAGCGCGGGTGACGACACGGTCAACTCACCGGGGCCGGCGCGCGCGACGACGGCGCCGGCCTGCAGCTCGCATGCGCCCGACAGCGTCAGCCGGAACAGGAAGTGATCGGCATCGTCGCCGAAGTCGATGCGCGTTTCGCGGCCGTAGCAGAGTTCGAGCAGCGCGCCGTGATGCAGCGGCACCTCGTACAGCTCCGCGCGAAACGGATCGCGGCCATGCGCGGCCATCCGGTGCGGCCCGAGCCGGTGCGCGACCGCACGTTCGACTTCGTCGGGCGCATGCAGCGTGCCGAGCCGGTTCGGTGCATGGCGGGAAAGGGCGATATCCATTCGAGGGCCTCGGGTCGGATGTGTCGGCACGGCGGTTTGCGCGGGCGGCGCGAGCGGCGCGCGCGCATCGTCGCGATTGCGTTGCGCGAACGGGCGTGCCGTTGCGCGTTTTGAAGCGACGCGGCGGGTGCTGCCGCGTAGTCTCGGAAACACTCAATCACCGGGAGACGAACATGAAGGTATGTGTACTGGGCGGCGGCCACGGCTGTCATGCGGCGGCCATCGACCTGCTCGAGAAGGGGCACGACGTGACGTGGTGGCGGCGCGACCGCGAGCCGCATGCGCGACTGCGCGAGCTCGGCGCGTTGAACGTGACCGACTATCGCGGCAAGCGGCCGGTTCCGCTCGGCGACGGGTCTGGCGCGATCCGCCTGACCGACGATCTCGCGGCCGCGCTGCGCGGCGCGCGGCTCGTCGTGGTGCCGCTGCCCGCCACCGTGCACGACACGCTCGCCGCGCAGGTCGCGCCGCTGCTCGAGGACGGCCAGGTCGTGTTCCTGCCGCCCGGCACATTCGGCAGCGTCGTGTTCGCGCGCGCGGCAGCCGACGCCGGCAACCGCTCGCGCATCGCGTTCGCCGAGACGGGCACGCTGCCATACCTGGTGCGCAAGCATGGCGACAACGAGGTCGTGATCAGCGCGTATGCGACGCGTCTGCCGACCGGCGTGTTTCCCGCGAACGCGGCCGGCTGGGCGTTCGACGTGCTGCGCGCGGGCTATCCGTCGGTCGAGCCGGTCGAGGACGCGTTGTCCGGCGCGCTGATGAACGCGGGGCCCGTGATCCATCCGCCGCTGATCCTGATGAATGCCGGGCCGCTCGAACACTTCGACGCGTGGGACATCCACAACGAAGGCACGCAGCCGGCGATCCGCCGCGTGACGAACGCGCTCGACGCCGAACGCATCGCGGTGCGCGAAGCGCTCGGCTACCGCGCGCCGCATTTCCCGCTCGCGGATCACTACGCGGCCGAAGGCGACGAATGGATGTACGGGCGCGGCGCGCACGGCAAGCTGACCGATAGCGGCGACTGGCGCGAGAAGATCGATCTGCGTACGCATCGCTACATGCTCGAGGACACCCGGCTCGGGCTGTCGTTCATCGTGTCGTGCGGGCGCTGGGCCGGCGTGCCGACGCCCGTCGCGCAGGGGCTGCTGAGCATCGCGAGCGCCGTCGCGGTGCGCGACCTGTATGCGGAAGGCCGCACGCTGGAGCGGCTCGGGCTCGCGGCGCTGTCGCGCGACGCGATGCGCGGCCTGCTCGACGCGGGGTACGCAGCATGATGGCGGCCGCCGACGTGACGCGCGTGCACGTGCTCGGCGCGGGACGCATGGGGCAGGGGATCGCGCTCGTGTTCGCATTCGCCGGCATCGACGTGACGCTGATCGACTTCAAGCCGCGCGACGCGGCCGGATGGCGCGCATTCGACGCGCGCACGCGCGACGAGATCGCGCGGCCGCTGCACGCGCAGGTCGCACTCGGTCGTGTCGATGCCGCGCAGGCGAATGCCGTCGTCGCGCGCATCGCGCTGGTCGCGCGGGACGGCGCGGCTCACGCCGTGCGCCGCGCGAATGTCGTGTTCGAGGCGCTGCCCGAAGTGCTCGACGCGAAAGCCGGCGCGCTGCGCTGGCTCGGCGATCATGTCGATGCGCGCGCAACGATCGCGTCGACGACGTCGACGTTCGTCGTCACCGAGCTGCAGCGCCATGTCGCGCATCCCGCGCGGATGCTGAACGCCCACTGGCTGAATCCCGCGCTGCTGATGCCGCTCGTCGAGATCAGCCGCAGCGACGCGACGGATCAATCCGTCGTCGACGCACTCGCGGCGCTGCTCGTGCGCGTCGGCAAGAAGCCGGTGATCTGCGGGCCGGCGCCCGGCTACATCGTGCCGCGCATCCAGGCACTCGCGATGAACGAGGCCGCGCGGATGGTCGAGGAAGGCGTCGCGAGCGCAGAGGACATCGACATGGCGATCCGCACCGGCTTCGGCCCGCGTTTCGCGGTGCTCGGGTTGCTCGAATTCATCGACTGGGGCGGCTGCGACATCCTGTATTACGCGTCGAAGTACCTGGCCGGCGAGATCGGCCCGCGCTTCGCGCCGGCCGACAGCGTGGTGCGAAACATGGAAGCCGGGCGCGACGGCGTGCGCACGGGCGCCGGCTTCCACGACTATGCGGCGGTCGACGTGCCCGCGTACATGCGTCAGCGGCTCGGCGAATTCGCGCGGCTGCTCGACCATCTCGGGCTCGCGCCGGCGTTCGACGGCGCGCGGCGCGACGCCGGGCACTGAGCGTCGCGCGGTCACGCCGCGTCGCCGCGCGAACCTTCTGCATGCGTGGTGCGCGTCTCGCGCATCACGCACAGCGTCGCGACGGTGACGAGGCCGAGCGCGACGAGGAACAGCGACACGGGCCACGACGCGTGATAGCGCGCGAGCAACGCGGTCGCGATCAGCGGCGACATTCCGCCCGCGAAGATCGACGCGACCTCGTGGCCGAGCGCGACGCCCGAGTAGCGCACCTCGGTGCTGAACAGCTCGCCGACGAGCGCGGGCAGCGTGCCGATCATCGCGCCGTGGCTGACGGCCGTGCCGATCGTGAGCGCGAGCCACACGAGCGGCGTCGCGCGCGTGTCGAGCAGCCAGAAGAACGGGAACGCGCATGCGACGAGGCTCAGCGCGCCGATCAGGTACACGGGCTTGCGGCCGATCCGGTCGGACAGCCGGCCCCACGCGAGCATCGCGCCCATCTCGACGATCATCGCGATCATCACGCCGGTCAGCATCACGCCGTTCGGGATCCCGACATACTTGCCGTAGACGAGCGAGAACGCGAGGAAGATGTACGCGCCGCCGTTCTCGGCCACGCGCAGCCCCATCGCGAGCAGGATTTCCTTCGGATGGCGGCGGATGCACTCGACGATCGGCAAATGCGTGTGCGCGCCGCGCTTGCCGGCCTGCTCGAAGTCGCGGCTTTCCGGCAGATGGCGGCGGATATAGATGCCGATCGCGAAGATGGCGATGCTCGCGAGGAACGGCAGCCGCCAGCCCCACGCGTGGAACGCGTCGTCCGGCAGCGCCTGCGCGGCGAGAAACGCGGCCGACGACAGCACGAAGCCGCCGCCCACGCCGAGCTGGCTCCAGGCCGCGTAGTAGCCGCGCTGTTCGGGCGGCGCGTTCTCGCTGATCATCAGCACGCCGCCGCCCCATTCGCCGCCGGACGCGACGCCCTGCAGCAGGCGCAGCACGACGAGGGCCGCCGGCGCCCACATGCCGACTTGCGCGTAGGTCGGCAGCAGGCCGATCGCGAAGGTCGACGCGCCCATGATCAGCAGCGTCCACACGAGCGACGCCTTGCGCCCGTAGCGGTCGCCGATGTGACCGAACACGATTCCGCCGAGCGGCCGCGCGACGAAGCCGAGCGCAAACGCCGCGAACGCGGCGAGGCTGCCCGCGAGCGGCGATGCGCCGGGCGGAAAGAACACGTGGCCGAACACGAGCGCCGCGGCCGTGCCATAGACGAAAAAGTCGTACCACTCCATCGCGTTGCCGGCGACGGAGGCGATGACGATCCGGCGAAGCTGCCGGTCGGCGAGCGGCCGGGCGGCGCTCGGGGATTGCACGGTGTCGGTCGGGTACATGGCGGACTCTGAAGGGGGAGGCGGGCGCGTGCCGTCTGTGCGGCACTGCGGGCTAGTGTTGTCGGCACCGCCTTCCCGGTCAAATCCGCAGAAAAAGGGGAGTGTCATCACTCCCGCAAATGATGGTCGCGGCGCTACGCCACGCTTTCCCGCAGCAGCGCGATCATCCGCTGCGCGAGCGGAGGCACGTATGCGCCTGCCCGGTGCATCGCACCGATGCGCCGGTCCAGTTCGAGTTCGCCGGCCCGCAGATCGAGCGCACGCAGCCCGGTCACCGGGTCGAGCGCATCGGTGCCGCCGACGCACAGCAGCGGCGTGCCGCGCAGCAACTGCAGCAGCGACGTGTTGCCGAAATCGGTCTCGACGCGCAGGCGCGGCGCCGGCAACCCGCGTGCGCGGAACGCGTCGTCGATCCGGTGCCGCACGGGAATCGTCGCTTCCGGCAACAGCCATTCCTGATCGGCGAGATCCGCGAGCGTGAGCGCGCGCTTGCGTTGCAGCGGGTGTGCCGAGTCGGCGAGCACGGTCAGCCGGTCGTCGAACAGCGCGATGGTGGCGAGCCCGGCGTCCGGCCGTTGCGGTTCGGGCGCGACGACGAGGTCGAGCTCGCCGGCCGCGAGCAGGTCGAGCAGTTCGCGCGCGAGCCGGCAGCGCAGCCGCAGCCGTGCAGCCGGCCGTTCGCGAATCAACTGCCGGCATGCGCCGAGCACGACCGCGTTAGGCACGGTCGGCGAGTAGCCGATCCGCACGAGGCCCTGCTCGCCGCCGCGGATCGCACGCATCTCCTGCATCGCATCGTCGAATTCGAGCGCGATCCGCTGCGCGCGGGCGACGAAGCGCGCGCCGGCCGGCGTCGGCGTCATCCCGTTCGCGGTGCGCTCGAACAGCGTCACGCCGACCTGCGCCTCCAGCCGCTGCACGGCCTTGGTCAGCGCGGGCTGTGACAGCCCCAGCGCCTCGGCGGCCTTGCCGATGCTGCCGTGCCGCTCCACGGCCAGCAGGTACTCCAGATCGCGCGTGTCCATCCGGGGGATTCCTGTCGGTTATGACTTTATATCCGTTGATGCATTGTAGTGATGCCTTGGCATCTTACAGACTGGCGGCACTGTTCGACCAGGAGAATCGCTTTGAGCTTCACCTACTTCCTGCGGCGCGCGGCCCGTTACTGGGGCAGCCAGCCCGCCGTGATCCACCGCGACCGCGCCGTCACATACCGCCAGCTCGACGAGCGTTCGACGCGGCTCGCGAATGCGCTGCGCGGCCTCGGCTTCGCACGCGGCGAGCGCATCGCCGTGCAGGCGCGCAACTGCATCGAACTCGTCGAGATCGAGTGCGCGCTGTACAAGGCCGGCCTCGTGAAGGCCGCGTTGAACCCGCGCTTCACGGCTGCCGAGGCTGCCGACGTCGTCGGCAACTGCACGCCCGTCGCGTTCATCGGCGGGCGCGGCTATACGGAATACACGCCCGATTCGCCGGGCTTCGGCATGGTCGAGCGGTTCGTGTCGCTCGATGGCGCGGTCGCCGGCTATCTCGACTACGAAGCGTTGCTCGCCCAGGGCGGCGACATGCCGCCCGACTACACGTCGGCACCCGATGATCTCGCGGTACTGCATTTCTCGTCCGGCTCGACTGGGCGGATCAAGGCTGCGATGCAGAGCTACGGCAACCGGCTCGCGTCGCTGCGCAAGATCGTGCAGGGGATGGACCGTCCCGCGCAGCCCGGCGACCGGCTCGCGCTGATCGGGCCGATCACGCACGCGTCCGGGATGCTGATGCAGCCGTACCTGTTCTGCGGCGCAACGCTCGTGCTGTTCGACGCGTTCGAGCCCGCGCATTTCCTCGCCGAAGTGGCGCGCCAGCGCATCACGCACACGTTCATGGTGCCGGCGATGGTCAACATGCTGCTGAACGAGCCCGATCTCGCGCAGGCCGACCTGCGCAGCCTGAAGGTGCTCGGCTACGGTGCGGCGCCGATGGCGCCGGCGCGCATCGAGGAGGCGTGGGCGCGCATCGGTCCCGTGCTGTCGCAAGGCTATGGCGCGAGCGAATCGACGTCGGGCGTCACGCGGCTCGGCATCGCCGATCACGCGCAGGCGCTGCTGCACGACCGCGGGCGGCTCGCGTCCTGCGGCCGGCCGCTCGGCGAGACCGAGGTGCGCGTGGTCGACGCTGACGGGTGCGAAGTCGAAGGCGACGCGATCGGCGAGATCGTGATTCGCGGTGCGGACGTCTTCCAGGGCTACTGGAACGCGCCGGAGCTGACGCGCGAGGTGCTGGTCGACGGCTGGCTGCACACGGGCGACCTCGCGCGCACCGATCGCGACGGCTTCGTCTATCTGGTCGACCGCAAGCACGACATGATCATCTCGGGCGGCTTCAACGTGTATCCGACCGAAGTCGAAGCGGTGCTCTACCGGCATGAAGGCGTGCTCGAGGCATGCGTCGTCGGCGTGCCCGACGACAAGTGGGGCGAGGCCGTGAAGGCCGTCGTCGTGCTGCGTTCCGGCCGCAGCGCGCAGGCGGCCGATCTCGTCGCGCATTGCCGCGCGCTGCTCGCCGACTACAAGCTGCCGCGCACCATCGATTTCGTCGCGGAACTGCCGAAGAACGCGAGCGGCAAGATCGCCCGCAAGCTCGTGCGCGAGCAGTACTGGCGCGGTGTCGCGCGCCGCGTCAACTGAAGGAGCCTGTCATGTTCGATCATCTGCAACGCCCCGAATTCGTCGCGCTGCGCGCGGCCGTGCTGCGCTTCGTCGACGACGAACTGCGCCCGATCGAGCGCGAGCTGCGGCTCGGTTCCGAAGATGCGTGGCCGCGCGACGTGCTGCGTCGGGTGTGGCAACGCTCGGCCGCACTCGGCTTCTATACCGCCAGCCTGCCGGTCGAGATGGGCGGCCAGGGGCTGTCGATCGTCGAAGTGTGTGCGCTGAAGGCGGATCTGGCCGCATCGGGCGCGGCACTCGCGCCGCACGTGCTCGGTGAACTCGGCGGGCCGCCGCGCATCGGCAACATGCTGAAGTACGCGACGCCCGCGCAGCTCGAACGCTATTTCAAGCCGGTGATGCGCGGCGAGAAATCGACGTGCTTCGCGCTGACCGAACCGCACTCGGGTTCGGATGCGATGAGCATTCGCACCACGGCGGTCGAGGTCGGCGACTCGTTCATCATCAACGGCACGAAGCACTACATCAGCGGCGCGCCGTTCGCCGATTTCGCGATCGTGATGTGCGTGACCGATGCGTCCGCGACGCCGCCGCAGATCACGGCAGTGCTGGTCGATCTCGACCTGCCCGGCGTGAGCGTCGAACACGAGTATGTGCCGATGTCCGGCCAGCATATCGACGCGGACATTCGCTTCGTCGACGTGCGTGTGCCGCGCGAGAACGTGTTCGGCGGGGTCGGCAACGGCTTCAGGCTCGGCATGTCGCGCATCAACGTGAACCGGCTGCTGCATTGCCCGACGATGCTCGGCCTCGCGATGTCCGCGTACCGCGCGTCGCTCGACCATGCGCGCACGCGCCGGCAGTTCGGCGGCCCGATCGCGCGTTTCCAGGCGATCCAGCACATGCTTGCCGACATGGCCGCCGCGCTGTGGGCATGCGAAAGCATGATCGCGCACACGGCCGCGCTCGCCGACGCAGGCGCCGACCTGCGGATGACGGCGTCCGCGTGCAAGCTGTATGTGTCCGAGCGCTGCTTCGAGGTCGCGGACAAGGCGGTGCAGATCCACGGCAATGTCGGCGTGACGCGCGGCCACCCGGTCGAGCAGACGTTTCGCAAGCTGCGGATGTTCCGGATCCTGACCGGCACGAGCGAGATCCAGCGCAACGCGATCGCGAAGGCGATTCTCGATCCGGCCGGCGCGGGGCGCGACGCATGACGGCGCGCGACGATGCACGCGGCGCGTGCGGCGCCTGGCCGGATGGCGACGACCAGGCGCCGGCGTGGTCGTGCCTGCGCGGCGTGCGGATCGTCGATGCCGGCCAACTGCTGCCCGGGCCGCATGCCTGCGCGCTGCTGCGCCAGCTCGGCGCCGACGTGATCAAGGTCGAGCCGCCCGGCGGCGACGCGTTGCGGCGGTTCGGCGACGACACGTTCGCACAGTTCAACCGCGGCAAGCGCTCGATCGTGCTCGACCTGAAGACACCCGATGGCCGCGCGCACTTTCTCGATCTCGTGCGCGATGCCGATGCGGTGGTCGAAGGCAACCGGCCCGGCGTGATGACGCGGCTCGGGCTCGATTACGACACGCTTGCCCGTGCGAACCCGCGCGTCGTGCTGTGCTCGATCACCGGCTACGGGCAGGACGGCCCGTATGCGAACCGTCCCGGCCACGACCTGAATTTTCTTGCCGATGCCGGTTACTGGTCGGTGCCCGCGCAACTGCATGACACCGTCGCGCGGCCGCGCGTACGGCTCGCCGATCATGCGGCCGCGCTGCATGCGGCGCTCGCGCTCGCCGTCGCGGTGATGAGCGCACGCGCGAACGGGCTCGGCCAGCATCTCGACGTGTCGATCCACGACGCGATTTTTGCGTGGACCGCGCCAGCCGCGTGGGCGCTGCGCACGGGCCGCGATACGCCGAACACCGCGCGCTGGGTGATGCCCGACAACGACCTGTTCGAGACCGCCGACGGGCGGCACATCGTGCTCGCGACGCTCGAGGACAAGTTTTGGGCGACGCTTGCCGATGCGCTCGGCGACGCGTATCCGGCGCTGCGCGAACCGCGCTTCGCGCAGCGCGCAGGCCGGCAGCAACATCGGCACGCACTCGGTGCGTTGTTGCGCGCGACCTTCGCAACGCGCACGCAGGAAGACTGGATGCGCGTGCTCGGCGCGCTCGGGCTGCCCTTGTCGCCGGTGCCCGACGCCGGCGCGGTGTTCGACGATCCGCACGTGCGTGCACGCGGCGTCGTGCGCGAGGTGGCGGCCGACCGCACGCTCGCGGTGCGCTTCCCGGTGAAATTCTCGCTCGGCCTGCCGGACGGCGACGACCGCGTGCCGGCACCCGGCGAGCACGGCGGCGGCTAGCGCGACGCACCCGGCCGCCCACGATAACGAAACAGGAGACAGCCATGACGAATGGTGCGCAGTACCGCCCCGGACGGGCGTGGTCCATCGCGACGATGCTCGCGCTGATGATGCTGGTGAATTTTCTCGACAAGGTCGTGCTCGGCCTCGTGTCGGTGCCGATGATGCGCGACCTGCATCTGAGCCCGACGCAGTTCGGCGTGATCGGCGGCAGCCTCAACTGGCTGTTCGCGGTCGCGGCGGTCGCGGGCGGTATCGCCGCAAACCGCTGGCCCGCGAAATGGCTGCTGTTCGCGATGGCGGCCGCGTGGGCATTGCTGCAACTGCCGATGCTCGCCGCGAGCTCGATCTGGGTCGTCATCGCATGCCGCGTGCTGCTCGGCATCGGCGAAGGGCCTGCGTCGCCGGTCGCCACGCATGCGATCTACAAGTGGTTTCCCGATACGCGGCGCAATCTCCCCGTCGCGCTGCTGCATCAGGGCAGCGCGCTCGGCCTGCTGATCGCGGGGCTCGCGATTCCGGTCATCACGACGCACTGGGGCTGGCGCGCGAATTTCGCGGTACTGGCACTGCTCGGAGTCGTGTGGTGCATTGCATGGGCGGTAGTCGGCGAGGAGGGCACGCTGTCGCGCGGCCCGCGCGCGACCGGTGGCGAACGCGTGCCGTACGGGCGGCTGCTGACCGACCGCACGGTGCTCGGCAACTTCCTCGGCCATTTCGCGGCGAACTGGATTCTCGCGATGACGCTCACGTGGATGCCGACCTACCTGCAACTCGGGCTCGGCTTCGGGCCGCACGAGGCCGGGCGCATGTTCGCGCTGTTCGTCGCGGTCACGTCGCCGCTCAGTCTCGCGCTCGCGTGGCTGTCGCAGACGCTGCTCGCGCGCGGCATGCCGTCGCGCCACGGGCGCGGCACGTTTGTCGCGGTCACGCTTGCGGTCGCCGGCGCGATGCTGGCCGTGCTGCCGGTGCCGGAGGTGCCGAGCGCGGCGAAGCTCGTGCTGCTGACGCTCGGCAGCGGCTTGACGCTGACGATGTACTCGATCGGTCCCGCGATGCTCGCCGAGGTGACGCCGGATACCCAGCGCGGCGGCGTGCTCGCGCTCAGCAACGGCTTCGCATCGCTCGCAGGCCTGGGTGCGCCGGTCGTCACGGGGATGCTGATCGAGGCGGCCGGCGCGTCGGTCGCGCGCGGCTTCGAACAGGCGAGCGTCGTGTGCGGCGTCGTGCTGATCGCATGCGGCGTGCTCGGCGCATGGTGCCTCGATCCGCAGCGCTCGCTGCGGCGCCTCGCCGGCGAACCGGAGCGTGCCGTGCCGCCGGTCGGCGCGTGCGGCCGCTAGCACCGCGCATCGCATTCGGCGCGCGGCCCGAGTGTCGGGTGGCGGCGCCTTTCGACGGTAGGCAGTACAACGATACGCCGCGCAACGACGCGGCAGGAGGAGACATGAAGAAGATGATCGCGGCGGCGCTGGTGGGCGCGCTGTGCGGGAGTGCGCACGCGCAGTCGAGCGTGACGCTGTTCGGCCGGATTGGCGGTGGCGTGCGCTGGGTCAACGGGCTGCCGGGCGGCAGCCAGGTCGGCTTCAACAACAACATCATCGCGGGCAACGAGTTCGGCATTCGCGGCAAGGAGGATCTCGGCGGCGGGCTGAAGGCACTGTTCGTGCTCGACGGCGCGTTCAACAGCGGCACCGGCGCGTTGAAGACGTCCGGAACGCTGTTCTCGCAGGCCGCGTATGTCGGCCTGACCGGCGATTTCGGTCGCTTGACGCTCGGCCGCCAGTTCAACGTCGCGGAGGATCTCGGCATCGCGCTCGATCCGCTCGGCGGGCGCGGGCAGTCGCTCGCCGTCGAACCGGGCGTGCTGTTCGACGGCAACTTCTTCACGCTCGACTCGCGCTTCAACAACATGATCAAGTATCTCGGGCAGGCGGGCGGCTTGCGGTTCGGCGCGAACTATTCGCCCGGCGGCGTCGCGGGCAGCACGCATGCGGGCACCAGCTATTCGGCCGCCGCGATGTACACGTTTTCAGACTTGATGGGCGGCGTGTCGTACGCGAAGACCTACAGCCCGGACGGCTCGCAGTCGGCGCAGACGATCCAGGCGGGCGGTACGCTGCAGCTCGGCCGCGCGCGCTTCTACCTGAGCTATGCGTCGCTGAACGTGACCGCGAGCAAGGCCGGTGCGCCGTCGCGGCGCGACGATATCCCGTCGTTCGGTGTCGTCGTGCAGCCGCTGCCGTCGGTGCAGTTGAGCGCGGCCGCGTTTTACGACCGCGCGCGCAATCTCGGCAACGTGTCGGACGCAGACGGCCACAAGCTGACGACCTATGCGATCGCCGAGTACTTCCTGTCGAAGCGCACCGAGCTGTATGTCGAGGTCGATCGCAACGGGATGACCGGCGCGTACATGCGCGACCCCACGACGATCGCGGCGCTGAACATGCGGCGCGGCGCGAGCGCGACGACCGGTGTGTCGATCGGCCTGATGACGCAGTTCTGAGGTTTTGTTCAACGATTTTTCAGGAGTGCGATTCGATCATGCGTATTTCATGCCAACTTGCCGCGGGGCTGCTGATGGCTGCCTGCTGGACCGTCGCCGCGCACGCGCAATCCGACGCCGCGAGCGCGGTGGTTCGATCCTCGGCGGCCGCGCAAGAATCCGTGCAGGCGTCTACGTCAGCCAGCCTGTCGCCTGCGCAACGCAAGGCGGCCGACCGCAAGCTGAAACGGCGCGTCAGCACCACGCTCGCGCGCACGAAAAACCTGAACGTGACGCGCATCCTCGTGCGCGTGCGCGACGGCAGCGTGACGCTGGCCGGCTCGGTCACGGATACCAACCAGGCGAATCTCGCGGCTGCGGTCGCGCGGCGCGTCGACGGTGTCGCGTCGGTGGCGAACCTGTTGCGAATCGACGGCCAGCAACCCTGATGTCCGGGCGCATCGCCCGTTCACTTTCCACTAAGAGGCATGACTCGATGCGATTCGATCGATGCTTTACTACTACCCGGCGCACCGGCCGGATTGCCGGCACCTTCGTGCTGGCCGGCGGGCTCGCGTTCGCCGCGACTGCGCCCGCCGCAACCGACGCCGCCACGCCGGGCGTGATGCAGAGCTTTCCGCCGCCGGCCGACCAGGTCGTCAACAAGGCGAACGCGTTCACGCCTGCGCGCCTGCGCTGGGCGTTGGGCAACACGCGGCTGCTCGCGCCGACGGCCGGCATCCGGCACGCGGCCGCGCCGATGCCGCTCCCCGAGCGCCCGGCGCCCGGTCTCGACACGCTGCCCGTGACAATCGGCGGCGAGACGCTGACGCTCGACGCGTATCTGCGCGCGACCCATACCGACGGCTTCATCGTCGTGCAGCGCGGCCGGATCGTCTACGAGCGGTATTTCGACGGCTTCCGGCCCGACCAGCCGCACGCATGGGCGTCGATGACGAAATCGGTGACGGGCCTGCTGGCTGCACAGATGATCGAATCGGGCGTGCTCGATGCAGGCGCGCCGCTGTTGCGCGCGGTGCCGGAACTGGCCGACACGCCGTTCGGCAGCGCGACGCTGCAACAGAACCTGGACATGGAAGTGCCCACCGCGTACGCGCCGGGCATACCGCCCGATCTCGGCTTGTTCGGCGCCGTCGGGCTGGTGCCGCACCGCGAAGGCGCGCCGGCCAGCATCGTCGATTTCCTGCTGACCGTGCAACGCGTGCCGGACGTGGCGCCGGGCAGCGCGTGGTTCTACCAGAACGGTTCGCCGGAAGCCGTCGCGTGGGCGATGCAGCGCGCGACGGGGCAGTCGTGGAGCGCGCTGGTCGAGCGGTGGCTGTGGCGCGATTTCGCGGAAGACGATGCGTACGTCGCGGTGGATCGCAACGCGATGGCGATGGCGAGCGGCGGGCTGTACACGACGCTGCGCGATGCCGCGCGCTTCGCGGAACGCGTGCGCACCGGGCTTGGCGGCGCGCCGGGCACGCTGCCAGCCGCGACGATTCGCGCGGCGTTGCAGCCTGCGCACAACGCGGCGCTGTTCGCGAAGGGCAACGTGATCCCCGGCAAGGACGGCTATGCGTATCGCGACTACTGGTACCAGGTGAACGACGGCGACGGATCGTTCGCGGCGGCGGGGCGGTTCGGCCAGTCGATCCTGGTCGAACCGAAGACCGCGTTGACGATCGTCAAGTTTTCGTCGTCGCCGGACTTCGCGCCGCGCGCGCTCGATGCACAGGGCGAAGCGTCGCGGCCGCGCGCGGCGCTCGAACGCGGCGATGCGCTGAGCACCGTGGCGCGCGCGGTCGCGGATCGGCTGCGGTAGCGCGCCCACGCGCCCGCGTGGTTACCGCTCGATCTGCCGGTTCCAGCGCGTATCCCACTGCGCGCGGCGCGCGTTGATCGCGGCCCAGTCGACCACCGTCACCTTGCGCACGAGATCGTCGACATTGCCGAGGCTCTGCTGCATCGCGGCCGGCATTTTCGCACCGCGGTTGGTCGGGATCTGCTTGCCGGCCTCGGCAGCCTTCGTCTGCGCGGGCGCGGACAGCAGGAACTGCGCGAGCTTCTGCGCGAGTTGCGGATCGGGATTGTTCGCGACGACGCACAGGTCGACGAGCAGCAGCACCGGGCCTTCCTTCGGGTTCGCGTACGCGACGGGAATGCCCTTGTCCTGCAGGTCGCCGACGCCCGTCGGCGTGAGCGGGAACAGGCCGGCTTCGCCGGTCTGCACCATCTCGGAGATCTTCGCCGAGTTCGGGATGTACTCGACGACGTTCGGCCCGACCGTGCTCGCCCACTTGCTGAAGCCGGGCTCGACGTTCTGCTCGCTGCCGCCGAGCAGCCGGTTGATCGCGAGGAAGCCGTGCAACCCGAACGTGCTGCTCGACGCCGACTGGAACACGACCTTGCCCTTGTATTTCGGATCGGCGAAATCCATCCACGACGTCGGCGGCGCCCAGCCCTTGTCCGCGAACAGCTTCTTGTTGTACGCGATGCCGGTCATCCCGAGCTGCACGCCCGCGCCGACGTCGTCCTTCATCCGCGCGAACGGGTACAGCTCCTTCAGCACCGGCGAATCGTCGAGCTTCTGGCACACGCCGAGGCTGACCGCGCGCGCCATCACGCCGTCGTCGAGGAACGCGACGTGGATCTGCGGCTTGTTGCGGTTCGCGAGCAGTTTCGCGAGCACGTCCGACGACGTGCCGGGCACGACGACGACCTTCACGTTGTTCGCCTTCTCGAAGTCGGGCAGCACCTGGCTCGTATAGGCCTTTTCCATCGGCCCGCCGTTCATGCCGACGTAGATCGTCTTCGTTTGCGCGAACGCGGGCACGCTGGCGCCTGCGATGCAGAGGGCGGCGGCCGCCGCGATCGTTCCGTGCAGTTTCATCTTTGGGTCTCCTCGTGGGGAAGTGGGACGGTCGGCTCAGACTGCGGTGCGAAGCGGCCGATCGAGAATGCATCGAGTGGCGTGGCGGTTTCGCCGGTCGTGACGAGATCGGCGAGCACGTCACCGACGCCCGGCGCGAGCAGGAAGCCGCCACCGGAAAAACCGAATGCATGCAGCAGGTGCGGTGTCGTGCGGCTCTGGCCGATGATCGGGTTGTGGTCGGGCGTGCAGCCTTCGACGCCGCTCCACGTGCGGATCAGCAGCGCGTCGCGCAGCGCGGGCAGCAGCGCGCACGCGTCGCGCATCACCGCGCGCGTCGTATCGACCGACGGCTGGCCGAACTCGCCGTCGCCGCGGCCGCGCCCGCCGCCGATCACGCAGTTGCCGCGCGCGACCTGCCGCGCGTACACGCCGCCGCCGTACACGCCGAGGTTGTGCGCGATGACCGGCGGCAGCGGTTCGGTGACCCACATGTTCGGGTAGATCGGCTCCATCGGCACGGCTTCGCCGAAACGTCCGGCGATCGTGTTCGCCCACGCGCCGGCCGAATTGATCAGCCATGTCGCGGTGCTCGCGCGGCCGCCCGCCTTGACGTGGAAACGCGTGCCGTCGTACCGGACGTCGTCGACAGGCGTGTGCTCGAACACGTCCGCGCCCGCCGCGCGGGCCGCGCGTGCGAACGCGGGCGACACGAGGCGCGGGTTCGCATGGCCGTCGGTTTCGCACAGCGAGCCGCCGAGCGCCGCGCGGCCGAGCCACGGATAGCGGCGGCGGAACGCATCGCCGCGCATCACCTGCAGCGGCAAGCCGTGTTCGGCGGCGAGCGTCGCGTACGCGTCGAGTGCGTCGAGATCGGC
The DNA here is from genome assembly GCF_003330765.1 of Burkholderia pyrrocinia. Classification (NCBI taxonomy): domain Bacteria; kingdom Pseudomonadati; phylum Pseudomonadota; class Betaproteobacteria; order Burkholderiales; family Burkholderiaceae; genus Burkholderia; species Burkholderia pyrrocinia. The sequence continues at coordinate 2,518,765 of NZ_CP024903.1, read as the reverse complement.
GTCGCTGCGCGCGAGCCGCAAGTGGCCCGACACGACGAATTCGCCGTCGATGCCGATCAGCCCGGGCAGGTTGTCCCAGATGCGCCGCGCGCGCAGCGCGAGCGGCAATTGCTCGGCGGGGCGGCCCTGACAGCGCACGCCGCCGTAGTTCACGCCGCTTGCCTGCGCGCCGCAGTCGCGCCGCTCGAACAGCCCGACGCGCAGCCTGCGTTGCGTCAGCGCGAGCGCAGCCGACGCGCCGACGAGGCCGCCGCCGACGATCGCGACGTCGTAATGCCGGATCTCACTCATCGCGCGCCTCGTCGGGAATCGCCGCGACGTCGTCGCCGCCGAGCGCGGCGGAGATCGGGAACGGCTTCACGGGCGGTTGCGCGCGCAACCGCCCGACGTCGGCGAGCGGGCGGCCGGTTTCGGCGGCCAGCACGAGCGCGGCCGCGTCGCCGCACATGCGGCCCTGGCAGCGGCCCATCCCGACGCGCGTGAGCGCCTTCAGCCGGTTGAGTTCGGTCGCTGCGCCGCCGCGGATGCAGCGCCGCAGCGTGCCCGCGTCGATCTCCTCGCAGCGGCACACGATCGTGTCGTCGGGGCAGCGCGCGGCCAGCCCGGCCGGCGGCGCGAACGCCGCTTCGAGGCCCGCGCGGAACGCGCCGATGCGCGCGAGCGTGCGATCGAGCCGCGCCGCATCGGGTTTGCCGGGCGGCGATGGCGACGCGATGCCGGCATCGTCGAGCAACGCGAGCGCCGCGCGCCGGCCCGATGCCTCGGCCGCGTCGGCGCCCGCGATGCCCGCGCCGTCGCCCGCGACGTAAATACCGCGCACCGACGTGCGGCCGGCCGCGTCGCGCTCGGGCAGCCACGCGCGATTGACCGGATCGAAACCGAACCGGCAGCCGGCGAGATCGGCGAGCTGCGTTTCCGAACGCAGGCCGAAGCCGAGGCCGAGCGCATCGCAGTCGAGCCGGCGCGGCTGCGTATCGTCGCCAGCGGCACGCCACGCAAGCCCCGTCACATGCTGTTCGCCGAGCACGCGTTCGAGCGAGACACCCGTCTCGATTGCGACGCCACGCGCGCGCAGCCAGCCGATGTAGTAGAGCCCCTTCGCGAAGGTCGACGGCATGCGCAGCAGCGCGGGCGCGGCGGCGGCCTGGCGGCGCAGCGGGCTCGTATCGAGCACGGCCGCGACCTGTGCACCGGCCTTCGCATATTGGTACGCGACGAGGTAAAGCAGCGGCCCCGTGCCCGCGAACACGATGCGCCGGCCGATCGCGCAGCCCTGCGCCTTCAATGCGACCTGCGCGCCGCCGAGCGTATAAACGCCCGCGAGCGTCCAGCCCGGCACGGGCAGCATGCGATCGGTCGCGCCGCTCGCGACGATCAGGTGCGAGTACGGCACGGTCACTTCGTGGCCGTCCTGCAGCGTATCGATGCGGCCCGCGCCGCACGCCCACGCGAGCGTGCCCGGCCGGTAGTCGACGTGCGGCAGCAGCGCGGCCATCGTCCGGTGCACGGCGTCGGCTTTCGCGGTCTCGAAGCCGTACAGCGCACGCTTGCCGCGCGCGAAAGCGCCGTCGGCGGGCGGTTGCCGGTAAATCTGCCCGCCCCAGCGCGCGTTCTCGTCGATCACGACGGGGCGCAGCCCCGCGTCGACCAGCGCCTCGGCCGCGCGCACGCCGGCCGGCCCCGCGCCGACGATCACCGGTTGCAGTGCGTCGTTCATTGCGCGCCTCCGTCCGGTGTGGGCTGCGCGCCGGTCACGATCCGCATGCCTTCGGCGATCGGCGTCGAGCACGCACGCATGCGCGCGCCGGCCTCGGTGCGCACCCAGCAATCCTGGCACGCGCCGATCAGGCAGAAACCCGCGCGCGGCTGGCCGCTGAATTCGCTCGTGCGCACGCGGCGCTGCGCGACGAGGATCGCGGTGAGGACGGTGTCGCCGGCGAGCGCCTGCGCGGGGTGGCCGTCGAGCGTGAACGCGATGGCGGCGCGCTCGCGCTCGGCGACGCGCACGAACTGCGCGCCGTCGGCTGCCGTACCGGTGGAACGGGAAACGGGAGTCGTCATCAGTGTTGGCCGATCAGGATGCGGTTCAGGCCGTACACGCGATCGAGCAGCAGCATCGCGCCGGCGGTGATGAAGATGACGAGCGCCGACACCGACGCCATCATCGGGTCGATCGATTCGGTCGCGTACATGTACATGCGCACGGGCAGCGTGACCGTTTGCGGCGACGTGACGAAGATCGACATCGTCAGTTCATCGAAACTGTTGATGAACGCGAGCAGCCAGCCGCCCGTGATGCCGGGCACGATCATCGGCAGCGTGATGCGGCGGAACGTCGTCCACGGGTCCGCGCCGAGCGAGCACGCGGCCTGCTCGATGCTGCGGTCGAGGCCCGCGACGGACGCGAGCACGAGCCGCATCACGAACGGCGTGATGACGATCATGTGCGCGAGCACGAGCCACGCGAACGAGCCGGTCGCGCCGATCAGCGCAAAGAAGCGCAGCAGCGCGATGCCGAGCACGAGGCCGGGGATCACGAGCGGCGACAGCAGCAGGCCGTTCAGGAACGCGCGGCCGGGAAACGCCGCGCGGCCGATGGCGAGGCCGGCCGGCAATGCGATCGCGAGCGACAGCGTGGCCGATGCGAACGCGAGCTTCACGCTGTTGAAGAACGCGGTGACGAAGTCGGGATAGTCGAGGATCGCGCGGAACCAGCGCAGCGACAGCCCGTGCGTCGGCAGCGTCAGCGTTTCGTCGGGCGTGAACGCGACGAGCACGACGATCGCGAGCGGCGCGAGCACGAACAGGATCACGAGCGTATGGAATGCGAGGGCGAAGGGGCCGTTCTTTCTCATCGGGATGCGCCTCCGAGGCTGCGCGCGTAGCGGCGTTCGAGCACGCGGTAGTAGGTGAGCATCACGACGAGGTTCGCGACCAGCAGCAGCACCGCGATCGTCGCGCCGAGCGGCCAGTTCAGCGAGCCGAGGAATTCGTCGTACACGGCCGTGGCCGCGACCTTCAGCCGGCGTCCGCCGAGCAGGCCGGGAATCGCGAACGCGCTCGCCGACAGCCCGAACACCATCAGGCTGCCCGACAGCACGCCCGGCATGAGCTGCGGCACCACGATGCGGCGCAGCGTCGTGAACGGCGATGCGCCGAGCGACAGTGCCGCGTGCTCGGTCTGCGGATCGAGCCGTTGCAGCGCGGTCCATACGGGGATCACCATGAACGGCAGCATCACGTGCACCAGCGCGATCACGATCGCGAAGGTCGTGTATTCGAGCTTGTAGGGCCCGAGGCCGACGAGCCCGAATGCCTGGTTCACGAGCCCGCTCGTGTTCAGCAGCATGCTCCAGCCGAACGCGCGCACGACGACCGACACGAGCAGCGGCGCGAGGATCGCAAGCAGGAACAGCGAGCGCCACGGGTCGCGCATTTTCGACAGCACGTACGCTTCCGGCGTGCCGATCGCGACGCAGATCGCGGTCGTCAGCGCGGCGATCCCGAACGTGCGCGCGAAGATCGTGTGGAAGTACGACGAGCCGAGCACTTCCGTGTAGTTGCCGAACTGGAGCGCGGCGATCGGCCCCGTGGCCGGGTCGAAGCGGTAGAACGTCAGCGCGAACGTCATCGCGAGCGGCACGAGCACGAGCGCGGCGAACAGCGCGAACGCGGGCGCGCACATCAGCCACAGCGGCGCATGCGCGCGCCACGTCGCGCGTCGCACGGGTCCGGTGGCGGCGCGTGCCGGCATGGCGTCGGGCGCGGCCGGCCGCGCGAGGCCGGCCGTCGTGCCGTCGGTGGGCAGCGGGCGGGAAGGCTGTCGCATTCAGGCCTCCCGGCGCATCACGCGCACCGCGTCGCTGTGCCAGTCGATGCCGACCGGCGCGCCTTCGGCGAGGGGCTCCGCGCCTTCGTTCTGGCAGCACACCAGCACTTCGCCGAGCGCGCTGTCGACGCGGTACAGCCACTGGCTGCCGAGGAAGAAGCGGCTCGTGACGGTCGCGGCGAAGCGGCCCGCATCGGGTGCGCACAGCCGCAGCTTCTCGGGACGGATGCAGACCGACACGGCATCGCCGACGCGCACGTCGCGCTCGCGCGGCGGCAGGTGGGCAGTGCGTCCCGTTTCGGCGAGATCGTGCCCGAGGTCGATGCGGATCGCGTCGCCGTCGTGCGCGACGATCGTGCCGGGCAGCAGGTTCGCCTTGCCGATGAACTGCGACACGAACCGGGTTTCCGGGCGCTCGTACGCGCGGTACGGCGTGTCGGTCTGCGTGATGCGGCCGGCTTCCATCACGACCACGCGGTCGCTGATCGACAGCGCTTCCGATTGATCGTGCGTGACCATGATCGTCGTCGTGCCGATCTTGCGCTGGATCGCGCGCAGTTCGAACTGCATGTCCTCGCGCAGCTTCGCGTCGAGGTTCGACATCGGTTCGTCGAGCAGCAGCACCGGCGGCTCGATCACGACCGCGCGCGCGATCGCGACGCGCTGTCGCTGGCCGCCCGACAGCTCGCGCGGAAAGCGGTGCGCGAGCGAATCGAGGCGCACCAGCGCGAGTGCCGCGCGGATGCGCTCGGCGCGTTCGGCCTTGTCGACGCCGCGCATGTCGAGGCCGAAGCCGACGTTCTCCGCGACGCTCATGTGCGGAAACAGCGCATAGCTCTGGAACACGATGCCGAGCCCGCGGCGGTTCGGCTTCAGGTGCGTGATGTCCTGTCCGTCGAGCGCGATGCGGCCGCGCGTGACGTCGACGAAGCCGGCGATCATCTGCAGCGTCGTGGTCTTGCCGCAACCCGACGGCCCGAGCAGCGACACGAACTCGCCTTGTTCGACCGACAGGTTGACGTCGGCGACGGCGGTGAGCTCGCCGAAGGTTTTCGTCAGATCCGTAAGCGTGAGAAACGACATGAGGCACTCCGGGTTCGCACACCGCGTAGCCGGTGCGCCATTGACGCGGACTCTAGCCAGCCATATTTCGGCGCGTCAATTTCGAATTCTGCTGATCGGGATGAATTTCGGAAAAATTCCGTTGAGTGGAACAGATCGACGAATTGCGTGCAAATCGTTCCGATGGATGAAGGGCGACCGGACCGCGAAACGCACACGTCAATCCCGTGCACACCCGGATGCCCGCGGCGTTTCGGCGGGCCGACAATGGCGGCTACCGTATTCCGTTCAATGAAATCGTCGAGGAGCGCCAGCATGCAGGAACCCCAATCGCCCGGAATGTCGCCGGCCGCACACGCGCCGCGCCCGGACGAGGACGCCGTCGATCAGGCCGGCGCGCCGGGCGCCGGCATGCTGCAGCGCGCGTTCGCGATCCTGCGCGCGCTGGCCGGCATGCAGCAGGACGGCGTGCGCGTCACGCATCTCGCGAAGGCCGTCGGCCTCACGCAGGGCACCGCGCACCGGATCCTGCAATCGCTGATCGCCGAAGGGATGGTCGAGCAGGACGAGCAGTCGAAGCTGTACCGGCTGAGCGTCGACTTCTTCGCGCTCGCCGCGCTGGCCGGCAACCCTAGCAGCATGCGCACGCTGTGCCGCCCCGCGCTGCTGCGGCTGTGCGCGAGTCTCGGTGAGACCATCTTCCTGCTTGTGAAGAGCGGCTTCGACGCCGTGTGTCTCGACCTGTGCGAAGGGCCGTTCCCGATCCGCTCGTTTACCGGCGACATCGGCGGGCGCATCGCGCTCGGCGTCGGGCAGGGCAGCCTCGCGATCCTCGCGTTCCTGCCCGAAGCCGAACGCGAGGAAGTGATCCGCTTCAACGTGCCGCGCATTCGCGGCTACGGCGTGCTCGACGAGGTGTACCTGCGCACCGAGATCGAACGCGTGCGCCAGCTCGGCTACGCGGGCCGCAACAGCGGCGTGCTCGACGGGATGGCCGGCGTCGCGGTGCCGATCCTCGATCGCACCGGTTATCCGGTCGGCGCGCTGAGCGTCGGCACGCTCGCGTCGCGCCTCGGCGACGACCGGATGCCGATGGTCGTCGAGCTGCTGCGGCGCCAGGCCGACGCGATCGGGCCACGCACCAATCCGTTCGACGCCGCGCTGCGGCGGCCGATGCACGGGCTATCAGGGAAAACCGTATAGCCGCGTCGCGCGTCGCCGATTCGTCAGCTTGCTTACGCGAGCCATTCACGTCTGATCAAAACGCGCCCCGTGCAGCCGGCCTGCGGGCTTTCGTTTCGCTTGTGGCGGCGCATCGGCCCCGTTCATTTCCTCTCCGTTCTCCTGACATTCGATTTCCAACTGCCGCCCAGTTGAACATTTCATTTCTTGATGCGTTTGCGGCTGGATACCATCCAGCGACTGTCTATACAACCTCGTCGAGGCGATAGGCAGATCCAACAAAACATCAATGAGCAGGTTTGGAGAGGAGATGACGGAGATGGTGCAAATGAAGGGTGGGAAGACGGGCGCCGCAAGCGTGGGCGCTGCCATCGCCATGCTGTTCGCGAGCGCCGCGCACGCGCAGTCGACGGTGACGCTGTACGGGATTGTCGACGCGGGCGTGACCTACACGAACAACGCGAAGGGCCATGCGCTGTGGCAGTTCACGGGCGGCAACGAATCGGGCCCGCGCTGGGGCTTGATCGGCTCCGAGGACCTCGGCGGCGGCCTGAAGGCGAACTTCCGCCTCGAGAACGGCTTCAACGTCGCGAACGGCGCGCTCGGGCAGGGCGGCCGGATGTTCGGGCGTTCGGCATGGGTCGGCCTGAGCGGCGCGAACTGGGGCGCGGTGACGCTCGGCCGCCAGTACAACTCGACGCAGGACATCCTCGGCTCGCTGCAGATGAGCAGCTTCCTCGCGCAGTACTCGACGCACCCGTTCGATAACGACGACATCAACAACACGTTCCGCACCAACAACGCGGTCAAGTACGTGTCGCCGACGATCGCGGGCCTGCAGGCGAACCTGGTGTACGGGTTCTCGAACTCGACGGGCTTCGCCAACGACAACAGCTGGAGCGCGGGCGTCACGTATGCGAACGGGCCGCTCAACGCGGGCGCCGCGTATGCGCGGATGAACCATCCGGCGAGCAGCGCGACGGGTGCGGTCGCTTCGGATAACTACTTTCCTTCGTCGGCATCGGTGTTCGGAGCCGGCATGTCGAGCGCGGTGCGCCAGCAGATCTGGGGCGCGGGCGGCAGCTACGCGATCGGGCAGGCGACGCTCGGCCTGCTGTATACGGGCTCGAACTTCGGGCAGGCGACGGGCGGTGCGCTGCGCTTCAACAACTACGAAGGCAGCCTGCGCTACATGGTCACGCCCGCGCTGATGGCCGCGGCCGGCTACACGTATACGAAGGTCGCGCGTGGCGGCGACAGCGGCCACTACCAGCAGGTGTCGGCCGGCATGCAGTACCTGCTGTCCAAGCGCACCGACGTGTACGTGAACGGCTTCTACCAGAAGGCGTCGTCGGCTGTCGGCCACGCGTGGATCGACGGCACCGACAGCCCGTCGTCGTCGACGTCGCAAGTGGCGGTGGTGGTCGGCATCCGCCAGAAGTTCTGATGTTCTGACGCGTTCGCGCGTCTTCCGGAGGAGGCACTGATGAAACTCAAACTGTTGCTGGCGGCGTTGCCGTTCGTCGGGATGTATGCAGGCGGTTCCCTTGCCGAGGCACGTCCGCTGCTGTTCGGGCTGCCGTTCCTGCTCGTCTGGAACCTGATCTGGATGGCGGCGACGGCCGCGATCCTCGCGATCCTGTTTTGTCTCGACGAGCGCGACGCGGCCCGCGACGGCCGCACGGGAGACGCGCGATGAACGCATCGATCGTCATTATCGCGGCGTTCGCCGTATTCGCGCTCGCGATCGGCGTGATGGCGCGCCGCGGCCGCAAGCTCACGCTCGAGCAGTGGGCGGTCGGCGGGCGCGGCTTCGGCTCGCTGCTCACGTTCCTGCTGATGGCCGGCGAGGCGTTCTCGACCTTCTCGTTCCTCGGCGCGAGCGGCTGGACCTACAGCAAGGGCGTGCCGGCGTTCTACATCCTGTCGTACGGCTGCCTCGCGTTCGTGATCGGCTACTGGATGCTGCCGGCGGTCTGGCGCTACGCGAAGGAGCACGGGCTCGTGTCGTTCGCCGATTACTTCGCGTCGAAGTACGACAGCCGCGCGATCGGCGTGCTGGTGTCCGTCGTCGCGGTGTTCGCGATGGTGTCGCTGCTGATGATCCAGCTGCGCGGGCTCGGCGTGATCGTGTCGGAGATGTCGTACGGGCTGATTCCGCAGGCGGCCGCGATCTGGATCGCCGCGACGCTGATGGCCGTTTACATGATCGTGTCGGGCATCCACGGATCGGCGAGCATCGCGATCTTCAAGGACGTGCTGATCCTCGCGATCGCGATCTTCCTCGGCCTGTACCTGCCGATGCATTATTACGGCGGCCTCGGCGAGATGTTCGCGAAGATCGACGCCGCGCATCCCGAACTGCTGCGCATGCCGCAGCACGGCTTCAACCTGAGCTGGTACAACTCGACGATCCTGCTCACGTCGCTCGGCTATTACCTGTATCCGCACGGCTTCACCGCGATCTACGTCGCGAAGGACGAGCGCGCGCTGCGCCGCAACGTGATCCTGATGCCGCTATACCAGGTGCTGATCGCGTTCCTGTTCCTCGTCGGCTTCGCGGCCGTGATGACCGTGCACGGGCTCGAAGGCGCGCAGACCGATCTCGCGCTGCTGCGGCTCGTGAAGCAGACGTTCCCCGCGTGGTTCGTCGGCATCGTCGGCGGCACGGGGTTGCTGACCGCGCTGGTGCCCGGTTCGCTGATCATGCTGAACGCATCGACGACGATCGCGCGCAACATCTACCGAGAAGGCTTCGCGCCGAATGCGACCGACCGCGAGGTGACGCGCGTCGCGCGGATCGCGCTGCCGATCTTCACGCTGGTGGTCGTCTACTTCGTGCTGCGCGGCGGTGCGACCTTCGTCACGCTCGCGATCTTCTCGTCGAGCCTGCTCACGCAGCTCGTGCCGATGCTCGCATCGAGCTTCCTGAAGCGGCCGTTCGGCACGCGTGAAGGCGCGTTCGCGGGCATCGTCGCCGGCGCGATCGTGATCGCGATGACGAACTACTATGGCGTGACGCTCGCGTCGTTGTTCCCCGGCGCGTCGAACACGCTGACGTCGATCAACCCCGGGCTCGTCGCGCTCGCCGTGAACGCGGTCGTGTTCATCGCGATCAGCGCGGCGCAGCGCAAGCTGAAGGCCCGTGTCTCGGCGCCGGTCGGCTCCGCGTGACAGCCGCTTTGTCGTTCGACGGCGCCCCGATCATCCCGAACCACAACAGGACAACACGCCATGACTACCGAGGCCAAACCCGAGGACAAGCGCGAAGCGATCGACATCCTGATCACGAACGGCTGCGTGATTACGATGGACCCGCAGCGGCGCGTGATCGAGAACGGCGCGGTTGCCGTGAAGGGCGATCGCATCGTCGCCGTCGGCGGCACCGATGAATTGCAGGCGCGCTACCGCGCCGCGCGCACCATCGACGCGCGCCGCAAGGCCGTGCTGCCGGGCCTGATCGATGCGCATGCGCACGCGGGCCACGCGATGCTGCGCACGATCGGCGGCGCGGACGGCGATGCATGGTCGGCCGCGGCCGAGACGATCTACACGCGCGCGTCCGACGAGGCGTTCTGGGAGGCCGAATCGCATCTCGCGGCGCTCGAACGGCTGAAGGCCGGCGTGACGACGGGCGTGTCGCTGCTCGGCGGCGGCAACTCGATCATGCGTGTCGACGATCCGGTCTACGCGCGACGCCATTGCGACGCGGTCGTGCGCACCGGCACGCGCTCGATCGTCGCGGTCGGCCCGTCGCGTCCGCCCGCGCCGCGGGCGTACACGCGCCACACGCCGGACGGCAGCGACACGCGCGACATCGATTTCGACACGATGTACGACGTGTGCGAGGACATCATCGACGCGTGCCATGGCGATGCCGACGGCCGGATCCGGATCGCGCTCACGCTGCCCGTCTACGGCCCCGAGCACGACCCGGAACTCGCGCAGTACGAGCGCGACTTTCGCGACCAGGCCGCGCGCTACGGCGCGCTCGCGCGCGAGCGCGGGCTGACGTTCACGCAGGACGGCCACCGCGCCGGCACGCTTGCGTTCGCGCATCGCGAGCTCGGGTTGCTCGGCCCGACGTCGTTCATGTCGCACAGCATCGACCTGACCGACGACGACATCGCGGCGTGCGTGGAGACCGGCACCGCGATCGTCCACAACCCGAGCGCGATCATGTCGATCATCGGGCGCTGCCCGGTGCCCGAGCTGATCGATGCGGGCGTGACGGTGGCGATCGCGTCGGACGGCGCGGCGCCCGATCGCGGCTACGACATGTTCCGCCACATGTGGCAGTGCATGCACTATCACCGCCGGCATTTCCGCGACCCGGACGTGCTGCCGCATGGCAAGGTGCTGGAGATGGTGACGATCGACGCAGCGAAGGCGCTGTCGATCGATCACGAGGTCGGTTCGCTCGAGGCGGGCAAGCTCGCCGACATCATCCTCGTCGACCTGTTCAAGCCGCACATGATGCCGATGAACATGCCCGTGTACCGCGTGACCTGCTTCGCGAATGCGGCCGACGTGTGCATGACGATGGTCGGCGGGCGGGTGCTGATGGAAGACCGGCGCGTGCTGTCGGTCGACGAGAATGCGGTGCTCGAACGCGTGACGGAAGTCGCGGAAGCGACGTATGCGCGTAGCGGGTTGCGTCATCTGCTCGACGAGCCGGCGACGCTGTGGGGGCGCAGTCATTACTGATTGACCGCCTGGGGCGCTAGATCGCCGCGCGCGGAAGGCGTGACCCTGTGCCGAAGGCCTTGACCAGGAGGCCGCGTACGCACATTGAGCGGCCTGCCGTTTTGTGCGAATCTATGCTGTGGCCTTGGGCGCTTGGCAACCCACCGGCCCGGCACGGGAGACCGTCATGCTCGTCGATCGAAGCGCTCGTCCGGAAGTGACCGCTTTCGTCTTTGCGGGCGGCGGCAGCCTCGGTGCGATCGAGGTGGGTATGCTGCGCGAGCTGCTCCGGCACGGCGCGCGGCCCGATTTCGTGGTGGGCGCGTCCGCAGGTGCGATCAACGCCGCGTACTTCGCCGGGGAGCCCGACAGTGATGGCGTCGCGAAACTCGAGGCGCTGTGGTGCACTATCCGCCGGCGCGACATCATGCCGTTTTCGATGCTCGGCCTGCTGAGGACCGTTCTGCAAAACCGTGCCCACCTCATCGAGGCGACCGCGCTGCGGATGCTGCTGGAAAAGCATCTGCGGTATCGAGAGGTGGAGCGCGCGTCGCTGCCGCTGCACGTCGTCGCGACCGACATGCTGAGCGGTAACGAAATCGTGTTGTCGTCGGGCCCGGTGGTCGACGCCGTGCTCGCCAGCGCGGCGATCCCGGGTGTGTTTCCGCCGGTGCGGATCGGTGATCGGCTGATGGTCGATGGCGGCGTCGCGAACAATACGCCGGTGTCGATTGCGGTCGCGCGGGGCGCGACGCGCATCGTCGTGCTGCCAGCCGGCTTCGCCTGCGCATTGCACAAGCCGCCGAGCAGCGCGATCGCGCAGGCGATGCATGCGCTGACGCTCGTGATCGCGCGTCAGCTCACGCGCGACCTGGCGTTTTACCGGGATCGCGCCACGATCGTCGTGGTGCCGCCGCTGTGTCCGCTCGATGTCTCGCCGTATGACTACACCCGTTGCAGGCAACTGATCGACCTCGCGGCCGAGCGGACCCGCGCGTGGCTCGGCGACGGCGGCCTCGAACAGACCGTCATTCCGGAGGCGCTGCACGAGCACACGCATTCGGCGGAGCGGCCGACCTGCGATACCGGCGCTTGAGGCCGGAGCGCGCTGATGACGCGCGTCAGGCTTTCGCTTTTCCCGGCGCCAGCAGATAAGTGTTGAAAGGCAGTGAAGGGTCGTTTGTCGCCGATCGTGATCGGCGACAAACGCGTGATCGGTTCTATCCGCGTTTGCGCAGCGGATCGAGCAAGCCCTTCAGGCCGTTATGGTCGATCTCGTGCATCAGCGCGAGCAACCGGCCGACCTCGCCGCGCGGGAACCCTTCACGGGCCAGCCAATTCAGGTAATTCCCGGGCAGATCGGCGATGAGTCGGCCCTTATATTTGCCGAAGGGCATGGTGACGCTGACAAGGCGTTCGAGGTCCGGGGTTTGCATGAGGGATATCGTGCACGGATTTCCGTTCCCGCCCGCCCTTTACGCGTCTTTCAGCCAGGGCATTTCCACGGGTGACACCACCAGCTGCCGGAATTCGCGTTTCAGATCGAAGATGAACCCGACCAGGATCATCGAGTCGGCGTAAGGAATCGGAAAGACGTGCGGATTTTCCGGAGTACGCAGCGGTTGCGCGGGCGTGTCCGCTGTCGCTGCGGCGTTCTCGCGGACGCTTTCCAGTTCGTCGGCCATTGCCTGGCCACTGACTTTCAGCACACGGCTACGCAGATCGCTGAAGGGTTCGATGCGCGCGGCGTCTTCGTGGAATTCGGGCACTTCGTAAATGAACCAGGACATTTTCGTCTCCCAGGAGAAGGGGCGCTATTCTAACGCTGCTCGATGATCCGTCGAAAATCGGCCGGGTCTTGCGATTGCTACTGTCGTCGCGAGGCAGTCGCAAAGGCATGGCTTCCGACGCGGCGGCCCGCCGCTGCAGTACCGGAAGACAGGGCGGGGCGATCGATGGCAGCGGGGCAGGCCATGCCGGTGGCGACGGGCGGCAGGCAGCCGGCCACCCGCTGCCATCCGCCAGCGCGCGCCCGCAGACGCTCGGACGGCCGTTACACGATCGGCAAAGGATATTCATGCGCCGTCACGCTTGCCGGGCTGCCGGCCACTTACGCTTGCGTTCGTTATCTCCGTGGCTAGACTGAAAAATGCCGCAGGAGGCTGCTTGACGCAGTCGGTCGCCACGAATCGTCAGACGGTCGGCGGATGCGGAAGTCGCGCGACCGGGAGGAAGCATGAAGCGCTTCAGTGCAAGGCTCGGAAAGGGCACGGCATCAAGGCGAGCACGGGGCATCGAGGTAGCTGCGGTGCTGCTCGCGTCCTCCGTCTGTTTCATGTCGGCGCATGCCGAGCCCGTCGACACGGGGCCGCTCAGCATCAACGGGGCGCTCGTCGTACTTGGGCCACTGACCGTCGATGGCCCGTTGACGGTGGCCGGCGACATTCACGCTCGTGGGCCGATCGTAGCGGCCCGGATCGAACGCATCCCTTCCGACGATCCCGCCCTACGCAGGCGCGAAGGAAAAAACATGTTTTATGGCCCGCTTACCGTGCACGGCGCGTTGGTCGTGCACGGCGATCTGGACGCGCGCGGCCCGATCACCGTCGGCGGGCCCGCCGGTGCCGTCGGGCGCGTGGATGCCGACGGTCCGATTACCGAGCGCCGTTGAATGCGTGTCTGGCGGGACGGCCAGTTGCCGAAAACGAAGAAGGGGGCATCGCACACTCACGCGTGACACCCCTTCGCGTTTCCCGGCCTCGGCGACCGGCCCCATCCGTCAGTTATAAATATCAAACGAAAAATACTTCTTCGCGATCCGCTGGTAAGTCCCATCCTGAATCAGGCTCGCAAGCGCCTGGTTGATCTGCGTACGCAGCGCATCATCATCCTTGCGCACGCCGATCGCCGAGCCGATACCAAGCGTCTTCGGATCATGCAGCGCCGGCCCCGCGAACTCGAAGTTCGCGCCCTTCGCAGTCTTCAGAAAACCGAGATCCGCCTGCACCGACGACTGCAGCGACGCATCGAGCCGGCCGGACAGCAGGTCCTGGTAGACGAGATCCTGCGTCTGGTACGTGCGGACGATCACGCCCTTCGGTTCCCAGTACGTGCGCGCATAGGTCTCCTGCGTCGAACCCTGCTCGACGCCGACGCTCTTGCCCTGCAGCGACTCGGGTGTCGGCTGCAGGTTGGCGCCGCGCCGCGCGACGAGACGCGGCGCCACGTTGTTGATCTTGTCCGTGAATGCGATTTGCGCGAGGCGCTTTTCGGTCACGCTCATCGACGACAGCACGCCGTCGAACTTGCGCGCCTTCAGCGCGGGGATCATCCCGTCGAACGCGTTCTCGACCCACACGCAGCGCACCTTCATCCGTTCGCAGATCGCGTTGCCGAGATCGATGTCGAAGCCGACGAGCTTGCCGTCCGGGGCGAGCGATTCGAACGGCGCGTAGCTGGGATCCACGCCGAGACGCAACACTGCCGGGTCTTTCGCGGCGGCGGCGCCTGCCGTCAGCGCGAGCGCGACGGCCAGAACGAGCTTTTTCATTTCTGTCTCCAATACCGATTGATGTTGTTTGTGTTGAAGCGAACAAGCGGCCGATGGGCGTGACTGCCCGCGCCCGGCCATGCGCGGGCGGCTGGACAATCGCCGGAAGAGGCCGGCGACTGCCCGGATTCAACGGGAGCTAACGAGCGGCGCCGGTGATGCGCGCCATGCTGCGCCGGTAGCCGGCGGGCGAGAACACGACGTTCAGCGCGGCCATCGCCGCGATCACGCCGAGATGCATCCACCACGCGATCGCGAAGCCGCCGCCCGCGTCGCGCAGCCAGCCGATCAACCACGGGCTCGCCGCGACGGTCAGGAAGCCGATGCCCTGCACGAACGCGGCGAGCGCGCCCGCGAGCCGCGCGTCGGGCAGGTGGTCGAGCGTGACGATCAGGCTCATCGAGAAGAAGCCGCCGAGTCCGAGGCCGACGCTCGCGACCCACAGCCACGGCGCGAACGCGGGCAATGTCGCGAACCCGACGAAGCCGGCCGCCTGCAGCGCGAGCGTGAGCCACAGCACGTTGCGACGGTCGGGCGAACGCTTCGCGAGCATGGGCATCGCGAGCGCGCCGGTCGCCTGGAACAGCGCCATCCACGCGAGCAGGTTGCCGCTCGCCTGCGGGCTCATGCCGACGCTGCGGTAGAACGCGGGCAGCCATGCGACGAGGCTCGCATAGCCGCTGTTGCTGAGGCCGAAGAACAGCGCGAGCTGCCATGCGCGCGGAAGGCGTGCGAACGCGGTGATCGGGGCCGATGCGGCCGTCGCGTGCACGGTGTCGCGCGGCGCTTTCGCGCGCCACAGCACGAGCGTGACGAGCGCGGGCACCGCCCACACCGCGAGCGCGAGATGCCAGCCGCCGTGCGCGGCGAGCCACGGGCTCGCGACCGCGCCGAAGGCGCCGCCGCCGACCAGCGCGGCCGAATAGAGCCCCATCGCGAGCGGCAGCCGGTCGACGAACCAGCGTTTCGCGAGGCCCGGCACGAGCGCCTGGATCACGGCGACGCCGGCGCCTGCGACGATCGCGGTCGCGATCAGGCCCGTGCTGCCGCCGGTCCACAGGCGCGCCGTGCAGCCGGCCGCGATCAGCGCCAGCGCGGCGGTCAGTGCGCGCTGCTCGCCGAACCGTCGCGCGAGCCCGACGCCGACACCGGCGACGACGCCCATCAGCACGAACGGCAGCGTGGTCAGCAATGCGGCCGCGCGAAAGCCGAGGCCCGTATCGGCGCGCACGACGTCGAGCACGGGGCCGAACGCAGTCAGGAACGGACGCAGGTTGAGGCCGGCCAGCACCAGCAGCGCGAGCGCGCCATAGGACACGGAAGCCGCGTGCGGGCGGTGTACGGCTTGCGCGGTGCCGGGGTCGGTCATCGGGATGCTCCAGGGAGGGGCCGGTGGCCCTGTGATGCGATGCCGAAAGGGTAAGCGCGTGCTACGCCAGGAGAAAATTAAATATTCGACTGGCAATCAGTGCGGATTGCGATGGGGGCGCGCGGGGCGATGGGGACGGATGGGCGTGGCTGATGGGGCGGGCGGCGCAGCGGATTCCGCGCGTCGCTACGCGGCCGGCGCCTGTAGCGCGCCGGCCTGTTCGCGTGCCGCGACAAGGGCCCGAATGCGCGCACGGTCGGCAGTCGTCGCGGGCGTGAAGATCACGAGGCTCAGGTCGGGGCGGCCGGTGACCGAGAACGCCGAATATTCGAGCGCGATCCGGCCGGCCTGCGGATGGCGGATCTCCTTCGTGGTTTCATCGTGCGCATGGATACCGTGGTCGCGCCACATCGCGTCGAATTCGGCGTTCGTCGTGCGCATCTCGTCGACGAACGCCTGCACGGCCTGCGTCGCGCCGCCGCGTGCGACGTCCGCGCGAAACGCGCCTACCGCGAACCGCGCGACGCGTTCCCAGTTCGGCTGCGCGTCGCGCACGCCGGCGTCGACGAAGATCAGCCGCAGGATGTTGCGCGCGGGCGGCGGCAGCGTCGCGTAGTCGGTCAGCGTCGCGGCCGCCGCGTGGTTCCATGCGACGACGTCCCACGTCGCCGTGCGGATGATCGCGGGGCTCGCGTCGAGCGAATCGAGCACGTGCTGCAGGCGCGGCGTGACGCTGGCGGGTACGTGATAGCGCACCTCGGGCGGATGGCCGACGCCGATCAGGAACAGATGCTCGCGCTCGGCGTCGTTCAGCATCAGCGCGCGGGCGAGCCGGTCGAGTACGTCGGCCGACGGCGCGCCGCCGCGCCCTTGTTCGAGCCACGTGTACCACGTGGCGCTCACGTGCGCGCGCTGCGCGACTTCCTCGCGTCGCAGGCCCGGCGTGCGGCGGCGCGTGGCCGGCAGCCCGAGCGCGGCCGGGTCGAGTTTCTCGCGGCGGTCCCGCAGGTACGCGCCGAGCAGGTTGTCGGGGGCGTCAGCCATAGCCTGTTAGTTCGTTTACCGGTAAACCGTCACGACTTCACCGCGAGCGGCGGTCGACAGATAGTAAGCCTCCATTCCATCCGGAGGTGCTGAACATGCGTGTCTTTGTCACTGGAGCATCGGGCTTCGTCGGCTCCGCCGTCGTTGCCGAACTCGTCGCCGCCGGGCATTCGGTGCTCGGTCTCGCGCGGTCCGACGCGGCCGCCGCGTCGGTTTCGGCGGCCGGCGCCGACGTCCATCGCGGATCGCTGGAGGATCACGACAGCCTGACGCGCGGCGCCGAAGCCGCCGATGCGGTGATCCACACGGGATTCAATCACGACTTCTCGCGCTTCGCGCAGAACTGCGAACTCGATCGCTGCGCGATCGAGACGATCGGCGCAGTGCTCGCGGGCTCGACGCGGCCGCTGGTCGTCACGTCGGGCCTTGCGCTCGTCGCGCCCGGCCGCGCGGCGACGGAGGACGATCCGCACGTGCCGGTGTCGTCGATCTATCCGCGTGCGTCCGAAGCCACCGCGGTCGCGCTGGAAGCGCGCGGCGTGCACACGTCGGTCGTGCGCTTGCCGCCGTCCGTGCATGGCGACGGCGATCACGGTTTCGTGCCGCGCCTGATTGCGTTTGCGAGGGAGAAGGGCGCATCGGCCTATGTCGGCGAAGGCGGCAACCGCTGGCCGGCCGTGCACCGGCTCGATGCGGCGCGCGTGTACCGGCTCGCGGTCGAACGCGGCGCGGCCGGCGCGCGCTATCACGCGGTCGACGATACCGGTGTGCCGTTCCGCGAGATCGCGGCGGTGATCGGCCGCCGGCTGAACGTGCCGGTCGTCGCGAAACCGGCCGCCGAGGCGGGCGAACATTTCGGCTGGTTCGCGATGTTCGCGGGGATGGACACGCCGGCGACGAGCGAGCGCACGCGTGCATCGCTCGACTGGGCGCCGGCGCATCCGGGGCTGCTGGCCGATATCGACCGGCCGCGGTATTTCGAAAGCTGACGATCAGGCGCGGCGTGCCGTCGTTTTCAACCGGCACGCCCGCCGCGCGTCATTCGACCGGATGCAGATCCTGCAGCAGCGTCGGCACGAGCTCCGACACGGTCGGGTGGATGTGCATCGCGCGGCTGATCGTCGTGTAGGGCGCACCCGCAGCCATCACGTCGAGCATTTCGTGCACGACTTCGTCGCCCGTCACGCCGAGGATCGACGCGCCGAGGATCGCGTGGCTGTCCGCGTCGACGATCACCTTCATGAAACCCTGGCTCTCGCCTTTTTCGACCGCGCGGCCGACGCGCGTCATCGGGCGCGTGCCGACGAGCAGCCGGCGGCCTGTCTGTTTCGCTTCCGCGAGCGTCATGCCGACGCGGCCGAGCGGCGGATCGATATACATCGCGTAGGCCGTGATGCGGTCGGACACCTTGCGCGGATCGCCGTCGAGCAGGTTGGCCGCGACGATCTCGTAGTCGTTGTACGCGGTGTGCGTGAACGCGCCGCGCCCGTTGCAGTCGCCGAGCGCCCAGATGCCGGGCACGTTGGT
This sequence comes from Burkholderia pyrrocinia, assembly GCF_003330765.1. Taxonomy (NCBI): domain Bacteria; kingdom Pseudomonadati; phylum Pseudomonadota; class Betaproteobacteria; order Burkholderiales; family Burkholderiaceae; genus Burkholderia; species Burkholderia pyrrocinia. The sequence goes on along the minus strand of NZ_CP024903.1, from coordinate 2,500,516 downwards.
GCGCAACTGCTCGTCGACGTCGATATAGCCGCGCGCATCGGTCTCGACGCCCGCGCGGTCGAGCCCGAGATCGTCGGTGTTCGGCACGCGCCCGACCGCGAGCAACAGGTGCGAGCCCGCGACCTCGCGGCGGCCGCCCGCGCAGTCGAGGCCGACCACCACGCCGTTGCCGTCGCGCCGCGCATTCAGGCAGTTCGCATCGAGCTGCACGTCGATGCCTTCTTTTTCGAGAATCTCGCGCACGGCCTGCGACACGTCGTCGTCCTCGCGGCGGATCAGGCGCGAACCCTTCTCGACGATCGTGACCTGCGACCCGAAGCGGCGGTACATCTGGCCGAATTCGAGCCCGACATAGCTGCCGCCGACGATCACGAGATGGTCGGGCAGGAAGTCGACGTCCATCATCGTCGAGTTGGTCAGGTACGGCACCGCGTCGAGGCCCGGCATCGGCGGCACCTGCGCGCGTCCGCCGACGTTGATGAAAATGCGCTCCGCTTCGAGCAGTGCGTCGCCCACGCGCACTGCGTTAGCGCGCTCGAATCGGGCATGACCCTGAAACACGGTCGTGTTGGCGAGGTCGCGCACCCATTGCTCGACGCCGTGGTTCGAGCGGCCGGAGATCTGGTCCTTGCGCGCCTTCACGGCTTTCATGTCGACGGTGACGGGGCCGCCGACCGACACGCCGTATTCGCCGGCGCGCCGCGCGAGCTGCGCGGCGTACGCGCTCGCGATCAGCGTCTTGGTCGGAATGCAGCCGGTGTTCACGCAGGTGCCGCCGAAGCGGCCGCGTTCGATGATCGCGACTTTCATTCCCGCGCCGGACAGCCGCGCGGCGAGTGGCGGCCCGGCCTGCCCGGTGCCGATGACGATCGCGTCGAAGTGTTGCGTCATGACGTCCTCCTGCGCGGGTGCAACGTGAGAAGGCGTGCGGGCGAGCCGCGTGCGATGCCGGCGCACGATCGCGCGACGGCGAGCGCCCATGGTAGTCCTGTTGGCGTGCGCTCGCGAGCACCGGAAGGGCCGGCGAGGCGGGAAGCGCGAGAGACGGGCCGCGCGTCGGTGCGTGCGGGAGGCCGCCGGCGCGCGCCGCAATCGGCCGCAGCGCGCGTCGCCGGTCGCGTCAGTCCCTGCGTTTCCATTGACCGAACGCGACCGGCTGGTGCGCGTCGGCGCGCGTGACGGTGACGTGGTCGGGCTTGTCGTCGAGCGGAAACGATTCGGTGACGATCTGGTTCGAAAAGACCCAGCTGTGGGTGCGCGGGTCGTAGCGGAACGTCACGTAGTCGGTCCAGTGCTGCCCGCACGCGACGAGGTTCTGTACGGTGAAATAGCGGCCTTTCACCGAGAGGCCGTTGTCGGCGGCGTCTTCGGGATCGAACGGATCGCACTGGCCGCCTTCGTTCGCGCGCAGGACGACCTGGTCGTTGCGCGCGGCGAGCCGGAACAGGTGATCGGGCTGTTCCTCGTAGATCAGCAGCGGGCGCGGCGACGGCTGCTCGCGCGTATCGACCGCGCGATGCACGACGACGAGAAAACTGTGCCGTCCGTTGCCGAGGTCCGGCCCGGCTTGCGCGAGCAGCGGCTGGTAGTCGGGCGGCAGTTGCGCGGCGATCGACTTCGGCAGGTCGCCGGCGCGGGCGCCGGCGGGCAGCGCCGCGAGCAGCGGGAACAGCAGGATGAACAGGCGGAGAACGCGCATGGCAGGGTGTCCGGTCGAAAGGAAGAAGGGCGTGCCGGCCGCGCGCGGTTACAGATCGCGTCCGAGAAACTCGGTGCCGGGCAGCGCAGCGATCTCCGGCGCGTAGTCCTGGAATTCGACGCTGACGGTGGGGCTCGCGACGTACTCGCGGAAGATCGCTTCGACGACGCGGGCGTCGTCGGGATAGCAGGCGGCGCGGATCTCGATCATGGGTTGCGGCGCGGATTGACGGGAGAGACGGCCAGCATAGCAGCGCTCGGCCGCTTTCGGCCGCGCGCGAAGCGTGCCAGAATCGGCGGCTCGACCGTCGGAAACGACCCGCCGGCGCCGGCGATTCGGCGTCGCTGACCAAGGAGACTTCGATGACTGCATCGGCTGCCGTACTCGCCATCCTGGCCGCGCTGTGGCTCGGCGCGATGATTCCGGGCCCGAGCTTCGTGCTGGTTGCCCGCAATTCGATCGGGCTGTCGCGCCGCGACGGGCTCGCCACCGCGCTCGGCATGGGCATGGGCGGCATCGTGTTCGGCGGCGTCGCGCTGGCCGGGCTCTACACGCTGCTGCAGGCCGTCGAATGGCTGTATGTGGGCCTCAAGGTGGCGGGCGGCGCGTACCTGATCTACATGGCGTCGAAGATCTGGCGCGGCGCCGACCGGCCGATCGCGATGGACGATCCGCAGGCGATGGCCGCCGGCAGCGCCCGCAAGTCGTTCTGGACGGGCCTCACGACCCAGCTCAGCAACCCGAAGACGGCGATCTGGTACGGCAGCATCTTCGCGGCGCTGCTCCCGCAGCATCCGCCGCTGTGGTGCTACCTCGCGCTGCCGCCGCTGGTGTTCGGCGTCGAGTTCGGCTGGTACACGATCGTCGCGCTGTGCTTTTCCACGCGCCGGCCGCGCGAGCTTTACCTGCGCGCGAAGAAGTGGGTCGACCGCATCGCGGCTGGCGCGATCACGCTGCTCGGGCTGCGGCTGATCCTGAACGCGCCGAAAGCGGGGATCTGACCGCTTCCATTCCCGATCGGCATCGCAGGGCGGCTCGCCATTCCCGTGGCTGGCCGCCGGAGCGAACCGCCCACACCGCCGCGCGAGCGCTCATCACGCCACGCTTCCGGAATCCGCAAGTCGTCCGGAAACGCGCTCTCTTCCTCATGCACACCGGGCGATGCGTCTGGCGACCCGATCCCGGCAGCTTGCCGGGTCGCCGCCGACGATCTTTCCTGACGATCCATCGCCGCCCGCCGAGCCTTGCGCGGCGGGCGTTCGCGTGGGTCGCACGGTGCGCCGGACGGCGCCGCTTCCCCGATTCTGGCGGCCGACCTCCCCGCGACGTGTAAACTGCTGCCTTTTTGACGGGTTGCAGCATGGTGCAAGCTTCCCCGCGCCCGGCATTGAGCGGCCCGACGCTCGTCCGGCTGCTCGCGCGCCTGGCCGATGCCGACGTCGCGGAATCCCGGCAGACGCTGTCGGACCGACTGAGCCAGTGGCTCGGCTGGACCGACGCGATCACGCTGTCGTCTGCGCTGAGCGCGAGCCCGCCCGGCGTCGCGGCCGGCGTGCGCGGCCACGACGCGGAGCGCGACTGCGCGCGCGTGCGCCACGACCTCGCGCAGGCGATCACGGCCACCAACCGGCCGCGGACGCGGCGCCGGCCCGGCGACATGCCGCCGCCGGCCGCCGACACGGCCGATTTCGCGGACTTTCGTCAGCGTTATCTGTCCCTGCAGCAGGAGATGGAAACGGCGATCGGCCAGTTGCGCGGCCGCCTGCGGGTCGCGCTCGCCGCGCGCTCGTCGGCAATGGCGCGGCTCGCGACGCTCGACGCGATCATGGAGCGCGTGCTCGGCGCGCGCGAGCGCAGCCTGCTGTCGGCCGTGCCCGCGCTGCTCGGCACGCGCTTCGGGCGGCTGCGCGACGCGGAACGGCAGGCGCTGGCCGATGCCGAATCCGCCGCCGCAGCCGATCCGGCTGATGACGGCGCGGCCGTCGCAGCGATCGTGCCAGGCACATGGCTCGACACGTTTCGCGACGAAATGCAAAGCATCCTGCTCGCCGAACTCGAAGTCCGGTTTCAAACGGTAGACGGGCTGCTCGCGGCTCTTCGCACCTGCTAATCAACACGCTATGTCCAGAATTCGCATTGATCTCGTTGTCTTCGTCGCCGGTCTGCTCGCAGTGTGCTGGATCGGTGTCGGCTATATCGCGTCGAACCCGCTGGCGTCGGCCGTCACGCTGCTGATCGGCGCGTGCTACGTCGCCGGCGCATGGGAACTGCTGCGCTACCGGCAGGCGACCGCCACGCTGTCGCGCGCGGTCGCCGGCCTGAGCGAGCCGCCCGCGAAGCTCGACACGTGGCTCGACACGCTGCACCCGGGCCTGCGTGGCGCCGTGCGCGCGCGTGTCGAAGGCGCGCGCGTCGCGCTGCCGGGCCCGTCGCTCACGCCTTACCTCGTCGGCCTGCTGGTGCTGCTCGGCATGCTCGGCACGCTGCTCGGGATGGTCGTGACGCTGAAGGGCACGGGCGCCGCGCTCGAAAGCGCGACCGATCTCGACGCGATCCGCGCATCGCTGATCGCGCCGGTGAAGGGCCTCGGGTTCGCGTTCGGCACGTCGATTGCCGGTGTCGCGACGTCCGCGATGCTCGGGCTGCTGTCCGCGCTCGTGCGCCGCGAGCGGATCGATGCGGCCCAGCAGCTCGACGCGAAGATCGCGACGACGTTGCGCGTGCATTCGTCCGCGCACCAGCGCGACGAATCGTTCCGGTTGCTGCAGCGCCAGGCCGACGTGATGCCGGCGCTGGTCGACCGGCTGCAGACGATGATGACGACGCTCGAGGCGCGCAGCGTCGCGCTGCACGATCGCCAGCTCGAAAGCCAGCAGGCGTTTTTCGACCGGACCGAGCGCGCGTACGCGGGCCTTGCGTCGAACGTCGGCGACGCGCTGAAGGAAAGCGCCGTCGAGAGCGCGCGCGTGGCCGGTGCCGCGCTGCAGCCGGTCGTCGCGGCGACGATGACGGGGCTCACGCAGGAGATGGCCGCGCTGCGCGACACCGTGACGGGCGCCGTGCAGCGTCAGCTCGACGGGCTGACGGACGGCTTCGAGAAGACCACCGGCAACGTGACGGCAGCCTGGAACCGCGCGATCGACGAACAGCGCCGCGCGGGCGACGCCGTCGCGCAGCAACTGCAGACGACGCTCGGCCAGTTCACCGACACGTTCGCGCAGCGTTCGACGGACCTGCTCGACGGCGTCGCGACGCGCCTCGAATCGACCGAAGGCCGCCTGTCGGACGCCTGGCGCGATGCGCTGTCGCGCCAGGAGCAGGTCGGCGAGACGCTGGCCGGCCAGCATGCGCGCGCGCTGGGCGAAGCCGCCGCGACGTTCGAACGGCATTCGGGCGCGACGCTCGCCGCGATGCGCGAGTCGCACGCGGGGCTGCAGACCGAACTGGCCGCGCGCGACGAACAGCGCATCACGGCCTGGAACGACTCGCTGGCCGCGATGGCCGCGAAGCTCGGCGACGAGTGGCAGCGTGCAGGCGTACACAGCGCGGGCCGTCAGCAGGAAATCTGCGATGCGCTTGCACAAACGACGCGCGATCTCACGGCACAGGCTTCGACTTTCGAACAACGTTCGAACGATCTGCTGTCGACGATCCGCGATTCGCATACGGGCTTGCAGACGCAGCTTGCCGCCCGCGACGAAGCACGCCTGTCGGCCTGGAACGATTCGTTGGCCGCCATGGCCGTGAAGCTCGGCGACGAATGGCAACGCGCAGGCGTACACAGCGCGGGCCGTCAGCAGGAAATCTGCGACGCGCTTGCACAAACGACGCGCGACCTCATCACGCAGGCTTCGACTTTCGAACAGCGCTCGAACGATTTGCTGTCGACGATCCGCGATTCGCATACGGGCTTGCAGACGCAGCTTGCCGCCCGCGACGAAGAACGCCTGTCGACTTGGAACGATTCGTTGGCCGCGATGGCCGTGAAGCTCGGCGACGAATGGCAACGCGCAGGCGTGCACAGCGCGGGCCGTCAGCAGGAAATCTGCGACGCGCTTGCACAAACGACGCGCGACCTCGCCACGCAGGCTTCGACCTTCGAACAACGCTCGAACGATCTGCTGTCGACGATCCGCGATTCGCATACGGGCTTGCAAACGCAACTGGCCGCACGCGACGAAGAACGTCTGTCGACCTGGAACGATTCACTGACTGCGATGACCGTGAAGCTCGGCGACGAATGGCAACGCGCGGGCGTGCATAGCGCGGGCCGTCAGCAGGAAATCTGCGACGCACTCGCACAAACGACGCGCGATCTCACCACGCAGGCTTCGACCTTCGAACAACGCTCGAACGATCTGCTGTCGACAATTCGAGATTCGCACACGGGCCTGCAAGCACAACTCGCCGCACGCGACGAAGAACGCCTGTCCGCATGGAACGATTCGCTCGCCGCGATGGCGGCCGCGCTGCGCGACGAATGGGCGCAGACGAGCGCGCACGCCGCGACGCGCCAGCAGGACATCTGCGACACGCTGGCCCGCACCGCGAACGACATCACCGCACAGGCGCAGGTTCACGCGAGCGACACGATCAACGAGATCGCGCGGCTCGTGCAGGCCGCGTCGGAGGCGCCGAAGGCCGCGGCCGACGTCGTCGCCGAGCTGCGCCAGCGCCTGTCCGACAGCATGGTGCGCGATACCGCGACGCTCGAGGAACGCAGCCGCCTGCTCGCCACGCTTGAAACGCTGCTCGGCGCGGTCAATCACGCGTCGACCGAACAGCGCACCGCGATCGACGCGCTCGTCAGCACGTCGGCCGATCTGCTCGACCGCGTCGGCGCGCGCTTCAACGACACCGTCGATGCCGAAACGCGCAAGCTCGACTCGGTGGCCGCACAGGTCACGGCGGGCGCCGTCGAGGTCGCGAGCCTCGGCGATGCGTTCGGGACGGCCGTGCAGGTGTTCGGCGAATCGAACGACAAGCTGCTGACCCATCTGCAGCGCATCGAGGCCGCGCTCGAGAAATCGCTCGCGCGCAGCGACGAGCAGCTCGAGTACTACGTCGCGCAGGCGCGCGAGGTGATCGACCTGAGCATGATGTCGCAGAAGCAGATCGTCGAGGATCTGCAGCAGCTCGCCGTCCGGCGGGCGCCCGTCGGAGCGTAACGCATGCACGACGAAATCGACGGCGGCACGCAATCGGCGCCGGTGTGGCCCGCGTTCGCCGACCTGATGTCGGTGCTGCTCGGCGCGTTCGTGCTGATCCTCGTCGGCGTGATCGGCATGCAGCTTCAACTCACGTCGAAGCTCGAGGAAGCCGTGCGCGCGCGCCAGCAGGAAGCGCAGCAGCGCAAGTCGCTCGAACAGGCGCTCGCCGGGCCGCTCGCGGCCGGCCGCGTGACGCTCGTGAACGGGCGCATCGGCATCAGCGGCAACGTGCTGTTCGCGCTGAACTCCGACCAGTTGCAGCCCGCGGGCCGCGACCTGCTGAAGACGCTGGCCACCCCGCTGGCCGCCTACCTGAAGACGCGCGACGAGATCCTGATGATCAGCGGCTTCGCCGACGACCAGCAGGTGCATGCCGGCAACCGCCAGTTCGCGGACAACTGGGAACTGTCGGCCAAGCGCGCGTTGACGGTCACGCGTGCGCTGATCGACGCCGGCGTGCCGGCGGGGTCGGTGTTCGCGGCCGCGTTCGGCTCCGAACAGCCGGTCAGCTCGAATGCGGACGATGAAGGCCGCGCGAAGAACCGTCGCGTGGAGATCGCGCCGGTGCCGCGCAAGACCGCGTCGAACGGAGGGAAGGCGCGGTGACGGACGACGCGACGCACGCTCGCGCGACGCTCGACGCATGGCGCGAGCAGGGCGCCGATCGGCTCGACCCCGTGCGTTTTCACCGGATCGACGCGCTCGAACGGCGCGCGGCCGCGCTCGATGGCGACGCACGCGCGTTGCTCGACGCGCGGCTGGCGACGCTGATGGAAAGCTTTGCGGAGGTTGTCGCGGGGGCCGATGAAGCGGCGGCCACGCGTGAGACGGCTGAAGCCGCGGCAGGTGCGCCCGGGCGCGGTGCGCTTGCGGGGCTCGTTGATCGGCTCGCGCGCGATGCGCAGGCCGACCGGCGCGGGCTCGATCCCGAACTGGTCGACTACTTCCGCACGATGTGGTCGAAAGTCCGCACGGAACAACAGTACCGCCAGTCGCTCGACCAGGTGCCGCGCAACGCGGGGCCGCTCAATTCGAACAGCCTCGTGCACCGGTCGTTGTCGACCATGCGCGAGTTGTCGCCGGAATATCTGCAGCAGTTCCTGTCGTACGTCGATGCGCTGGCGTGGCTCGAGGATCTCGCCGGCGGCGGCGCGCAGCCCGAGAAGGAAGCGCCGCGCGCGAAGGCGGCCAAACCGGCGAAAAAGGTGACGCGCGCCAAGGCGCGGTAACGTTGCACGCGTTCTGGCGTGCCGGTTGCATGGCGGTTATCGGCCCGGTACTTCGTCGTCGATCGCCGTGCGCAGCGCGCGCAACGCATCGGCCAGCGCCGACGCGAACGGCGGATGTGCGGCGATGCCCGCCGCGTCGAGCTGGCTTCCCAGGATCGGCAGCGCGATCGACGCGCGCTCGACGATGCGTGCCGACATCACCGACAGCGTTTCCCGCAGCGCCGCGTCCGCATGCGTCGCGCGCGGCGACGCATTCAGCACCGCGACCGGCTTGTACACGACGGCCTCGCACCCCACGACCCAGTCCAGAGCGTTCTTCATTACGCCGGTCACGCCGTGCGCGTATTCGGGGCTTGCGATCAGCACGCCGTCGGCTGCGTTCAGGCGGTCGATCAGGTCGCGCACGGCGGCGGGCGACGGGTATTCCACATCCGGATTAAACAGCGGGAATTCGCCGAGGCGATCGAAGCGCACGATGCGCATGTCGTGCGGCGCGACGCGCGCGGCCGCATCGAGCAGCGCGGCGTTGTACGACTGCGACCGGAGGCTGCCGCACAGGGCGACGATGTCGACGCGGCGGTCGGAGTCGGTTCGGGGTTCGGTGATCATCGAATCGGGTCTCGGGTGCGCGCGGTGCAGCCGCATCGCGCGGGTCGGACGGATTATCGCATCGGTGTGAGGGCGGCGCCGGGCGCGATCGAGGCGTGTCCCGTGCCGGCCCGACGAACATCGTTCACGACATCACGCCGGCAGGTTGCCGCATCCGCCATCCCTGCCGCCCGCGCAAATTCCGCCAGCTTCCATCCATTGCCCAGCAACAGCCGCCGCGTGTGCAGTGCGCCAAGTACGTCGTCCGGAACGGCGTCGCCGAGATAGCGCAGCGCACGGCCTTCGACATCGACGAAGCCGTGCCGGTAATCGTGCGCGAGCGCTGTCCACAGTCGCGCCGCGCCGACCGACTGGCGCGCGCCGCTGATCAGGCACAGGCCCGCGTCGAGTCCCCAGCGATACAGCGTCGTCGCGAGGCGCTTGCGTTGCGCCGACGCGCGCAGCCGCGTATGCGGCGCGCGCAGGTAGCGGTCCGCGCGGCGCGGGAGTTCGGGGAGGCGGTTGAAGATCGTGTAGCCGGCGAGCTGGCGCGCGGCCGGATCCTCGACATACAGGAAGTATTCGCCGTCCGCTTCGCGGTGGCGGACGATCAGGCCCGAGCGGCCGAGCGCGACGGCCGGCAGGCCGTGCAGGCGATGGCCCGGCTGATGGAGGCGCGTGTAGAGCGTGTCGAGTTCATCGTCGATGTCGTGCTGGGAATGTTGTACGTCGATGCGCATGGCAAAGGTCGCCCGTCCCGGGCGATTCGAGAAAGAGGTTCATTGCGATAGGGAAAAGGAATGGATGCGGCCCCCGGGCTCGGCGAAGCGAGCCGGGGCCACGAATCAGCTGGGGATGTGCTGGAAACCGGCGGCGATCGCGGCGAGGCCCGCGATGCAGAGTGCGAACAGGATCAGGACTTTGTGGATCACGCCTCTTTCCTCTTGAATGCGCGGCGCCGGCGGGCGGCTTCGCGGAGACAGTGAGCGGCGGGCATGGCCCGCGCGGCCGTCGTGCGTGACGACGGTCGGGTGTCCGGGTGAAGGAACGCACGCGGACGGCCCGCACCATACGCGAGGCGGTCTGGGCGGGCAATCGGACTGGCGGAGAAAAGCGACGAAAAGCGGGGAGTTGCGTCGTTTCGCGACAATTGGCCGCAACTCGCTCTGTCAAACTGGCTGTCGCGCCCCGAACGCCTGCCGGATCCGCGCGAACAACCCATGCTGCGCGATCCACTCGGCATACGCCCGATAGTCCGGATCGCGCATCAGATGCCGCTCTTCCGTCTTCGCACGCGTGTAGTAGATCAGGTTGACCGCGACGAGCCCGGCGCAGTGCATGAGCCCGATCTGCCAGCCGAGCGGCTCGACGAACGGCACCGACACCATCCAGTACGACAGGTTCTTCGTGATGTACGCCGGATGCTTCGTGAAGCGGTACGGGCCCGACGTGATGATCCCGCGGTTGGTGAGGTTCGAGAAACGCAGCCCGAACGAGATCGTCGACAGCGCGTAGGTCAGCAGCAGCAGGATGATCACCGCGCCCCAGATCACGCGCAGCGTCGGGGCCGACAGCAGCCAGTTGTCCCAGAGCAGCGAGCCTCCGTAGCGGATGTAGTTGTTCGAGATCAGCGACCAGAACGGCTGGTAACAGATCAGCGCTGCGACCCAGCCGAGGGTGGTTGGCTCGACGGTGCGCACGTGGCTGTCGAGGATGCGGAACGTGCACAGATAACCGACGGTGCCGAACATCAGGTCCATCGTGAACGACAGGTCGTACAGGAAACTGAAGGTCGCGAGCGTCATCGGCGCATGGATGGCATTCGCGAGCGACGCGCTCAGGTGATCGGCATCCTTCGACAGGTAGACGGTCATCAGCGGCAGGAAGAACGCCTTCACGCCCCAGCCGGCGAGCATCTCGCGCACCGGTTTCCAGCTCGCCGGCTGCTCGCGGCGGAACACGAAGCGGCCCCACAGCAGGTACGCATCGTCGGTCTCGCGCTGGTGGCGGTCCATCCACGCGAAGTAGAACGGCGCGGCGACGATCACGTACGGCGCGAGCGAGCGCAGCAGCGACCAGAACGGCAGGTAGAACGCGCCGTGGTATTCGGGCAGCAGCCAGTAGATCATCGCGATGCCCGCATAGATCGACGCGAGCGCGCCGAGCCGCGTCGCGACGCGCGCGATGCCGAGCGGCCGGACGGCCTGCTGCGACAGCCCCGCGCTCGGGCGCAGGTAGACGCGCGAAACGAAGATTTCGTGCAGCGCGATCGTGCCGATGATCGCGAGGCTGGCGATGACCGCGCGCGTGGCCGCGTCGAGGGTCGGCTGGTCGCGCGTGATCCACAGCGCGAAAAGCCCTGCCGTGATGCCGAGCAGGCCGGCGTGAAACGGCGTGGCGGAACGGGGCGGGCGGTCCTGGACCGCGGCGATGCCGTCGAGCGTGGAATTCATGATCGGATCCTCGTCGGGATGAAGGCCGGCGCCCCCGCTTGGCGGGTGACGCCGGCCGTCGGCCGGGCTTTGTATTGATGCGCGCCCGGCCATTGGCCTGTGGTTCTGATAGGTAAAACGTTACTTCTTGGTGCCGCCGCCCAGCAGACCGCCGAGCAGGTTGGTTACCGGCGACAGCAGGTTGGTCGCACCGCCCGCGGCGGCGCCGTTCGAGCTGCCGGTCAGGCCGGCCGCCACGGTGCCGCTGCCGGCGGGCGTCGTCGCCGTGCCGGCTGCACCGCTCGGGCTGGCCGTTCCGGTGGCGCCCGCGGCGCCGGCCGGCGTCGTCAGCGCACCCGTCAGCGTGCCGACCGGGCCGCTCGACAGCAGGCCGCCAAGGCTGCCCGTCACGTTGCCTCCCGGCGTCGTGACCGTGCCGGTGAGGCTTGCGCCGAGCGGCGTCAGCGAGTTGACGAGGTTGGTGACCGGCGCCAGCAGGCCGCCGACGCCCGAGCCACCGGTGCCGCTGGTGCCGCTCGTCCCGCCGGTGCCGCTCGTGCCGCTCGAACCGAGGCCGCCGAGCGCGCCCGTCACCGAGCCGAGCAGGCCCGTGACCGGGGCAAGCGGGCCGCCGCTGCTCGTGCCGCTGGTGCCGCCCGAACCGCTGGTTCCGCTGGTGCCGCTCGAGCCGACGCCGCCGAGCGCACCCGTCAGCGAACCGAGCAGGCCGGTGATCGGTGCGAGCGGGTTGGTGCCGCTGCTGGAACTGCCCGTATTGCCGCTGGAGAGGAGGCCACCGGTCGACGTCACCGTGTTGCCGAGCTGGTTCACGCTGCCGCCGAGACCGTTGCCGACCGGGTTGCCGGTCGCGCCGCCTACCTGCGAACCGGCGAGGCCGAGGCCGCCGCCGAGCGTGCTCAGCAGTCCGCTGAGCGGGGCGCCGAGCATGGTGGCGCCGCCGAGCGTCTGCGTGGCGCCCGGCGTCGTGACGCCGCCGGTCAGCGTGTTCGTGATCGGGTTGATCACGCTGCCGACCTGGGTTCCGAGTTGCTGGACCGGCGAGCTGTTCAGCGCCGTATTGAGGCCCGACGCGGTCGAGTTGACGGCGCCGCCGACGGTGTTGACGAGGCCGCCGACGAGCGTCGTCACCGGTGACAGCGGCGACAGCGGGCCCGAGCCGAGGCTCGTCACCGCGTTGCCGAGATTGTTGACCGCGCCGCCGGCGCCGGTCAGCAGGCCGGTGGTCGACGTCAGCGTCGGTCCGAGCGGGTTCGCCGACACGCCGATCGAGCCGAGGCCGGCCGCGACGCCGTTGCCGAGCGACTGCACGCCGTTGCCGAGGCTCGTGACCGCGTTGCCGACGCTGGTGGCCGTCGTCGGGTTCGTGCCGGGGATCACCACGCCGCCGATCTGCGCGCCGCCGTTCGCGACCGTCGTGCCGAGTGCCGTCACGAGGTTGCCGGATTTCTGGAGGACATTGCCGAGCGGGGTAGTGCCGGAGCTGGAGGTGCCGGAGCTGGAGGTACCCGAACTGGAACTGGAGGTGCCGGAGCTGGAGCTGGAGGTACCCGAACTGGAGCTGGAGGTGCCGGAGCTGGAGCTGGAGGTACCCGAGCTGGAGCTGGAGGTACCCGAGCTGGAGCTGGAGGTGCCGGAGCTGGAGCTGGAGGTACCCGAGCTGGAGCTGGAGGTACCCGAGCTGGAGCTGGAGGTGCCCGAGCTGGAGCCGGAAGTACCCGAGCTGGAGCTGGAGGTGCCCGAGCTGGAGCCGGAAGTACCGGAGCTGGAGCTGGAAGTACCGGAGCTGGAGCTGGAAGTGCCAGAGCTGGAGCTGGAAGTGCCGGAACTGGAGGTACCGGAGCTGGAGGTGCCGGAGCTGGAGGTGCCGGAGCTGGAAGTACCCGAACTGCCGGAACTGCCGGAGCTACCCGAGCTACCCGAGCTACCCGAGCTACCCGAGCTACCCGAGCTACCCGAGCTACCCGACGTGCCGGAGCTGCCGCCGGACGTACCCGACGTCCCCGAAGTGGCGCCCGTCCCGGACGTGCTCGGCTTGATCGACGGCGGGGTCGTCGGTCCGTCGACCGAGCCGCAGCCATACAGCGCGAGCAGCGACGAGACAGCGAGCGTTACCGTCGTCTTCTTGAAGTAATTTTGCATGTTGGCCTCGACATTGGAAGTGTGTCCCAGCCTCCACTGCAAATTCCGCGCCATGTCAGATTGCGCGAAACGGTGTCGCGTTTTGTTGCGGGAATCGGGAATATCAACGCGATTTAAACGGAGTACCGGCGGTTTCGCGCGACGGGCACGCACGGTGCGGCGGCGCGGCGGTTGCGATGTTCCCGTGAGCAGCCGTAACGCGCGGCGCGATGTTACGTAGCGTTCGACATCGCGTTACGCGGGCGGCCTCGAACCGAGCGCCGCGTCTTTGACGAAACGCGCCGGCCCCGTAAACATGGCGCGAAATCTCCCGGCTGCCGGCAACGCCGAAGCGGCCACGACTCCATACAGGACACTGACATGAGCGAACAGGACAGGGAATACGGCAAGGCGCGGCGGATCGACGTGATGGGCGAGGCGTTCGTCGAGCGCGCGATGCGCGACCTCGACGGATTCTCGCGTCCGTTGCAGAACTGGCTGAACGAACACGCGTGGGGCAGCACGTGGCAGCGGGGCGGGATCGACCTGAAGACGCGCAGCCTGTGCACGTGCGCGATGCTGGCGGCGCTCGGCCGCGGCACGGAACTGAAGGGGCACATTCGCGGCGCGCTCAACAACGGCGCGAGCCTCGTCGAGATCCGCGAGGTGTTGCTGCACAGTGCGTTGTACGCGGGCGCGCCGGCCGCGGTCGAGGCCTTCCGCAGCGCCCGCGAGGTGATCGAGGATCTCGGGCTGTCGGTGCCCGACGACGAAGCCTGATTCCGCCGCCGCGCCGGCTGCACGGCACGGGATCAGGCGCCGCTTCGCGGCGGCTCAGTGCTCGACGCGCGCCGTCTGCGTGGCGGCATCGGCCGGCGCGGCAGCGACTTCGAGCAGCCAGTCGGCCGCCGCATCCGGAATCGTGACCGGCAGCATGTGCCCGCCCTCGACGACCTTCAGCCGCACGCGCGCCGATTTCTTCGCGAGCGCGTCGCCGTGCTCGCGCCAGTTCAGGATCGGATCGGCGCGGCCGTACAGCACGTCGACCGGCAGCGCGAGGTCCGCGTAGCGGCGCTCCATCGCGGGCAGGTCGACGGGTGCGGACAGCAGGTCGGTTGCCGTCGCGTAGAACACATGCGGCCGCATCCCGAGCAGCCCGCCGCCCTTGGTGGGGAAGTCGCGCGGCACGTCTTCCGGCGCGAACACCTGGCGCACGGCCTTGCGGCCTGTCAGGATCGTCAGCGGAATCGCGAAGGTCCACGACACGAAGCGGCGCACGAGCGGCGACGGCAGCATCAGCGGCTTGAACGGCGCCGGCGGCTCGGACTGCTGGTGCGACAGCGGCGCGATCAGCGCGAGCCGGCTCACGCGGTCCGGATGGTTGAGGCCGACCGCGAGCGCGATCGCGCCGCCGAGCGAGTGGCCGACCAGCACGGGCTTGTCGAGCCGCAGCGCATCGATGAACGCGGCGACCGTGCGGGCCTGTGCGAACACGTTCGCCTGCGAGCCCGCGCCGCGGATCGAGCGGCCGGCGCCGGGCCGGTCGACGAGGATCACGCGATGCTGCTGCGCAAGCCGCGCAAGCGGCAGGTACGCGAAGTTGCGCAGTTGCCCCGCGAGCCCGTGGACGAACACGATCGGCGGGCCGTTGCCGTATTCCACGTAGTGGATGCGGTCGCCGCCGATGTCGACGAAGCGGCCTTCGGGCGGAAACGCGCGCGTCACGCGGCTGGCCACGTAACCGGAAAACAGCGCGAGCGCGGCGAGCGCCGCGACGACGCCGAGCAGCACGTTCTGGATCAGATGGAGCGTATGGGTCATGTCGGCCTCAGCGGGTTTCGAGTGCGGGTTCGGCAACCGGCGTCGTGGCGGCCGGGCCGGCTTTCGCGCGGCGTTCGAAATGCATCGCCGAATCGGCGAGCGCGCCGAACTTCAGCGATGCGAGATCGAGCACGTAGTTCTGGTGGAATTTCCACGGCTTGCGGTGGCCCTGCTTGGGCAGGATGCCGGCCGCGCGCTGGATGTAGCCCGAGCTCAGGTTGACGGCCGGCACGTCGCCGAGATCGCCGGCCCCGAGCCGCGGCACGCACGTGTCATAGCCGTTCGCGCGCATGTGGTTGAGCAGCCGGCACACGTAGCGCGCGATCAGCTCGGCCTTCAGCGTCCACGACGCGTTCGTGTAGCCGAACGACGATGCAAGGTTCGGCACGTCGCTGTACATCATCCCCTTGTACGACACGGTGTCCGGCAGCTCGACCGCGCGGCCGTCGACCGTGACGCGTGCGCCGCCGAGCATCTTCACCTTGAGCCCGGTCGCGGTGACGATCACGTCCGCGTCGAGCTGCTGGCCGCTCTTCAGCCTGAGGCCGGTCGGCGTGAAGCGCTCGATCTCGTCGGTGACGATCGACGCGCGGCCCGCGCGGATCGACTTGAACAGGTCGCCGTTCGGCACGAGGCACACGCGCTGGTCCCACGGCATGTAGCGCGGCGTCAGGTGCTTCGCGACGTCGAAGTCGGGGCCGAGCTGCTTGCCGGCCGCGCGGATGATGAACTGCTTGGTTCGGTCGGGCTTGCGGCGCGACACGTTGTACAGGTACATCGTCAGCAGCACGTTCTTCACGCGCACGAGCCGGTGCGCGAGCCGCGACGGCAGCACGCCGCGCAACGCGTTTGCGATCTTGTCGCGCGCGGGCAGCGACACGATGTAGGTCGGCGAGCGCTGCAGCATCGTCACGTGCTGCGCGTCGGCCGCCATCGACGGCACGAGCGTGACGGCCGTCGCGCCGCTGCCGATCACGACGACGCGCCGGTTCGCGTACGACAGATCCTTCGGCCAGTGCTGCGGATGCACGAGGTTGCCCTCGAACGTGTCCATGCCGGGCCAGTCGGGCCGGTAGCCGGCGTCGTAGTCGTAGTAGCCGCTGCACATGAAGAGGAAGCGGCAGGTGTATACGAGCGTGTCGGTCGCGCCGTCCTGCGTGCGCGCGATGCGGACCGTCCAGCGTGCGCCGTTCGAGTCCCAGTCGGCCGCGACGACCTTCTGGCCGTAGCGGATCGTCTTGTCGATCCCATAGGTGCGCGCGGTGTCGCGGATGTAGTCGAGGATCGTCTGGCCGTCCGAGATCGCCTTGTCGCTGTGCCACGGGCGGAAGCTGTAGCCGAGCGTGAACATGTCGGAATCCGAACGGACGCCCGGATAGCGGAACAGGTCCCAGGTGCCGCCGATCGCGTCGCGCGCCTCGACGATCGCGACGCTCGCATGCGGGCAGCGCCGCTTCAGGTGATACGCGGCGCCGATGCCGGACAGGCCCGCGCCGACGATCAGCACGTCGAGGTCGCTGCCGTCACCACGGTCGCGGCGGGCGCCGGGGGCGGGCGGCGCGTCGCGCCGGTCGGTCGTCGTCGAGGTCATGCGGGGTCCTTGGTCGGCGTGGTCGGGAGCGCGCCCGGGGCGTGGGTGCGTTCTCCCACGGAGGCTTCCTTCGGGCGGAGGTTGCGCGCGCGGGCGCGGCGCACGTGGCGCAGCATCAGCCACTGGTAACCGGCGCCGAGCAGGCGCGCGATCCGGTCGAGCCGGCGCGCGTCGGCGCCGACGAGCACGCGGCGCGCATTGCGCTCGACGCCCGCGAGGATCTGCCGCGCGGCCTCGTCGGCCGTCGTCGCGTTGATCAGTCGGTTCGCCTGCCGGCGATGGGTCGCTTCGTCCTGGCCGGTGAGCGCGTGGATGCTGGTATCGACGCGGCCCGCGTCGACGATGTTCGTCGCGACGCCGCCCGGATGCACGCAGGTCGCGCTCACCGGCGCGCCGTCGAGTTCGAGTTCCATCCGCAGCGCCTCGGTGAAGCCGCGCACCGCGAACTTGGTTGCGTTATAGGCGCTTTGCGTCGGCATCGCGACCAGGCCGAACAGGCTCGACGTGTTGACGACGTGCCCGTCGCCCGACGCGCGCAGATGCGGCAGGAACGCCTGCGTGCCATGCACGACGCCCCAGAAGTTGATGCCGACGATCCATTCGAGATCGGCGATGCGCGCGGTCTCGGCGCTGGCGGCCAGCGACACGCCCGCGTTGTTGAAGACCAGGTTGACCTTGCCGTGTTCGGCGCGGACGAAGTCAGCCCACGCGAACACCGCGTCGCGGTCGGCGACGTCGAGCCGCCGCGTGCTCACGCGCACGCCGTGCTGCGCGCAGGCGGCCGCCGTGCCGGCGAGGCCGGCATCGTTGACGTCGGCGAGCGCGACCTCGCAGCCGCGCCGCGCGAGCTCGACCGCGAGGCTGCGGCCCATGCCCGAACCGGCGCCCGTGATCGCAGCGACCTTGCCGGAAAACCCCTTCATCTGTTGCTCCTCCCGTTCCGCTTGTGCTGCACCGGCGGCGTGTCTATTGTGGTGTTGGTCGTCACCACTTTAGTTTTCGGGTGTCCTGATGTCAAATAGCGGAATGGAGAAAGCACTCGAAACGGAAAAACGGGGCCGGTCGTATGGCGGCGTGGCGCCCGAGGTGCGTGCCGCCGAGCGGCGCGATGCGCTGATCCGCGCGGCGACGCGCGTGTTCGGCACGGTCGGGTTCCGCAAGGCGACCGTACGGTCGATTTGCCAGGAAGCGAAGCTGAACGATCGCTATTTCTATGCGGCGTTCGACAGCACCGAGGATTTGCTGCGCTGCACCTACCTGCATCACGCGCAGCAGTTGCATGACGCGGTTGCGCAGGCGGTCGCCG
Source organism: Burkholderia pyrrocinia (assembly GCF_003330765.1). Lineage (NCBI taxonomy): Bacteria > Pseudomonadati > Pseudomonadota > Betaproteobacteria > Burkholderiales > Burkholderiaceae > Burkholderia > Burkholderia pyrrocinia. The sequence continues at coordinate 2,482,501 of NZ_CP024903.1, read as the reverse complement.
CGCGCGGCGGCGATCTGCACGAGCGCGTCGACGCGGGGCTCGCCGCGTTCTTCGCGTTCCTGCGCGACCCGTGCGCGGCGCGCGTGCTGCTGCTCGAGGTGATGGGCGTGAGCGCGGATACCGACATGACGTACCAGCGCATGCTGATCGACTTCGGCAAGCTGATCATGGCGATCGGTGCGTCGCACGAAGCGGCGACGCCCGCGGAGCGCACCGAGCAGCGGTTGATCGGGCTCGCGCTCGTCGGCGCGATGACGAACGTCGGCGCGGCGTGGCTGCTCACCGACTATCGCGATCCGGAAGCGCAGATGGTCGCGAGTTGCAGGAAGGTGTTGCTGGGGACGTTGCGGGAGGCGGGGTAAGCGCGACGCGGGGCCGGCATCCTGGCGATCCGCGGTTTCAGGGGCGGTCTCGCCATCCATACGACCGCTGCTTTCGCCGACGCCAGCTGTGCGATCGGCCGTTGTCGCGCCTCAGCCCGGCGCGATGCGCGTCGCGTGCTCGCGTTCGTCCGCGATCCAGTCGCCGAACAGCCGGATCTTCTGCTGCTGTTCGCCCCCGCTCGGATACACGAAGTAATAGCCCATCCCCGTCGGCAGCGACACGTCGAACGGCGTCACGAGCCGGTGCGCCGCCATGCTTTCGTCGACGAGCGTCCGGTCGCCGATCGCGATGCCGTAGCCGTCGATCGCCGCATGCGTCGCGAGGTCGAGCGTCTCGAAGCTCAGCCCGCGCGTGGAGTCGATGTGCGGCGCACCGGCATGTGCGAGCCAGCGTTTCCAGTCCTGATGATCGCGGGTCGGATGCAGCAGCGTGTGGTCGGCCAGATCGTCGAGGTTCGCGAGCGGCTGCCGGTCCAGCAAACCCGGCGCACACACGGGCGTGAGCCGCTCTTCGAACAGCGGGATCGCATGCATGTCGGGACCGGCGCCGGGAGCGTAGATCACCGCGGCGTCGAACGGCTCCATCCGGAAATCGACATGATGGCCCCAGGTCGTCGTGATCTGCACCTGGAGTTCGGGGTGCTCGGTCTGGAATCGCATGATCCGGGGCAGCATCCACTGCATCAGGCAGGTGGGCACTTTCAGCGCGAGTTCGGTGCGCCGGCGCGACAGGCGCATCGATACTTCTTCGATGCGCGCGAAGCTTTCGCGCACCGTCGGCAACAGCAGTTCGCCTTCCGCCGTCAGCGTCAGGCCTTTCGGCGTGCGCTTGAACAGCGGAAACTGGTAGAAGCTCTCGAGCGCGAGGATTTGCCGGCTCACGGCGCCCTGGGTCAGGCACAGGTGCTCGGCGGCGCGCGTGAAGCTGCCATGGTGGGCGACGATGTCGAAGATCTGCAGTGCGTTGAAGGAAGGAAGTCGTTTCATCGGGAAGGCCGGCGTGGAACGGGCGATCGGGAATGCCGGGTGCGGCACGTCGGGCAGGGCGCGTGCATGACCGCCGCTCAGTGCAGGATCTTCGCGAGGAAGTCCTTCGCGCGATCCGACTTCGGATTCGAGAAGAAATCGTCCTTGCGGTCGTCCTCGACGATCGCGCCCTGATCCATGAAGATCACGCGATGAGCGACCTTCTTCGCGAAGCCCATCTCGTGCGTGACGACCATCATCGTCATCCCTTCCTGCGCGAGCTGGACCATCACGTCGAGCACTTCGTTGATCATCTCGGGATCGAGCGCGGAGGTCGGTTCGTCGAACAGCATCGCGATCGGGTCCATCGACAGCGCGCGCGCGATCGCGACACGCTGCTGCTGGCCGCCCGACAACTGGCCCGGGAACTTGTGCGCATGCGCCTTCAGGCCGACGCGATCGAGCAGCTTCATGCCCTTCTCGTTCGCCTCGTCCTTGCCGCGGCCGAGCACCTTGATTTGCGCGAGCGTCAGGTTCTCGGTGATCGACAGGTGCGGGAACAGCTCGAAATGCTGGAACACCATCCCGACCTTCGAGCGCAGCTTCGACAGGTTCGTCTTCTTGTCGCCGACCGACTGGCCGTTCACGAGGATCTCGCCCTGCTGGAACGGCTCGAGGCCGTTCACGGTCTTGATCAGCGTCGACTTGCCCGAGCCCGACGGGCCGCACACGACGACCACTTCGCCTTTCTTGACCTCGGTCGTGCAATCGGCAAGGACCTTGAACTGGCCGTACCACTTCGAAACGTTACTGATGGAAATCATGTCGGTACCTGAATCGTAATGAGGTGCACGCGGCGCCGGTTCAGCGCGCCTTCGCGACGCGATAGCGTCGCTCGAGCGCGCGTGCGTACCACGTCAACGGGAAACACATCGCGAAGTAGAGCAGTGCGACCATCGCGTAGATCGGAAACGGCTTGAACACCGCGTTGGTGATGATGTTGCCGGTCTTGGTGAGTTCGGTCAGCCCGATGATCGACGTGAGCGCGGTGCTCTTTACCGCCTGCACGAGAAAGCCGACGGTCGGCGGCAGTGCGATTTTCCATGCTTGCGGCCAGACCACATAGCGCAGCTGCTGCGTCCACGTCATGCCGAGACTCGCTGCGGCATGCCACTGGCCGCGCGGCACCGCGTCGACGCAGCCGCGCCAGATGTCGGCCAGATAGGCGCTGGCGTTCAACGTCAGCATGACCGACGCGGCGATCCATGGCGTCACGTCGATGCCGATGAGCGGCAGTCCGAAGAAACCGAGGAATAGCTGCATCAGCAGCGGCGTGCCCTGAAACAGCTCGACATACAGGCTCACGAAGCGGCGCAGCGCCGGCGCCGGTGATACGCGCATCGCGAGCAACGCGAACCCGGCCAGACTGCCACCGACGAACGTGATCAGCGAGAGCAGAACGGTCCAGCGCGCGGCGAGCAGCAGGTTCCACGCAATGTCCCAGGGAGTGAATTCGATCATCGTGCACGCTCCGTCGGGAGGCGGATTTCGGGGGAGCGGACGCGTCGCGCGAAGCGGGCAACGCGCGCGCGTCGCGGTGCCGTGGCCGCGCCGTGCGGCGCGCGGCCCGTGAAGAGCCGGCGGCCCGCGCGATTGAGCAGCATGCGCAGCGCGATCGACAACAGCAGGTAGATCGCGGTCACGACGATGTAGATCTCGAACGCGCGGAAATTGCGCGACTGGATGAAGTTCGCCGCGTATGTCAGGTCGGGTACCGAGATCTGCGACACGACGGCCGAGCCGAGCATCACGATCAGCACCTGCCCGAGCAGCGCGGGATACACGTTCGCGAGCGCCTGCGGCAGGATGACGTGGCCGAATACCTGCCGGCCGTGCAGCCCGAGCGCCCGCGCGGCCTGCGTTTGCCCGTGCGGCACCGATTCGATGCCGGCGCGCAGGATCTCGACGGCATAGGCGCCGAGGTTGACCGTCATCGCCAGCACGGCCGCCTGCGCTTCGTCGATATGCACGCCGATACCGGGCAGGCCGAAGAAGACGAAGAACAACTGGACCAGAAACGGCGTGTTGCGGATCAGTTCGACATAGGTCGCGACGAGCGCACGCGCCCAGCGGGGGCCGGCGAGCGCGATCCAAGCGCCAGCCGTGCCGATCAGGCCGCCGAGCACGGTGGAGGCTGCGGTGAGGCCGAGCGTCACGCCGATCCCGCGCGCGAGCATGCCTGCGTACAGGCCGAAATCGCTGAAATCGAACACGTAGGTCATCGCGGCGCCTTTCGTCGTGAATGCTGGGTGGGCACGGGGCACATTACAGATCGGCCGGCAGTGCCGCGTGCAGCCACTTCTGCGACAGCGTGTTCAGCGTGCCGTTCTTCTTTGCACTGGCGATCGCGTCGTTGACCTTCTGCATCAGGCGCGGCTCGTTCTTGTTCAGGCCGACGTGATCGGGCGAGCTGAACAGCGAGAACTTCTGTTCGGGGTCGATCGAAGGATGGCGCGCGATGATCGTCGCGCCGACGTCGTTGCCGACCACGAGCAGTTGTGCCTGTCCCGACAGGAAGGCGGCGATCGCGCCGTTCGGATCGTCGAAGCGCTTGATCGTCGCGCTCGGCGGAGCGACCTTGCTCACGCTCAGGTCCTCGAGCGTGCCGCGCGCGACCGCGACCGATTTGCCGGCGAGATCGGCGGTGCCTTTCACGGCGAGCGATTTCGGCCCGAATACTGCGAGATAGTACGGCGCATACGCGTTCGAGAAGTCGATCACCTTTGCGCGTTCGGGCGTCTGGCCGACCGACAGCAGCATGTCGGTCTTGCGGTCGGCGAGGTACGCCATCCGGTTGTCGCCGGTGACCTGCACGAGCTCGACCTTCGCGTTGAGCGCCTTGCCGAGCAGGTTCGCCATGTCGATGTCATAGCCTAGCGGCTTCATGTCGGGGCCGATCGAGCCGAACGGCGGATAGTCCTCGAACACGCCGACCCGTACGACGCCGGACTTCGCGATCGTGTCGAGTGCATCGGCATGCGCGAGCGGCGCGAAGGCGGCGAGTCCTGCCGTGCCGGCGCAGGCGCAGAGGAGGGCAGTGCGGGCGAGCAGGCGTCGCACGAGGCGGGTGGCTTGGGTCGATGCGTTCATGGCGGGATCCTTGTTGCGGCAGTGGTGAAAGGGAGCGGCGTCAGGCGTCGCGTGCTGCGATCAGCTTGCATGCGCGCGCCGGCAGTTCGGCGAATACCGGCATGCCGACGTGCAGGTCGGGCGTTTCGCGCGGCGTCGTCGCGGCCGTCAGCGTGAAGCCGTGGCAATCGATCGTCGCTTCGATCGACGCACCGACGTCGCGCACGAACGTGATCGTGCCGGCAAGCGTGTTGGGCGTGGACGGCAGTGCCGCGCTCGGGCGCACGCAGATATCCTCGGGGCGGATCAGCAGGCGCGCGGCGTCGGCCGTGTGTGGCGTGCCCGGCGCGCGGCGGATCGCGAGACGTTGTCCGCCCGGCAGGACAATCGCATCATCGCCGTCGCGGGCGACCGGCAGGATATTGCCGAGGCCGATGAAATCGGCGACGAATTCGTTGACCGGATCGCGGTAGATGTCGAGCGGCCGGCCCACCTGCTGAATCCGGCCTTTGTCCATCACGACGATCTCGTCGGCCATCGTCATCGCTTCGCGCTGGTCGTGCGTGACCATGATCGTCGTGATGCCGAGCCGCTGCTGGAGCAGGCGGATCTCCACCTGCATCGCCTCGCGCAGCTTCGCGTCGAGCGCCGAGAGCGGTTCGTCGAGCAGCAGCAGGCGCGGCGACGAAGCGATCGCGCGTGCAATCGCGACGCGCTGGCGCTGCCCGCCCGACAGTTGCGTGACGAGGCGACTGGCCATATGCGGCAGCTGGATCAGGTCGAGCAGCTCGGCGACGCGCTGTGCCTGCGCTGCCCTGGCGGTCTTGCGCAGTCGCAGCGGATACGCGATGTTCTGTGCGACCGTCATGTGCGGGAACAGCGCGAGGGACTGGAACACCATGCCGAAATCGCGCCGGTTGGCGGGAACGTGCGTGAGTTCGCAGCCGGCGAACGCGATCGTGCCCGAAGTCGGCGTTTCGAGGCCGGCGATGATCCGCATCAGCGTCGTCTTGCCGCATCCCGACGGGCCGAGAAAGCAGACGAGCTTGCCGTCCGGCACGGACAGGTCGACATGATCGACGGCATACGCCTGGTGGAAGCGCTTCGTGACGTGCTGGAGGATGAGCTGGGACATGGAATTTCCTTGAACCGGTGAGGGCGGCGCGTCGGTCAGAGCGCAACGCCCTTGTCGCCGACGAGTTTTTCGAGCATCCAGATCAGCGCGAAATCGATCGCGACGGTGAACACCGCGAAACAGAACACGGTCGGGTCGAGCGACGACACCGTGCGGCTGTAGAGCCAGACCGGCAGCGTCATCGTGTCGACGCTGTACAGAAAGAACGTCACGGTGAATTCGTTGAACGACACGATGAACGCGAACAGCATGCCGGCGAGGATGCCCGGCCGCATCAGCGGCAGCACGACATCGACGAGCGCGCGGCGCGGGCTCGCACCCATCAGCCATGCGGCTTCCTCGAATTCCGGGCCGATCGACGCGACCGATGCCGCGCAGTTCTTCACGGTGAACGGCAGTGTCAGGATCACGTGCGCAACCACCAGCCGCACAAGTCCGAGGTCCGCCGGCAACGCGTTGAACACGAGCAGCAGCGCGAGACCGAGCATCACCAGCGGGTAGACGATCGGCAGTGCGACGAGCTGTTCGACGAGCGCCTTGCCGCGAAAGCGATAGCGCGACAGCGCGTAGGCCGCGGGCACCGACACGGCCGTCGCGATCAGCATCGTCGCAATCGCGACGACGAGACTCGTCGTCAGCGCGGCCCCCATCGATTGCGCACTGCTCGCATCGGCCGACACGAAGGTCTGCCATGCGGCGCGGTACCAGTGCAGGCTGAAGTCGCGCGGCGGGAATTCGAGCGTGCCCGACGAACCGAACGACATCGCGATCATCGTCAGGATCGGCAACGCGGCGAGGCACAGCACGAGCGTCGCGAGCACGCCGGTCGCGCGTCCGAGACGGCCGGGCAGCGGCGTGCGCAGCAGGAGGGCATTCATCGCGTGACCTCGTCGTTACGTTGCAGGACGTGCGCGAGGCGCTGGGACACCGCCATCACGACGAGCGTTGCGCCCATCAGCACGACGCCGGAGGCGGACGCGGCAGGCCAGTTGAGCAGCGGTGCGACCTGGTCGTGCACGAGTACCGCGAGCATCGGCACGCGCCGGCCGCCGAGCAGCAGCGGTACCGCGAACGCGCTCGCGTTGTATGCGAACACGAGCAGCGCGCCGGATACGAGGCCCGGCATCGCGAGCGGCAACGTCACGTGTCGCAGCGTCTGCCAGCGCGTCGCGCCGAGGGTCGCGGCCGCTTCGTCGTAGGCGCGGGACACCGCGCGCAGCGCGCTCGACAGCGGCAGCACGGCAAGCGGGAACGCAGTCTGGATCAGTCCGAGCAGCACGCCGTGTTCGCGGTACAGCAGCTGCAGCGGCCGTTCGATGACGCCGGCCGCCAGCAGCGAGCGGTTGAGCAGGCCCGCCGGGCCGAGCATCACGAGCCAGCCGTAGCCCTGCAGCAGCAGGTTGACGAGCAGCGGCAGCAGCACGCCGGCGAGCATGAGTCGTCGTGCAAGCCGCGATTCGGCGCGCGCCATCGCCAGCGCGACCGGAATCGCGAGCAGCACCGCGCACACCATGCTCTGGAACGCGAGGCGCAGCGTGAGCCACAGCGAGTGCATGAAGTACGGGTCGGCGAGATCGGCGTAGTTCTGCAGCGTGAACGTGCGCCATTCGTTGCCCGACGTACCGACGCTCATTCGCAGCACGGTGAGCGTCGCGGCCGCGAGCACCGCGAGGAACGCGAGGATCGGCGCCAGCAGCAGCCACGGCGGCACGCCGGGCAGCGAACTTGCGGCGGCGGAACCGGCCTGGCCGACGGCGGCCGGTTCCGCGTCACGGGATGTGGACAGCGAAGCCATGTCGTTATGCCGCGAAGAGGCTCGTATAGCGCTTGATCCACGCCGGCTGGACGACTGCGAGCGCCTTGTCGTCGTGCAGGATGGCCTTTTCCGCGATTTGCTGCGGCGACGGCACGAACGCGCGGCTTTCCGCCGGGATCACGGCCTTCGAATTGACCGGCCCGTTCAACACGTCGGCCGCCATCCGGCCCTGCACACCCGCATCGAGCGCGTGGTTGATGAACGCGTGGATCAGGTCGAGATCGCCCGGGTGCGCTTTCGGGATCACCGTGAACATCAGTTGCGTCGCGAAGCCTTCCTTCATCCCGTAGGTGACGCCCATCTTGTAGTCGGGTTTGCGGATCTGGTCCGGAAAGAAAGCGGGCGAGTAGATGCCGCCGATGTCGAGCGAGCCGGTGCGGAACAGGTCGGCGACCTGGTTCGGGTTCTCGCCGAGCGTCATCACGCGGTCCTTGAGCTCCGCGAGCTTGCGGAAGCCCGGATCGATGTTCTGCTGCGAACCGCCGGCCAGCTTCGCGGCGACGATCGCGAGATCGACTGCCTCGGCCCATTCGGGCGGGGGCAGGAACAGGCGCCCCGCGTATTTCGGATCCCACAGTGCTTCGTAGCTCGACGGCGCGGTTTTCACGGTCGACGTGTTATAGATCAGCCCGTCCGACCACAGCAGGTAGCCGATGCCGAAGCCGTTCGCGCCCGTGCGGTACTGCGGTGCGACATCCTTCAGGTTCGGCAGCCGGTTCAGGTCCGGCTTCGCGAGCAGGCCGGCTTCGGCGAGGCCGGCTGCGCCGACGCCGGCCAGCGTGATCACGTCGTAGGTCGGCCGCTCGCCCGCGGCCTTGACCTTGGCGACCATGCCCGAGGTGCCGTCCGCGCGGTCGGCGATCACACGGGCGCCGGTCTTCCGGGAAAACGTTTCTGCGATGTTGCGCAACGCAGCCGCGCCGGTATCGTCAGACCACGTGAGCAGGCGCAGCGTCTTGCCCGCGAAAGCGCGCTCCTGTGCTTTTGCAGTACTGATGAATGGCATCGGAAGGGCGGAGGCGGCGAGCGCCGTGCCGAGCGTCTTGATCACCTGCCTTCTTCCCGCCTTGAAGTGTTGCATGGCTGTCTCCTGTCGAACGACGTCGTGTGAATCGTTGTCGGCCGCTGGTCGGCGGCGCTGGGGTGAATGCACTGTAGGGAGGTCAAATTTCCGCAACAAACGAAATATCCGCATGCGCGGCATGACATAAACGCATGGCCCGGCCGGTCTCAACGGGCCGGCATCATCACCTGCTTGATTTCCTGGAACGCGGCCAGCCCGAACGGGCCGAGCTCGCGACCGACGCTGCTGCGCTTGTAGCCGCCCCATGAGGTTTGCGGATAGATCAGTTGCGGCGTATTGATCCACACGACGCCCGCCTCGAGCGCGCCGGCGACCCGCTTGCCGCGTGCGGCGTCGCGCGTGACGATGGTCGCGACGAGCCCGTATTCGGTATCGTTGGCGGCTGCGATCGCGTCGTCCTCGGTATCGAACGCGCGTATGCACAGCACCGGGCCGAAGATTTCCTCGCGCCATAGCGCGCTGTCGGCAGGCACGTTGGCGAACAGCGCCGGCCGGATGAAGTAGCCGGGGCCCGCGAGCACGTCGCCGCCCGTCACGTGCCGCGCGCCGTCGGTCTTGCCTTGCGCGATGTGACGCTTCACGCGTTCATATTGCGCGTGGTTCGTTAACGGTCCCATCTGTACGCCGGGCGCGAACGGCGGGCCGACGACGATCGCGTCGATCCGTCGCGCGAGGCGCGCGATCAGGTCGTCGGCGAGCGGGGCGGCGACGAGCACGCGCGACGTGGCCGAGCACATCTGTCCTGCGTTGAACAGGCCGCCGCCCGCGATCAGCTCGACCGCGAAATCGGGGTCGGCGTCGTCGAACACGACGATCGACGACTTGCCGCCCAGTTCGAGGCCGACGCCCTTGATCGTGTCCGCCGCTGTCTTCATGACCCGGGCGCCGACGGCCGTGCTGCCGGTGAA